>JAEEOK010000119.1 GCA_016284235.1 Succinivibrionaceae bacterium
TCCCCCTAAAATGGAGGATTCGTATATTAAAACTTAACAATAATGATGATTTTTTAAGTAAATTAGGTATTATCCTTTATGATATGGGCTATGCGAACATAGTCCCAAAATTTGTGAATCTTTTAATCTAATTTCTTCAACAACGACTTCCCCAGAAGGTTCTTCTGGATTAAAAGTAACATGCGTTGTAGATCCTAATGACTACCCAACAGGGATAAAAATATCAGATGAAGAATTAAACAAAATGAATCTATCACAGGAAGAATGGCATGGTGAATGGAACTACATAATAACACCAAACTCAGACGCTAAATGTAAAGGTTAATTTTCTACTGTTCCTTATGAATATTTTCAAGTCTAGGTTATTTAAAGATTGCTGAGTCCCGCCCGTTCAAAAGAAAATGACAGTCGAAAATCCTGACATATGCGGATCTCCGACTGCCACGGTTAAACTGGATCAAATCAGACTGAAAGTCTCAGTCAGCCTTTCTTGTACGCATAAGATTCATCGAATCCCCGGATCCGTCTGTGTTGTATTCAATAATTCCGTTGTCCCCGTCCGGAGCATACTCAACTCTGTCAGACATGGTGTAGTTCTTGACCACACTTTCAGCATTAGTATCCGGATCGATTTTAATATCGTTGCAGTTTCTTACGGAAGTAAGAATAAGTCTGTTGCCGTTTAATCTGCCGGATGCTGCACATCTTGTTATGTCAAAGGCTCCGCTGGAATTACCATAGTCAAGTCTGTAGGTTCCGTCACCCAGTCTGGTTATTTCAACTGAATAGTGATAACCGTTATGAAAAAAACCTTCGTAGATATCAGCATAAACTGATGAAAACCCGAACATCATAAGCGATGCCGCAGCAAATTTTAAAAATTTCATGATTACATTCCTTGACATTCTCCCCTGCCTGTAAGCAGGGTATTCCTACTAGTTCCCGCAGTCAGCAGTAAACTACTCTCACTGGGATCTTGTCGAGGACCGGCAATACGGTTCTCTTCGCAAGCTCTACGGCTATGCCCTAGACTGATCTGCTGTCATTGGGAAAACCGAAGTTTATCCCTGTCAGCAAGAAAGATTATACCCAAATTTATACCTTATATCCACGTCCTAAAGGACGGGATCTTCGGCACAATCAGATAAAACCATAACAACACAGTTATAATTGTAAACTCTGTCTTACGGGACTGGTAAATCTTTTTCCGCAAAGGGAAAAGAGCCGGCAGACTTAAAGACAATCATTCCCAAGTGCTTCAGCAGTCGTTGAAATACCTAGAAAGTGCATTCAAAAACTTTATCTGAAACGTACTGACTTACCAAGCAGCAAGAGAAAAGTACATGACAAGGGATCAGTTTAAGGAAATGCGGACTCAAAAAAAAAATATGAGGATAAAGAAATCGGCACAAATCTGCCAAAAACGTGAATAACTTCTCCATAAAAAAATCACTTCGAGAATAACATTGAACTATCAGGCATCATGAGCAAAAGTCAGTCATATCGGGTATTGAAATAAGCGATATGATCAGGCGTATAAAGGTAGTCTATTCTGCCAGCAAATCCAGCAACAAAAAAAATTACCAACATAAGGGTTAAATTTACAGATAAATTTTGTAACCGTTTCACCTATGAAACGTTTACAGGAAAAGTCAAGTGAGGAAGCAAAATGAGTGCGATTAACCAAATCAATCAAAACAACATTTTAGATACTGTTGAAAACAATAAAATCAATGATGTCCAGAATCTGATAAACCAGGAAAACAATAATCCTATTTCACCCGAGACCAAAAAACTCGCGGAGGAAACCAGAGAGCTACTCAAGGATATCTATTACAACTACAAGCAGATCCCTAATCCAAGCTCCGAAGTACAGAGCCGCATGGATGAAATCCAGACCAAGCTCAAGAACCTTAACGGAGAACTTGTAACCCTTACCGACAAGGAATTGGATCATCTTGTGAACATAAAGGACAATTTTGCCGACACCACATTCAAGAAGATGCTCAACGACATGGATGAATGTCTCGACAACGAATCAGTTGATGAACATGCCCAGGCCATCAACAGAGAACTAGAGCAGGCCTACAAGGGAGGAAAAATCTCCACCACCGAGCTTGCACAGTTTGTTCAGACCACAATTGATCAGGTTACCAGCACCAAAAGCAAAATCGAAATGCTTGATATAAAGGAGCAGGAAGGAAAGCTGGAAAAATGCGAGGATCAGCAGGATTACGCCAACGGACTTGAAGATTTAAGAACTTCAATTGTGGGAGCGAAGTTCATCGACTATCACACCAAGGTGGATATGCTTGAGCACATCAATCAAACTCTTATTTCAGTAGGCAAGAAAACCAAGCCAAGTCCGAAAACAAGAAAATTCCTTGAGGAACTTGCCAAACGCAAGCAGGAGCAGCAAGAAAAGCTGAATGAGCAGAAAATCGAAATCAATAACAACAAAAAAGTAGAGAATATCAAGGAAGAAATTGTTATCGATGAAAAGAAAAAGATGGAAATGAACAAGCAGGATCCAAAAATGCTTGAGGTATAAAAAGCATGCCGATTTCCATGCAGTTTAACAAATCACGATTCAAATAAATCTTCATATGCACCTGCCTATGAAGATTTGTACCTTTGGAAATGTAGATTTATTTCACGTCTAAAGTCGAAAATCAATACCATCCGGTTTTTAACAATCATTTTGAATACCGCAGACAATCCTTCATTTCAGCCACAGGAGTGTATGTTTCTGCTACCACTCGCCTCTTGTTATTAGTCGTAAAAATTACGGCAAATATATTACATAATCCGTGCTGAGACCGCATGACTCACTGATAATAGACTAATCAACCTCCTGCTCAGCAGGCAAATTTCATTATGCACAATCCCATCATATACGCTTGTGAAAATTCGTAACTGCAGTTCCAAGAAAAAATGAGACAAGGCACATTGCTACCACCATAGGTACAACTCCGAAAATTAGCGGAGAAAGAGCAGCAAGAAGCAAAACATAGCAGACAGTAAACAATCCCCTCACCGCCAAAGCCTGTCTGAGAGATGATGTTTTACCGAAGGTGTTCTGTCTGATCCGCCGCTTTAAAATTCCGGACAGCACTGAAACCGCCAGGAGAGAGATCCACAATTTCCAGAAAGCCGCGACAGTTCCCAGCCTGAGCATATATTCATAAAAAAGTTCGCTCATCAGAGAAAAACGTCCGGAGATTGTTGCAAACATTCCGTGTCCCATTTCTGCAAGATCACCGGAATTTTTCATCTGGGCATCACTCGGGAGGAACACGGCTCTGACACCCTTTGAAAGTCCGGAATCATGAATAATCATTTTTTCCGCAGCTCCCGCAAATCCCGCCACAAAAAGCTGCTTGCTTCTGCTTAAGTCACTGCTGAGTGCATTCTGCTCCCTGATAAAAAAATCCCGCAGATTCTCCTCGGGGTAAAAAACAAACATAAACAGAACTTCAGACGCGATAGCAAATATCAATCCGAAGACAACGTACTTCATCATATGAAAATTCCTCCTGCAGAAATATCAGGAATGCAGCAGATAAAATCCGGGCGGATCCTGCCGGTTACACACCATTTCTCTAAAAAAAACTTTTTGATCCTAGGAGCCCGGGACTTCAACATCAGTATTTTTACGGTTCTGCTGTTTCAGTGCCGATCATAATCCCGCTCTGCCAATAAAAAGGTTCTGGTGCAGCCGGCAGAGCTACATGCCGCATTCTTCGAATCCGTACAGAAATCTATCCGTGATCCCGACCGTCCTGCGTAAGTACAGGTATACGGCCTTTGAGAATTTTTCCTCCTGAAAGATTGGCGATATATTCCAGATTCGGAAGCTTGCCGAGAAGAGGTGCCGGAAACAGAGGAACCTCCTCTGAATTCAGAGTCTCACTGCCGCTGCTTCCCGGAATCAGAAGCTCCGAGCTTCTTGCATTCACCGAGGAGCTGTGGCTCATGCTTCGAACCCTTACCGCCGGCATTTTACCTGTAATATATTCCTGCGTTTCTAGATCTGTAACTCTCAGTGCAAAGACATTGTTTATATTTCCGAGCACCTGCGTAGCCTTGTCCCTGGATCCGAGTCTTGCGGCAAAATCAGCAAAGGTCTGTGTAGCAACAAAAAGTCTGAACTTGGCTCCTCTGCCCTTGTTGAGCATGGCAATCATAGGCTCATTGATTGTTTCAGCCGCCTCATCCACAAAAATATTCACAGGTCTGTTATCCGTCCCGTAGTTATATCTGTCGCCTGCAACCGAGGTCAAATCGGAAAGAATCAGAGAGCCGATGGCGGATCCGACCATGGAATCCGTTAAAGAATCAAGACCTATGTAGGCAACCTTTCTGCCGTTGATAATCTGCCTCGTATCATACAGTCTTCTGGTATCGGATAAATCCGTATAGTTCGGACTTAAAAGACTGCCGAGGGATCCGGATGTGAGCATGCTCATCATAGGAAGCAGTCCGGAAACCATTTTAGAAAAATGTGCGGCATCATGCTCAAACATGGAAAGAAGTCCCTCAAGATCAGGACTCGGAGCTATTTCCGCTACATGTTTCCGGTAAAAATCCTTCATGATGGCAGCCTGCTTTTCCGCCGAGGCACCAGCCATGCGCTTTTCCCAGGATGCAAAAGCATCCTGAAAACCCGGATCCACTCTCTGCGCATACTCCCTTACAGCCTCCGATACCAGCTCCGCACAGCCCCCGGCAAGATAGTGGTTTATATCCATGAGTGTGGGTTTTCTTCCGCATATCACCTCACCCTGCACTATATTGTTTACAGCCTGCCATGAGAATGCCTTGAAGGTGGCACTTGATCCGCCGTTATCGGTCATCAGAGCGGCAATTCGGGACGCAATTTCAGTAGGCCTTGAAAAATTGGCAAGAGGATTCAGTCTTACCGACTCCTCCGCAAAGGCGGGATTGAACATAATAAAGCGCTCCGCCGCACCCTGAGCCGCGCATGCGCGCTCTGCATTGGCAGCCATTTCCTTATCCCCCTTCGGATCAATAATTATCACAGCTTCTCCCCTCATAACCGCCTGAGAAATCAGAAGATCAAACATTCTGGTTTTGCCGGCACCCGTTGTACCTACAATGAGGGTATGACCTTCAATATGCTTAAGATGCTGATAGAGATCATCATCCCTGTCGCCGAGACCGTGGATCCATCTGCTTCCCATAAAAGACGGATCTGTTTTCTGCTTAAAAAACAAACCGGGAAAACCATAATGATATTCCGGAGGATCAAGCATATTTTCATCCAGAGAACTAATCTGAACCGCCATTTCAGTATGACTTGTCTCCCATTCGAACCCTTTTCCTATCCACATTTCATTTTCATGATCAGCGGTGTGGCGGCAAAGCTCCTCGAGACTGCAAAATTCCAGGGGTCTACCTGCAAGAAGTCTGTGCCTTCTGTTTAAATCAAGTCCCCTGAAAAATGTTTCAAGTCCCATAAGACCGCAGAAAATCATCAGAACAAGACGGGAGGCAAAGCCGCCTGCAAGAAAAGGCAGTACCAGCCCTGCACACCACCAAAGCACGGTATTCATAAGTTCATAATTTGGTCTGAACAGATAACTGTAGGAGGCAAGAGGATCCTTTTTAAATTTCATAAAAGTCGCAGCCAGAAGATAAAAAATTTTTCAAAAAAAACGTACGGAAAGTTCATGACAGGCAGTCAGCCGGATCATGTGCAGAAGGAAGATTTAAGGATCACACTGCCAAGACGGTACATAAACATAGATCCGGCAGGTACTTTTTTAATCCCGAGGTAGCTTAAAACAGTAAAATGCTCAAGCCGCGGCCAGCTTTCATCAATAAAAGAAAAAAAGTTATCAAGATCAGTTTCTATGCCTCTTGAAGTTAAACTGGTGCCCCTCAGGCTTCCGTTTTTCATTTTTTCTGCAAGCTCCAGAAGGCAGAGGTTAACCTGCTCCAATTCATCAGATGCGGTCTTTTTCCTGCCCGAAGCTCCGGATGACGGGCGTTTGCCAGTTTTTTTCTCTGCAGCTGATCCATGAGATTCAGACTCATCCGGATCCTGCAGTATGTTCTGAAGAGACAGCGGGGATAAACCCTCAAGGGAGCTGATATTGTCTTCTTTCTCTGATGAAGCCGAGAGACTGATATCATCCATCATTCTGAGATATTCCTCTTCATCGACGGAGCGGCTGCGCGGAAGTTCAGAAGATAATAAAGTCAAGGAAGCGGCACGGGATGGAGATGGAGATGGAGATGGAGACGGAGACGGAGACGGAGACGGAGACGGAGCTGATGCCGACAGAAAAGGGGAAGACGATGAATAAAAAGTTCCTGGATCCGGGGATTTAGAGGATAATACCGCACCGCTATTTCCTGTACTCTCTGATACTGTGCCGCCAGTACATGAAGACGCTTCGGATGACATTATGCCATTCAAGACAGGAGCTCTTTCAAAGGAAGCGGACAAAACAGGTTCCGGGTGGGATTCCGACACTGTGGAAGAACATCCTGCAGAAGCAGAGGAATTTTGAGAGCCTTCAGATCCACCTTTTCTCCTCTTCCCTCCTTCCGCTGTCAAAAAAGAGGCATCCGGGGAAAGATAACTGAGTGACGATGAAATTTTTAAGGATGTCATTATGTTAAAGGGCAGTCTTACAGGCTCGGCACAGGCGTATTTTAAAGCTGCCTCTATATATCTTGACCACCTCAGATTCAGCTTCAGCAGTTCACCCTGCCTCTGCTCCGATATTTTTTCTGAAACCATATCATCGTAAAGAAAACCACTTTCACCGAAGAGCAGACCGCCGATGATAATTATTCTTCGTGTATTGGTGGCAAAACCTGTGATCTTTTTTCCTTCAACAAGTTCATATACCTTTTCAAACAGAAAATCAGCCCCCGGTCCCGTTTCAGCTGGATTTTTCACCCCGAAAAACTCACACGGGAAGGTATCAGAAACAAGCTCTGCGGAAGCAGACGGCTCAGCACCCCGTAAAGCACCGGACTCCTTTATCCTTCTCCGTGAGGTTGCTGAAGAGCTGCGTTTGGATCCTTTGGAGCCTGCACCGGCCGATACATGATCATCCGAAAAATCCCCGGATTTTGAAACTTTCTTCTGACCACTTTTTTCAGTTCCTGTTTGAGATTTTTTCTGACTGTTCTGATTTCTTAAAACTTTTTTTTCAGTCTTTGAAACAGCGATATCTGCACAGGCTGAAATCTTTTCAGATCCCCGAATCTCAGAAATCTCCGGAGGTGGATCAGATACACAGGATGAAAAATTTTTACTGTTCCCAGCCGGTTCAGGCCTGTGATTTGAAGAGTCCGGTGACACATTAACTGCCGGACTGACGATTTTATCTCCAGACAGTTTTAACCCTGCCGATTCCTCGGCTGTGGATCCTGGAGAGGATGATTTTATATCAGAATTTTTTTCAGAAGCAGCATTCAAAGCAGATAATTTAGAGCCGGAAGCCTCCGCACATGATGTATCACATATACCGTCCGGGGCAAATTCATCTTCCGGAAAAATTTTCATGTTATGCGATTCAAATGAGGATGAATTTATGCAGCCGCCGGAATGATCATCAACAGCATAAGATTTTTTTTCAGGAGGGTAAAAATCAGAAATATCCAATTTTGCCTCAGGAAGTTTTTCACCTGCCGGCGCAGTTAAATTTTCGGCAGTCTGCTCCCTTTTACCTTCACGCCCGGGAATACACCCGTTCCCCTTCTCCTTCGCCTCTGCTTCATACTGAAAAGAGCCCTTTTTAAATTTTTTCTGTATGTCTGAAGAGAGTTCAGAAATTTCGGCTTTTACGCCCGAAGAAAAAGTTTTATCACCGGCTCCATGACTGCAGCACAGTGCACTGCAAAATAAATCTTTATGATTAGATTCTTCATCTTGGTGTCTTAAAAAAGTCTCTTCGGCAACACCCGGAACTGCGGTACCGGAAGAAGAATTATTTGCCGGCAGAGCCGGAGCATGATTACTCATGGATCCGCCGCCGGCTGCCGTTTCTGACTGCCGCCCTATTTCTTCAGTGCCGTAACACGCACCGTCATTTTTAGTGTCTGACGCCGCACCCGGCTCTGCGTTTAGTGATTTATCAGAAATATTTTTCCCCGCGGCGGACTGGTGAACATCTGCCTTTGTTTTACCTCCGGCCGGATCATTATCATCCGTCACTTCTGCGCCGTTCTGAATCGGCCTGTCCTTTAATGAATTTTCTGGATCAGATATATTTCCGGTTATTTTTTCAGCCTCAAAGACAGCAATTTCTGCAAGGCGCTGAACCTCATTCAGTGCAACAGTTTCTAATTCACCGGAATTAAGCGCATCTGCAGTTTTATTAATCTCTGCTGAACCGGAGTTTTTATCTTCACCGCAGAGCAAATCGCGTATGGCAGGCGGCATAACTCTCGGAAAAATAAATGCCCCCTCAGTAAGTTTCAGGGCATCCATCTCAGCCGTACCAGGCACATCGGGCATAATTTTAAAAAATTTCAGCTGAACAGGTTCACTTCCCTCTCTTTCACTTACACAGTACTCGGCATAACCCCGCTCGAGAAGAATTGACGCCAGTTCATCAGGATTTCGGGGAACAGCCGGGATCTGCTCTTGATCCAGGATCTGTTTAATATTCGCGGCGCATCTCCAGTTTACATACGTACCTGAATCCAGAACCCATACCCTGGCCCCCGGCTGGTTAACTGTCCAGACCCCGCTGTCCATAAGTTTGATAATCGCTTCAAGAATATACCGCTCTGCGGGAATACAGGTGGCAAGATCCGAGGCATCAAGTCTGGCGCTCATAAGATCACGTTTTGCTGATTCCTGATCAGCCATCGTTACGACTTTGGAAAGAGAAGATGCAAAAAAATTTCCCGTCACCATATTATAAAGAGAACACAGGATCTCACGGTTATAGTCAGGAGCCAGAAAACCTCTGATTTTTCTGGTTAGAACCAGATCAAGAACCATAAGATTAAGATGCTCATGACGTCTGAACCTCCCTGACTGCCAGTCAAGATAATACCTCTGTTCGCCCAGAGTCCTGCCCCAGTCATAAAGCGGCTCAAGAAACGGATTCCATGTTGCCGAACCGTCAGCATTTCTGACAAACACATCCGAGACAGGTTTGCCGATATCATGAATAAGTCCTGCAACAGCGTAACCGGCTCTCCATCTGGTTTCCATTTCCCTTTTTCTTCGTACCGAACCGGACTGATCAAGTACAAGACCGCGGCTCATCTGCACACTCAGAAGTGATGTTTCAAGACCGTGACGAAAAAGTCCGCCCGGTCCCCGGTGATGATTTCTTTCCGAAGCGGGAAGAAGATGCACATATGATGCATAAGACAGGATCAGAGGATCAAGAAATTCAGTCTTCTCAGACGGAGTCAGACCTATGGCATCCGCAATTTCGAACCCCTTATCCGATTCTCCGGCAGCGATCTCCTCCGGAGGAATAAAACCGAAATCCCCATCACTGCTGAAATCATATGCAAACTCGGCATCTCCAGACGGCCGTCCTGCCCCGTTATGCTCCGAAGCAGGATCTTTTACTGCCCGCTTAAAAGCCGAAAAATGAAACGCCTTTAAAAAACTATCAAGGTTCACACTGGTTTACCTAACAATCACCTGATCATGAACGGGTGCATTTTCAAAAAAAGACTGAAGAAAATCTATCAGGCTCCCTTCACCTGCCCCGGATTCAAATATTCCGAAATCTCAGTGAATTCTGGGATTAAAGTTCAGCTCCATCAGCCAGTAAACTTCCGTCTGAAAAAGTTAAACAGCGGATATGGCGCATGAAAATTCATCTTAAAACGCGGAAGAAATCACACAGGATCACAGGAAGTCATCAGCACTAATTATTTCTGCCGGCCCGGCGGCCGAATGTTATGCCGACTCGGGTATGCTTTTTTCTTCGGCTTTTTTCGGATGTTTCAGCAGAGGAATTTGCAGATGCTCCGCCTGTCTTCGCTGATGAAGGCTCCCGGGTCAATGACAGGTTGCGATCTGTATTCTTCTCCTGCTCAGAATGAAATCCCGGATCAGTGATACCGGCAATCTTCAGAGGTGTCCGGCATAGCTTTCTGCAGAAGCAACAGGTAAATGAATCACTTCTGTAGGTGAACGGATATGTAAAACTATTTTTTTGCTTCGGGTGATAGTTTTCCTTCTGCCTGCATTCATCACCGTAAACAAAATCACTTATGTTCATGGAGCCAAGCTCTCTGATGAAACCGGTCAGTTCTCTGAATTCTGCCGGTGCGAGATACGGACAGGTTTCCTTTAAAATCATGAGATAAAGTTCAAAAGCAGCAATGATCTTTCTAAGATGAAGCAATCTTCCCCCTTGCCAGTTGCTGTAGGAAGCCTCCACGACAAGCAGTGCATTAAGAAACAGAGTTCTGTGACACATAAGTTCAGATTTGCCTGCAGGTTCGATTTCCCTGATCTGCTTCCACTGCTCCCGTCTTGAAACTCCTATCCCGCCATTTGAAAGATTCCGCCTTCGAATGACAAACTTGTTTGTTACACCAAGAACTGAACAGATAAAACCTGTATCAAAATTCAGATCTACAAGCTCTCCGCATATTATCTCGAGAAGTCTGATTTCTTTGGTATCTCCCAGAATCTGTTCATACCCCTTTTTTATTCCGCCGTTAAGATGATCGACCATGGATCCAAGAATACTTGACAGAAGCAGCATAGCTTCCGTGCGAACATGCTGTACGGCACGTCCCTTTGAATCACCGTCAGCTTTCAAAGCTCTGTTCATCATATTCTTAAGTTCAAGCATTTTTTTGAAACAATTTCTTTCCATCATCTGGACAAGATGAATGTTACCGGAACGAATAAGGCACGCAATTTTCTCAGGATCAAGACTTTTAAGAAACTTTAATTCACGATCAGTTAATCCGAATAAAGCCGGGAGACCCTTCTGCGATCCGACAACCGCAGAATAAATAATATGGAACATCTTCTGACATGACAAAGGATCAGAACCGGCAGAAGTTTCACAGCTGCGCTTATAATCCTTTTCTGTGATACTGAATGCTCTGTCTTCAATCCTTATTTTAAAACCTGAAAGTGGTAAGGCAGACAGATCTTCAGCAAGGGATTTTATATAAAGATGCATGTCGGCAGCATCTTTGGCTCTCTTATACATTGCAGACAGATATGAATCCCTGCTTTCGCATTCAGCACATAAACTGCCCTCCCACATCCAGCTCAGAAACATCTGCCAGCACTGGTTCTGGAAAATTTTCTGTTCAGGAGAAAGATTAAAATTCCACATCCGTCTGAGTTGCAGCGCTCCGTCAAGAGAAAAGATATCAAAAGAATCAGCTTCACTGCAGCGGGCTGACTTCAGCACTGAACAGGCATCGTCTTTTGATGATGATGAATTTAAATTTTCTCCGGCTGCAGAGCCACCAGAAGTCTGTGCGCTGTCTGAACGCAATGATTTTCCTGAATCTTTTGAAACAGAATCATTGCCGCCGTCCGTACCGTAATAGCGGGCACAATCCGCAAGAAGCTCTTCTAAAAGTTCAGAAGTTTTAACACCCATAACCATAATAATCCTCCTGGGCAGAAAATTAACTAACCGAAATAATATAAACCCGATTCGATTCATCATACCCTGCAAAAAATTCCCTCCGGGGAAATTTCCTGCATGGATAAACGAAGTTAAACCCTGATTTATGGACTTTAGACCCCGTAAATATGAAAATGCGGGATAGATAACAGTAAGAAAGAACAACAGCAAAAAAAAACAATATCAGCGTAAGATTTTATTTATCGTCTGATAAATACTTATATATTGTAGAGAGCTATTTTATTTGAGCTTAAATCCCCTTTTTTATTCAATCTGACTGATCTCTGCAGCTCTGACTCAGTGACGAATTTTACTGAATCGTTATGCAATGTTTCTAATCTGTCTAATTTACATTGTTGAAACATCAAAAATATATTGTTTAGATTTTGTTCAAATATCAATTGTATAATAAGCATCACGTGGTTGCATTTCCGGGAATGTCCTAATTATTTGAGCTGCATTGACTGAGAAATGATGGAAAGGAACAGCAGGCACATAGGGCTGTTGAATTGAAAAAGGCAGAGGTTCTTGGTCCCTGCCTTTAAACGGTCGCTTTTCAGCGACAAACACAAAATCGAAATTATGATAATATTGATTCATTCAGAAAATAAAGAGTTAACACAAGAAATGTACGATAAGTTAATCCTTCAACTGTTTAACGATCGGACATCTATAAAATCGCCAAGCTGTGAAGACGGTCAATTGGAGAAGCATGCGTATTATAAGCGCGGTTGTAAATCGCTGAATGGAAAGGATGAGACAGTACAGACAATTCTTCGGTAAAATGTCGAAATGAAACTGTCACATATCGGGAACACGGGTTCATCTGCCTCTTCTTCATTGTATACATGAACAGAAAGATTCCTCTTTTTCAGCATCAATAACCATGTTGCAGATCAGAAATAAAACCGACCTTGCAGGCAAGCTGGAGAATCTCCTGAGGCGAACCAACATCAGCTCCTTAAACGCCATGAATTTCTTGCCGTTGGATCACACTGATACTTCTCGTAGCGTCTTGCCTCAGCCTTTGCATGTTCCTAGCAGAACCTTCCGTCAGTGAGTTTCTAGCATCCGGGATAAGAACACGGTCTCTGTGGTTTTCCTGGCATTTCGTTTTTCCAGTAAAAAAGGCCCTGCAACCGGATGGTGGCAGAGCCTGAAATGAAAAAACTCCGGGGGATTACCCTCAGAGCTTTTGAACCTCAACACCTCAGGGATGTTTGTTTGAGAGTGAACGCGATTTAGTGTCATTCTCTGGCAGATTGATACCAGGGTTTAGAGTCCCTGCAGTTACATCGCTGCTTCTGAAATGCAGTTTCGGCTGCAGTTAACACTCCGGGCCAGAGTTCAGTCAGTGTTCCGATCAGCGCCGCTCCAACAGAAATTTGAAAGATCCGAAGAATATTGCGACGTGCCTGCCTAAACACAGAAGGAGCATATCAGGCTGTGATATTCTCCGATGCTTCGGGATTCATGCACAGAAGCAGATTTTCCCTGTGGGGCACTGCTGTGCAGATGAACCTACCCGGTTTAATCGGATAATGACGTTACAGGTCAAAACTGTGCAGAATGCAGATCACCCCATCTGCAACGCCGGGAAAAACAGTGACTGAGACTGAATCAGTGACTGCAATCAAAAAAAATTGAAACAGGTTACAGAATGAAAACAATCAAAAAAGCTGGAATTAAAACAGGTCATGCTCTCTGCCTCATCCTGATTTTATCCGCAGCATCATCAGGCTGCTGTTCAAAGGGATACAGCGAATGCACAGGGGTGACAAGTTCAGCAATTGAATCAAGTCTGAATGATGATAAAAAAAATATGAATCTGTCATCTTCGGACAGATTAAAAAAAATCCAGGATAACAGTGGAATCAGACGTTTCAAAAAAAGCTTCTCTGCGGGGAAAATACCTCAGGAAGCAGGTTACATAAATGTTCTGGGTGAATACAAAGGACGTGAAAGAGTATGCACCCGCTACACCGGCTGCGCCGGACGATCAGAGTCGCAAACCAGAACTAAATTCTGGAGAAAGTAGGCGACTGGCAGATTAATCTCAGAACTCATGACTGGCAGAAACCGTATTTCCTGGCTATCGTCTGATCCTTCATAATGCTGGTCCAGACTTCTCTTGTCGCTCTGCAGTCTTCAGTGCTGTCATGAGCCTGAAATGTAAAACTTCCGTTCACATTGGCAACTGCATTAATGAGCTTATGCCACTTCCAGCCATTGCCGTGACGCGTATCCGGCACCCTTCTGAACTCAGCATATGCCAGCATGCAGCAATGAAGAGAGGCGGCACAGAATACTGCATCCTTAAGAAATCTGGCATCGAATTTCATATTGTATGCAACCAGGTGCTTTCCTTTGAAAATTTCTGAAAGATCGGAAATCACAGATTCAAGCTCTGGAGCGTTCTTCACCATTTCAGGCGATATGTTATTTATCTTCTGAGCCTCTTCCCAGTGGGTTTTAATCTTTGGTCTGACAAGGGAGTGATATACGACTTTTCCGCTGTCATCAAGGACGCTCACACATAACAGTTCGTCGGTTTCACCCAGTCCTGTGGTTTCTGTATCCACATACAAATATTCAGTTGAATTAATGCCACACATTTATTTTGATCCGTTCCGGCTGCTCTCCCTGCATTCTGATCCATCCGAGCCGCAGCCGGATAAACTTCAGCGGAACATTGATAACTTAAGAAATGAGCCGGTATTTTCCACTTGCCACATCATAGCATACAAAAAATTAAAAAATCCAGGAATAAGTGCAGCACCGGACACTTTTAACAGATCGCATACTGACTGCAAACATGCTCAAAACGGCAGAACTGGTACCGGTCCGGTTCTACAATGCCGCCGGCCCTGCAGCCTGCAGAGAGAACGTTTGTCTCAATACCGGAATCCGCGATTTTCCGGCAGGTCAGCCCCGACATTCATGCTGTACCGGAAGGCGGAACCAGGATTAAAAATCTCCATAATCACTAGTTCCCGATAATTTTTGTGTCTACAACTTTTGTCTGAAATTGCTTAATGCGTAATAAGAATCCTTCATTTTAATTCGCACTGGATGTGATCATATCCGAACCAATCTCTTTTATTATGTCATTCAGATTTTTTGGTGCATGGTATTCAATCTCTGTAGGACACGAAATATTGAAAACAGTTTTGTAAATATGGTTCATAAGCTTTGAACATTCACCTACTATGATTGTTTCGTCATAAATTTTTGATCTATGCTGATCGAGAATCATAAACAGATTCTCCAGAGTTATTTTGTAGTTCTTCAATTTTTTGAAGATTAACTTCATTACAACTGTAGCGATAAACGTAATCAGCAGGTGTCCTTTGAAAGTTTCTTCTTTCCTTATATTCAAAGGCAAAATTTTGCAGTCTCCCTTGCAAAGCTTGAAAATATCTTCTATATGATTTCGCGTGTAATATA
>JAEEOK010000120.1 GCA_016284235.1 Succinivibrionaceae bacterium
TTGAGTACCCGAATTATTTCGATAAACAAGGGGATAAATTGCAAGCTCATAATTCATTGCCGAAGACTTTATCAGATGATGAAGCGTAGCGATTAATGTAGTTACAAATTACCCCCGGGAATTTAGGATAAAGCATTCCTAAGGTCTTTCAGCCCTGCATGTAAATTTTCTCTATCATTAAACCTGCAGCAGGATCAGTGCTTACTGAATCTCAAACACTTATATCTCGGGGTTTCTTGATGCTATAATGATTCTTCATAAAGCAGTCAGGGTTTAGAAATTAAGCGCCCGTTAAACAGCGGGAAGATCGTATGATCCTGCAGGAGCCGAAAACCGGCACCGTACTTAAAACTGTCCTGATTACAGCAGGACAGCATATACAGCCGTACCCGGCAGACTCTGCTGTGAAGCTCCGGCGGCGGCGCGGCGCGGCTGCAGTGAGCCTGCATCAGGGAGTTTAAAGACCGCCTGGATCCGCACTGCTGGGATCCGTCATCTTCCTTCATGATTACAGGACCGGCGGATTTTAAGCTGCCAAAAACTGATTGAATGCGGCCGGGTTTCACATCACTGCTCTGACACAGAACCCGAAGATGTTTCATATAACAGCACAGCTTACAGCTTTCCGCATTCGGCGGAATTTTTAAACATCCATACATGAAAAAATTCATCAACAGTAAAACACCGCAGTAAAACAGAAGTAAAGGGAATAATATGAGAATTTTAGTGATAACAAGAGGTCTGCCGGCTTCCGGAAAAAGCACCTGGGTACGTGAAAACGGTCTTGAGCCGTATTCGATCTCCACAGACAAGCTCAGACTTATGTACTCATCACCGGTCATTCACCCGGATGGAAAGCTTGATGTGTCCCAGAAAGTCAATACCCTGGTGTTTAAATGCATTAATGATATGCTCCAGAGCAGATTCAGCAGAGGAGATCTGACTGTAGTCGACGCCTGCCACATTAAAACAACAGATTTTAACAAATACAGAAATGCAGCAAAGGAGCTCAAATACAGAGTAATCATGGTTGATTTTTCCGATGTTCCCGTGGAGGAATGCATCCGCAGGAACCGCCTGAGAGAAGAGATGAATGTACTTGATGATATCCATATTCAGAGAATGAACGTCAGTCTTTCAAAATGCGAAGTACCAAGCTGGATCCAGGTGTTTAGCCACAACGAGCAGATTATCTTATAAGGAGGGAAAAATGTCAGACAAACCTGTAATCGTGCTTAAACCGGCTGATTATTCAAACTACTCCAGAATTAATGTAATCGGTGACATTCACGGCTGCTATACCGTTCTTCAGCAGGCTGTCGGAGAAATAAAGGATGATGAACTCTATATTTTTCTCGGAGATTTTCTGGATCGCGGAATAGAAAATGCTGCTGTTCTTGAATACATAATCAGCATCAGGGACAGGAAAAACTGTCACTTTATTGAAGGAAACCATGAAGCAAATCTGAAAAACTATGCCGAGGACGGAGATGTCCGGGGAAGTGATTTCAAATACCGGACAATACCGCAGATAAAGGACATCGACAAAAAAGAAATAAGAATGTTCTGCAGACGCCTCAGACAGTGTGAATATTTCACCTACTGCGGAAAAACCTTTCTCATCTGCCATGGCGGTATATCCAATATTCCGCCTCTGGGTCTGGTGGCCGTTTCCACTGCAGATCTTATCAACGGAACGGGCTCCTATGATGACTACGCAGCTGCGGCAAAAACCTGGAATCAGACTCAGAACAGCGATTTTATTCAGATCTTCGGACACCGCAACACAGGAAACGATCCGGTCATGATGTATGAAAATGTGTACTGCCTCGAAGGAAAGGTTGAATGCGGCGGAAATCTAAGAGCGGTGAAGATTGATAAAAACGGGATCACCGCCTGTGAATACAAAAATAACGTATTTGATCAGGCCTACGGTCTCGGAGTTCCCATGCTTGTCCGCGAGCTCAGAAAAAACACCTATATCACTGAGAAAAATTTCGGATCGATATCCTCGTTCAATTTCACAAGAAAGGCTTTTGACAGGGGAATATGGAACGAGCAGACAATCACCGCAAGAGGTCTGTTTATAGATATCTACTCCGGAACAATTGTGGCCAGAGGCTACCGCAAATTCTTCAACATAGGTGAACGAGCTGAAACAAAACCTAACATTCTTCAGAAAAGTCTGAAATTTCCTGCAAAGGTATACGTAAAGGAAAACGGCTTCCTCGGTCTTCTTTCACTATACAACGGAGAAATATTTGCAACATCCAAATCAAATCCTTTTTCAGAGTTCGCCGGCTATTTCAGGAAAGTATTCGACGACTGCTGCAAGGACACGGTCTACCTGCATGAATATCTCGAAAAAAACAATGTGACTCTTGTAATGGAATGCATTGATACGGTAAATGATCCTCATATCATAAGATACAGTCAAAGCAAGGTGGTGCTGCTTGATATCATAGACAATGATATAGAATTCTCCCGCAGAAGCTCTGAAGAGGTCCGGGAGGTTGGAACAAAACTCGGAATAGAAGTCAAAACTCAGAGCTGCACTCTTGACTCACCGGAAGAGTTCGCAAAATGGTATGAAAGCCAGAAGAAGGAAACTCTCGATCCGCTCGCCGAGCACATAGAAGGATATGTGATTGAGGATGCATCCGGTTACATGGTCAAATTCAAACTGCCGTTCTACAGTTTTTGGAAAAATATGCGCACCGCCTCGCATGTGGCGCTCAGCGGCGGATCAATGGACAGAAGTCTGAACCGCAACGGAGCAAGATTCTTCAACTGGGTAACGGACAAGGTGAACAAAGGTCTTGATAAAATCAATATCATTGAACTCAGAGAACAGTACGTAAAGGAAACAGGAGACAGAATGCTCCCGGACATACCTCAAACCCCGGACAGCAGCGAAAGTACAGATTAAAACAGCGTGTCCGGATCTGATGAATGAAAAAGAGAGCTAAAAGCAGCCCTCCTATTCAGACCTCCGTTTTTCCCGGACTCCGCCGCTGTTTTCATGCAGCGGCGTTTTTTTACTCAGAATCATTCCTGCTTTATCCCGGGTACATGTTTTCTGCACCAGAACTCCTGATCCATGAAATCATGCGCCGGTACGCATAACACAAAAAAAAAACGGCAGAACAAAGTCAGGAAAAACATTACTCATCTGCCGCATCTTCAGAAGCGGCCGGACAGAAAAAAGCAGAAATTCCAATCAGCATCCATCAGTAAACAGTCTTATCTGAATACCTTCATGATTGCCGTCAAACTTGCTGTGACGGGGATCGACATAGCATGGAGTGTTATAGAAAATATAACACTTGTGCTTAAAGGTGAGCTCCTCTTCGCTTTCAAAGGAATCTGAAATAGGCGCTCCGTTCAGAGACACAAGGATCTGACGGGCATCGGCACTCCATTCCTTGTAGACAAATACCCATTTGCTGTCCGGAGGCGGCAGTTCATCACCAAGCTGTTCCAGGCCCGCATTAAGAGCTCTGATAATTCCGTCAGGTGTCGCGTCCGGATAACCGCATCTGAGAGCAATGCTCTCGTCTTGCGGACAGTTGTCCCCAAGTCCGTTCATGCATATGGAACCGTCAAGAGCTTCATGACCAGCCAGAATTCTCTTGGAATTAACCAGCTCGGCTGAATTGCGGAGAGCCGTCGCCATAGTCTTGAGTGCTGCTATCCGGGCTTGTGTTTCCTTACTCTGGCCGTCCCCTGCCGATGCAGCAGGTACAGAGGCAATCATTAAAGAAAAAACAGCCGCTTCGACTGTTCTCTTCAAAAAAACACAATAATTTTTTCCAAATCCCATAATCTTTCCACCATGTCAGCCCACAGTTCAAATTATCCTAAAAACACCTTATATTTTTATCACACATCGCAGAAAAACATAATTCCGAAGGATAATTTGATTAACGAAATTTGACATCAGGAGCAATTTTCAAACTTATTTTGATCCTGCGCTGCTAGTCGCTTTCTCTGCTGAAACCGAGAAGAAAATCAGTCCGCTTTTTATTTTCGGCACTGTCGCTGAGCACGTCACCAAAAACGGTGTTCATTTTTTCCCTAAAGTCCACTTTAACCTTTCGAAGCTCGGACGCTATAATGCCCCTGTATTCCCCTCTTTTTCTAAACAGCGGGAAAATGCCGCCCCAGAACTCATTTACATTCTTCCACCGGGAGAAATCCAGAATCTCATCGATTTTAAATCTGCACATGTAGCTGTCTACAGAAATACAGCATAAATTTTCAAGAACGTTTCTGGTGATCCGGTCGATTTCTTCAATCTGGAATTTCAGTTCATCCAGCACCTCACCGACCATGAGCTTGTACCGCCGTCTGAAAAACGTCTCCCTTTCATTTCTGAAATCATCATCAAAGGATGTAAAAATAGAAACAGAATCATCAAAATCTTTCATGACGCTGTGATGAAAATCAGAAATTCTGTCCTCGAGTCTCAGTTTCTGAAGCCTTACTGCCTTAAATATAAGATTGACTCTGAAATTGCGGCATATGGTTCTGAGCATATCATCTCTGCCGAACTGCATGGTTGTTTTACCGGATCGCATCCTTTTTGCAACATTGCAGATCTCCACCACGGGATGATCACCGAATCTCTCTGCAATAATGCTTTTCATGATGCCGCGCTTGCCTTCATCCACTGTATCAGATTTTGTAAGGGCGAAAATAACCTTGTTTCCGCTCCTTACAATATCAGAAATAAAGTTTTCCTCGAAGGAGTCGATTCTGCCGGATTCGGCCGAGATGCAGTAAACGATAGTATGAAACCAGTCTTTTACCTCCTTTGCATCATTCTTTTTCAGTTCCTCCTCAAGCATGCGCTTCCACTCCCGGATCTGCTCGCCGCCCTCGAATCCTGAGGAATCATAAGGGGATATCATCATGCTGCGATAGCGGAAGGGAGTAATCGGATGAACTCCGAATCCGGTAACAGGCTTGCCGTCACCGGTAGGACACATTCCCGGTTTGTCGTAAATATAATTTATCAGTGATGATTTGCCGACTCCGGTTTTTCCAACGAGCAGAATATTTGTATTATTTGTAAAATCACCCATTAGGAATACCCTGACTACGGTGTCTGATTAAGCTTAAGACGCATAAAAGCTATCTGAACAACAGCCGGCACGGTAACACGATATGCAGGTCCGGCTATGTCAAAAACGGTCCATATCCCGGTCACCGCCCATCCCACAGGACCGAATACAAGACTTCCGGCCCGTCCCGCCACAAGAGAAAACCCTGCCCTGATGCCGATTGCCCTGAGAGCCGAAGCGGCAACAATACCGGAGATAAGTCTGATACCAATCATAGGAACAACCCGTCCGGCAACAAGCCATGCCAGCAGAGCTGCCGACTTGAAGCCGGATGTTTTCTTGTCAAGATCATCAATCAGATCCCTGATATCATTGCTGTCGCTGTCAGCAGCCTGCCTTCTCACCGCTTCCAGCTCCTCAAGTATCTCCCCCCTGTATTTCTCAAGAAGATGCTTGATCAGATGAAGCTCAATCTCCCCGGTGGAAGCATTTCCGTTTTTTTTAAGGTAATCGCTGATATATCTTGAAGCAACATCAGTCAGGATCTCCCGGTATCTGACGCCTCTTCCTCTGAAGGTATTTACTATCGAATTACCTCCGAAGCACTGCAGCTCGCCTGCTATCGCCTTCCAGTATTCATGGTGATGAGGTTTGTACCTTTTATATTCGTCGGATGCTGTAATAGACTCGGCGTGCCTCTGCTTTCCGTCAGAATCAAAAACAAGAATGTCAAACAAAGGCTGCAGCTCCTCATCCGTCAGGCCGCCCAGAAACTCAAGATCCTCATCTTCCAGATATGCCATACAGACTCCTGCAAATCAATCTTCGCTCTTACCATTTTTCATATAATCGCTGAAATACTGTCTGAAAATCTGCACCAGTTCGGAATTAAGAATATTCTTTACCTTATCCACGTTTTCCTCGCTGTTGAGATTAAGATCATTAATCTTGCGGCAGCAGACAACCGTGGCTTTACCGAAGGCATAGGTTATGGAAGATGCGACAGTGGTATTTATGGCAGCTCCCGCAACTGTGCCGACTCCCGGTATCAGTTTTGCAAGACTGCCTGCAACAGATCTGCCGAGGCTGCTTGTAACCAGAGTAGAAACCGTTCCGGTCAGATTATCAGCAATCTCGTCAATTCCCCAGATACTGAAAATTTTTGCCATCAGAGCAATCTGAGTTGCAACAAGCAGCGGAGCATCGGAAAACGGAACAGGACTCGCTGCAATTGTAGCGGCTGCACCGGTTGCAAGCCGAATGTATTTTTCGCACAACTCCTCCTTTTCATCAAATCCCCGCCGGCTTGCAAGAACAAACGCCTGCCTGTGAGCATCGTCCAGATGATCTTGAGTCCACTTAAACAGTGCATTGCTTGCTCCGTTGAGTGCCCGATCAAGATTTCTTGCCTCCTCCTCATTCACCGACTGAGGATCATACGTCTCAAAAATCTCTATATTTGAAAAGACATCTTCAGGAAATGTATTTCTGACTGACTCCCTGAGAGCATCTGCCGATTCCATTGATGCATGATCCTGCTTGGTCAGAACAATCGCCAGAGGTTTATTTGCCGTAGACTGACAGATTTTACGGACAAGAGAAGCATCAAAATCAGTAAAGCGGCCGCTGCCTGCACTGACACAGTACCATACAATATCGACGGCACTGTCCGGAGTTTTCTCACGTTCTTCAATCAGTCCTATAACATCATTTTCAAAAGAGGTCTGTGCATACGGACTGCTTTCATATCCCTTGGTATCATAGAAGCGTACAAGGCCGTCCTCATACAGATCGCATGTCTGGGTTACAGGTCTTCCGTAGCCTGTCCTGGCTACATTTTTTTTCATTACCGTATTAATCAGAGTGCTCTTTCCGGCACCGGACGGACCTGCGACAAGAATACAAGGACGGGAGTTCTTCAGTGAATCAATAAACTCCCTCCGTTCCCTGGCGAACTTCTGATTCAACGATTCCTCTGACTCACCTACTTCTTTTTCAAAATCAAGATTACTGTTATCATCCATAGCTCAATTCACTCCAGATTCTCTACCAATCCAGTGAAGAATATCCACCGGGAACACAAAAACCGAATGACATTATTCCACGACACAGCCGGACTATGTCATAAACTGCTGAAACCGCAGCCGGAAACTGGGCGGAATAACGGATTTAGAATCATCATTAAACAGACATCAACTGCGACACTAATGAACTGCTCTAATCCTGTCGGCATTAATTATTTCAGTTTCACGATCATCCATACTACTGTTTGGATCACATATATGATTTTTAGTATCAAATTCATACCCGACAAAGCTGCACATTTCGGCTGACTGACTTGCAAGGGATTTTTTCGATCCATACACCGCCCTGTTCAAATCATCGAGCTTTCTGGAGCTGGTTTCAAAACTTTTTCTGAGATCCTCATATCTGTTCATTACCGTCTGAATGGATTCGCAGAGATCGCGGAATGATTTTATCGCTCTGTCATACTTGCCTGAACGGTCATGTTCAGACCACAGCTGTCTGACAATCAGAAGGCAGGCCGTGAGAGTGGAAGGTGTGGTTATAATCACATGCCTGTTCATGGCATACTGTACAAGATTCGGATTTCTGGTGAAGCAGTATGAGAACATATCATCGGAAGGAAGAAACATAAGCACAAAATCCCACACCGATGAAGCGAGCTGAGGAATATTTGCGTAATCCTTTAAACTCAAAATATCTATCTGCTTTGTTACATTTTTAAGAAGCTCCCTGAGATACTCTTCCCTGGAACCGTCGTCAGCTGCGTTTTTGAACTGTACAAGAGCATTCATGGAGCATTTTGCATCAATAACTATCTTCTGACCGCCAGGAAGATTTACTATTGCATCGGGACGCTGTCTGACTCCTTCAAATGAAAACGAATCCTCCCGTATAAAGTCCACATGTTCCCTGAGTCCCGCACCTTCAAGGCATTTTTCCAGAATCATCTCCCCCCAGCACCCCTGATTCTTCGTGTTCTTCAATGCGTTGGCCAGCTCCACAGCCTCCGCGGAAAGCTTCTGCTGAGATGCAACCACGTCTTTGATTCTCTGGGAAAGCATAAGATTGTTCTCGTTACTGCGGGCAACCTGATCTCTGAGCACATCGATATTGTGCTTAAGAGGCGCCATGAGATTTTCCATCTTTCCTGCAAAAGGATTCAGAATGCTGCTGAATCTCTGCTGGTTCTCACTGGCCATCTGCTGACTTGCTGCAGAAAGCTGTCTGCCGGCAATCAGCGAAAACTCGTCTCTGAGCGCCGCATGAATCTGGCTGAAATCACGGCGGATCCTTTCATTTTCATTTTTCAGACTGACAATTTCAGACTCCAGCTGCCTTGCATGAAATCTGCTTTCAGCAAGGTCGATTTCTCTGGCATTCGCCGCACGGGTGTACTCATTTCGGGCTTTCTCCCACTCCGCTCTTTCCCTGCTCAGAGAACCTTCAGCCGTTTCAAGAAGAGAATCCAGCTTATCGATCTCGTCCTCCTGAATACTGCATTTATAGGAAAGTCTGCTGGAGAGAAACATAAAATAAACAAAAAGCGAGATAAAAAGAATCAGCAGACAAAGTGCTGACAGGAAAAGAATCTGATAATCCATAACTGTCCCGATGCAGACTCCTTAAACACAAAAAAAACAAGAACACAAAAATTAAACTCCGCATCTGTCAAATATTTCTGCAACAGATACCGGACGGTAGCATGTCTGCTCCACGCAGGCACAGAACGACGGATGAGGTATATCTGCAACAATGCTGTCATGAACATGACCGTAGATCAGTATCTCGTCACATCCAAGAAACATATGCGGCGGTTCACCTGTATCCTGATCAGTAATGTAGGGAGCCGGATCATGAAGCATTATGAGAGACTTGCCTTTGTACTCCATAACATGCCGCTGTCTGATCCACGCAAAGATCCGGCCGTCAAGTCCGGGATCATTTATCCACCAGTCATCATGATTACCTGCAACAAGATATTTACGTCCCTTTAACCTTTTTAGCACATTGTTTACATTTTTGACTGTCAGAAGTCCTTTTTTGATTTTTCTGCGGTTGAATGCAATGTCACCAAGAAAATAAACCTCGTCATCATCCCCGACAACAGCATTATAATTATTTATCAGGGTATGATTCATTTCCTCCTCGGACGAAAACGGGCGCTGCGCCAGACGTATAATATTCTCATGAAAAAAATGAGGATCTGAATAAAAATAAATCATTGAAACATCCTGTCGAAATAAAACAAGAAAACTTTGCCAGACATAGTACGGAGACAACAGGACTATTGAGGCATCCGCCTGCTTTTTCATATCGGAAGACAGTTGCAGGTCCCAGGGAAACCTCATGCAGACGTCATATGTACACCAATATCGGCACGATACGGATCTATCACCGTATATAAGGCGAACCGGTAATTTCCGCACCTCAGGCGCCATCTGCAACCGCACTGATAATTAAAAAGCCGGCGCTAAACTACTAATCCTCCGGAAGAAAAGTAATCAGAACAATATCTGACGGAGCAAACTGACGAACTGCCGGTCCCCAGGTTCCCGCACCTCTTGAAACAAAAACTTTAGCCTCTGCGGGAGTATCATACAAACCTGCCAGATATCCAGAATTAAAAATCCACGCAAACAGCTGAAACGGCAGAATCTGTCCTCCGTGTGTATGCCCGCTGAGAACAAGATCAGCATCAGTTCCGTCAGCCGCAGCAGGTTCGTGAGAAAGAAGAACAGCATACTGTTCTGCATTTCTTAAATTAAGCACTTTCTTCATTTCAGGTGCACGTCCGAAATTTCTGCCTGCGCGCAAATCCGGGATCCCGGCAAGAAAAAAATCATCTCTTACTGATATGCCGCGGTTATCCATAAGCGTAATACCAAAATCACCAATCAGTCGTTCAGCATCAAAAATCCCGCGGTAGAATTCATGATTCCCCGATGTGAAATAAACACCGAGAGGAGCTTTCAGTTCCCCCAGATATTCTGCCGGCTCCCTTATATACCTGATTTCATCATCAAGAATATCACCGGGCATTACAATCAGATCCGGATTCAAATCATTAACAAGATCAACTACACCCTTTATTCTTTCCGTGCTGCTGACACGCGTTATATGCAGGTCACTTAATAGCGCCAGAGTCATAGGACTCTTAATTTTTGAAGAGGTTACGGTGAGCTTTCTGATTTCCGGAAGCTTCATACCCTGAAACTGTCCGTAGCAGGCAAGGGAAAATGCAATTAAAACAAGGAAAAACTTGTAAAGTGCACCCTTTGGAAAGGTAATCTTCCGGCGAACCGCATAAAGAGGAAGTCCCACAAGAAGATCTGAAAGAAAAACAACTGTGAACAGCGACAGAATGAAGACAAAAAGAAAATACCATGCATGACGCCAGAATGGATAGACAGTCTCTCCCACAATACGGGCAAATGAAAAATCAGCAAGATTGATTCCAAGACTGCACAGCAGGATCAGCAGGAAAATACAGATTTTTGAACTCCGTTTCAGTTCAAAAATTCTGAAAATACGAATATAGATATAAAGTGAAAGAAATAGTCCAAACAGAGTGGTTATTGCTTTCCACCAGATCATACCTTCTCCTGAATTTCTTCCAGGGCGTTTTCAACCTTAAGCCAGATAAAAAACAGTTTTGCAAGAATAACAAGAACGAAAGGAGCAGCTAAAATCAGGATGGGAATGCCTATAAGAATCCATGCTGTCATCAGTCCGACTGCCGCAACAACCGACCATATAATCAGCCAGACATTTAGACTGTATGCCCTGTGAGCCTGAGAGCAGCCCTCCTCCTTGGAGCATGAGCGAAGAACCCTTTCGGCCTTCTGCGACGCAATATGTGTAATTATGAGCAGTACCGGCATAATGATGCACGGTCCGGGAAGAAACCAGAATGTGAAAACTGTGGTCAGAACAAGAAGCACCGCACATACCATTGCGGCCCACATAAGCTTGCGGACACTATCCGACTCGGCAACAATTTCCGGACTGTAGAAGGCTCCGGTCCGGGAACCGAAATTGCCTTTAATTTGCGAATCATCTTCAAATCTGTTTTCTTCTGACATGGCAGCAAACTCCAAATAACGAAACACGGAAAAACATTCCTGAACAGAGCGGTACAGTCTGCAGTAAAAACAAGTCCTGCACTTAAACTTACAGTACGTAACATTCTACTTGGAAAACACGATTACATCTACTGTTTGAGACATTTTACAGCAAAATACGCCTGCAGATGCGGCATACTTAATGAAAACAGACGGAGACAAAGGCTAATTTAAGAATTTTTCAGGCAAAAAAAAACCACACAGTTTAGAAACTTATGTGGTTGCGGAGGGAGGATTTGAACCTCCGACCTTCGGGTTATGAGCCCGACGAGCTACCAGACTGCTCCACCCCGCGTCGTTATGTGTATATATTAGTGTTTTCCTTTTTTCATTGCAAGCATATTTTTTGCAGAAAAGTTTATTCGAACAGATAATAACCAGAAACATCACAAAAGAAGCTTTTTTTGTCCATAATGTAAAAAAGCAGGTTCATCCGATTCATATTCTTCCGTCAGCTTTCATCCTAATCGTCTAAACAAGACCGAAAAAAACATTTCCAGTTATAACCACGGCCGCAGATACAGCACAGAAAATCAGTGCCTGCACAATCAGACTTTTTACGGGAAGCGAGGTAACATCAGTGCCGCCGAGGAACATGGCAACGATGTTTCGTATGTAAAAGAAATTTACAAAAGGATAGGCCATGCAGAAATAGATGATAAGAGAACTCATGGAAAGATAATGAATCGCGGTTTCTAAATTTTTACCGTAATTGCCTGCCGAAATATCATCCGATGTTATGGCAAATCCTTCCTTCATATCCAAAAAAACTGCATAGGTCGAACATCCTACAACCAGCAGCGATACCAGCACGCTGACCACTATCAGGATAATAAACGAATTTTTGATTCTGCCGCAGAGCGATGCATAATCAGCAGCTCCGATTATTTCAAAAAAACTTTTAATCTTGGATACGTATATAAAGGAGAATACAAGAAGGACTATCCCCATCACCGATGAAATCTGTCCGATGGAGGATGCGTACTTAGGAAACAGAGACTGAATCATCATAAGTGAAACAGTTGCAATGAGCAGCCATTTGAGATAATTCAGGTTGGTATAGACAGAATCTGCCAAAACTCTGACTGAACTGCTTTCCAACGCCTCATTTAACTGAATATCGCCGGTCCGGGTCTTGTCAGTGCTTTGGCCATCCTGCAGGGCAGACTCAAAAATACACCCGCACCCATCGCAAAACTTTTCATGATCAGGAGACTCTTTTCCACACTTAGGACAAAACATAAAAACCTCAAGACTAAACCTAAAGAACTAAAATCAATCTTAAAACATATAGTTAAGTGTTGCAATAACAACAAGCGCAAAGCTGTTTAATGCATAACTGTTCTCAGTTTCAGGGCGCATACCTTAAGCAGGAAGAGATGCTGGAGAACCGCACCTCTGTGTCTGCTAATCTGTTTTTACAAATCATTTCATGAAAAGCAGCAAAACCGGTCAGCCGTGCAAAAATGACCGGATGTGACGGAAACTGATAAACTGACCTGCCGCCACACTTAATTATAGCGGTATTATTTACCGCTGTAACATTCAGACGATAACTGTCACCCCGCACCGCAGCAACCGACTGGCAGGAGTTGACATAAACTCAGGTTTTAAGCACGAAAACATGATTAATTCTTTACATTAAGTAAAAAAACAAGTATTTTTATCTTTCGGCAGTTTCAACTCCCGCTGAATAGACTGGACAATCACTCATTTGCAGATGTCACCGATACTTCTTTCATGAGCAGGACATATTTTTTTCTGAATCTTTGCGTCATCAGAAATCAGAATTGAAAGGAATATGACTCTCCCTGACAGGCGGCAAAAATTCTCTTCATAAATTCAGCGGAAAGCGGAGACTCGTCGAACTTCAGACGAAGTTTTTAAGCAACCGGTAAACCTGTACCGTTATTTTCATCTCTATCAGAATTATGCGATCATTTTCAAAAAAATGCCGGAAATAAAACAGAATATCTACTCAGTATCAGCACTTGTCAAAGCAATAAAAAATGATCTTGAAGGACATTTCAGAGACATAACCGTGACAGGTGAAATAACAAACTCAAAAGACAGGGATGTTCTTGAAAAAAGTCCGTACTGGTTCTTTTCGCTTAAAGACGATTCCGAAGGCTGCGACTCCCAGATTACCTGTTATATGGGCGGCTACTATGCATCTAAAGCCAATTTTCTCCCTCTGAACGGCTACAAGGTGATAATTCACGGAAAGGTTTCGGTATATGAAAAAAACGGGGGCCTTCGGATAAATGTCTCCTCGATGCAGTTTGCAGGAGACGGAAAACTGAAGGAGGAGTTTCTGCGCCTCCAGAAAAAGCTTCAGGCAGAGGGATTGTTTGATCCGGCATATAAAAAAAACATCCCCTCATACCCTGAAACCATAGGGATCATCACATCAGATTCAGGCATGGCCCTGGGTGATATCATACGCCAGATCATGTATTCACATTTTGGAGGAAGAGTTATTCTCTACCCTGCGATTGTACAGGGGGTTTCAGCTCCTGAAAGTCTGATTTCACAAATAAGACGCGCCAACAGCGACAATGCTTGCGATGTGCTTATAATCGGCCGCGGCGGCGGAAGTTATGAGGAGCTGTTCTGTTTCAATGACGAGAGGCTTGTCAGGGAGGTAAGAAACTCTCGCATCCCCATAATTTCAGCGGTTGGTCATACCGAAGATCACTGTCTGTGTGATGATGCTGCTGATTATTTTACACAGACACCAACAGCCGCCGGAGCATATGTTGTAGCTCTTTATTCCGATCTCTACAGCAGACTGCCGGAAATTCATAAGTGGCTCGCGGACTATATGCTGAAGAAAATAGAAAATCTGAGAACTGTCACGGAACGCTGTGAGCTGCTTCTACAGAAAAAAAATCCAGCGGTAACTCTGGATAACTGCCGCGGAATTATGAATGATCTCCAGCACAGAATGGCAGCTGCCATGCAGTTCCAACTCTCAGACAATGCGGCATATCTGAACGAACTCATTGTAGATTTACACAGGGTATCACCTCTTCAGCGCATTGCTGTAGGAAAGGAAAACCTGTCCTCGGCAGAAAAGGCGGCACGTCTGTATATCGAAAAAATTCTGCACGGCAGCCGCATCACCGTCAGCAACCTGGAAAACTCTCTGCATCACAGCATGCCGGATATCAGTGAAAAGCGGAAAGAACTGGAACACTCGGAGGAAAAACTGCGAAATACAGCTCTGGGATCATTAAACCGCGCCGCAGGTCTGCTGGATGCGCTCACGGTAAAACTGAGTGAACTAAATCCTCTCCTTAACTCCAGATTTGCACGAAGCATTACCACATCTGCCGACGGCAAACCTTTAAGTTCAGTTTCTTCAGTCAGCATCGGTGATACAATCTCCACACTGCTGGCTGACGGAGGCAAAATAGTGTCAGAGGTCGTTAAAATCGAACGAGGCGCTGAACTGCAGCAGAAGAATTAACATTTTACCTAATTTAATAAAGGAATTTCTGATATGTCTTTCTGGGAATTTATCAAAACGGCATTCAGATTCTGCATAAACTGCGTATGCTGGTATGTAAGAATCTTTGTTGCCATAGCTGTTTTTTTCTTTTCATTTTCATTCATAATGTTTGTTTTGGTGATTGCCTTTTCTCTGATGGCTGACAACGAATCCTCGGTTTCTGATACCGAAGATAAAATTGTGAGGATCGCACCTTCAGGAATTGTTACGGATCACCGCATCACTGATCGCAGTACCGAAATACTCTACGAAATCGGCGGTCTGACACTTCCGTTTGCATACACTGATGAAATTCTCTCCACTCTGAAATACGCTGCCGATGATTCAAAGGTCAAGGCTGTGATCCTTGATCTTTCCTCCCTTGATTATATCGATTACGGAAGTGCTATGCTCATTGGAAAAGCCATAGACAGATTCAAGCAGCAAAGTCATAAGAAGGTTCATGTCTATTCAACCATGTTTAACCAGCACGATTACCTTCTGGCAAGTTATGGAAGCGACATAACACTGAATCCGGTGGGAGAGGTATCAATTACTGGTCTTGCGCTGTCATCAACCTACTATAAGGAGTTTCTGGATAAATGGAAGGTTGAGCCGTACATATTCAAATGCGGTAAATACAAATCCGCAGTAGAACCTTTTATGCGCAGCAATATGTCTGACGACACGAGAGAAAGTTATGATGCAATCATAAGCAGTATGTGGAACAGCATCTCCTCTCAGATAGGAATAAACCGCAAGATTGACGCCAAAACGCTGCTCAGAAATTCAAGTGATGAACTTGAAGGTATGAGAAAAGTTAATTTTGACGGTGCGAAGTATGCACAAAAAAGAGGTCTCGTGGACAGTATTATGACCTGGGAACTCTTTCTTGATGACATGAACAGCAAATACAAAGGCACGGCAGAAAAAATACCGACTGTAGGCTACAAGAACTATATCTATAATCTTGTATCAAACCGTTCAGGGATCCGCGATGTTCTGGATATGTACTCCACAGACAGTGACCAGAACAGTATAGTCAAGGTCATATACCTTTCAGGTGAAGTTACATCACAATCACAGGATACATACTATATCGCCTACAAAAACTACGCAAAGATGATTAGAGATGCAGCCAAGGATCCTAAAATCAAGGCTGTAGTACTCAGATTCAACACTCCCGGAGGCTCTGTTACAGACGGTGTACAGCTCACTAATGCCTTCAAATATCTCAAACTTCAAGGCAAGCCTGTAGTCGTATCCATGGGAGCGCTCACTGCATCCGCCGGTTACTACATGTCTGCAAACGCAAGCTATATTTACGCTGAACCAACAACCCTTACCGGATCAATCGGAGTATTCGGCATCGTTCCTTCAATTAAGGATACAGCTAAGGATTTCGGATTTACCTTTGATATGGCAACCAACAACCCGGATCATTTCATCAGCATCATGCAGAAAATGAGTCCGGCAGAAAAAGCAATAATGCAGGGAAGTGTAGATGATGCCTATGCCAAATTCCTTGAAAACGTTTCAACAGGACGCAACCTGCCTATGAACGTAGTGAAGGAAATAGCTCAGGGTCGCGTATGGTCAGGTACCGATGCTAAATCACTGAAGCTGGTTGATGAAATCGGTTTCCTGGATGATGCCATCAAAAAAGCGGCATCTCTTGCAAAGATTGAAAAGAGCTACAAGGTAAGCATTGAATATACCGCCAGAAATACCAGCAGTATTTTCAGTGATCTGATGTCTAAAGCATCGGCATATGTAAGCATTCCACAATTCATAATTCCAAAAGAAATTAAGGAAATAGAAAAGTTCATACTGCCGCAGAGCACTAAACTTCCTGACGACAGGAAAGCCAGAATCTACTCCTATGCAACGGTACGGCTTGACTGACAGGAAAAATTAAATTTTAAACATATAACAACTGCAGCAGATGCCAATACACCTGCTGCAGACTGTAAATAAAGTCTGTTTTCGCATATCAAAGAACACCGCAGTGCAAATAAAAATGGCTGCTGACCGAGATCCTGACGTAATCTGTTCCTAACTTTGTCTATTTTTTTATGGTTCTTTACAAATTCCTGTTGGAACGACGCAGACTAGATGACAGAACTTTGGCCCGGAGTGTTCCATTCAGTAAAAATGCATTTCAGATGTAACACAGGTAACCATACGGAAAGATTGTTCCTTGTTGATGAGTTCTGCTTATTTTGAGTAAATCATCAAATATATTTCCAACTTGATTTTGTAAAGAGCCTTTTTCTTGAACAAAACAATCTAATTGAAACGGCATTGTGATAGTATCATAATTCATAATGAGGTTCCTTCTGTTTTGGTTTTTATCATTTTAAAAGTAATTTTTAAAATGGGAACGACATTTTTTTGGTTCTCCATAAATTTTAGTTGGATGGTTAAATCATAGACAGCTCCAAAATTAAGAACTGTGAGGATATTTAAGAAGGTAGTTTATCCTTATAAAATATGAAATTAGAACAACAAAATAAGGAAAACTATCATGCAGAATTGTATCAGAATACCCTCAGAATTTCCTGGATTTGTTCAGTAAGAACGTCAGCAAAGTTGGAA
>JAEEOK010000121.1 GCA_016284235.1 Succinivibrionaceae bacterium
CATATAGTGTATGGTATTATATGCACATATATCTTTTTTGATTATTTGTAGTAATATTTATGTACATTTCTTACTCCGGAGCAGACTCGCAGTATGCCTCAGCTGCTGAGTCATTTCGTCATGGTACCAAGACCTCGGTGCAATACACCTATTTAGGCAGAGTTGTTGATCGAGAAAAGGGTATCTATAAAAACAGTGAGAGAGGTTATTTCACATATGATCCGGAAACAAATACCTATGGATCTGTTCCGGATGATTTTGTACCTCCGGTTTTCAAGGACGGAAGAGCACGGACAGATCGAGTCCTGCTGGATTTTGGTGACGCATATCTGCTTAACGAAGTTCTGCATAAATCAGGTCTGATGGAATTAATAGACAGTATTGGATATGGCAATTCTGACACTCTTCATGCCATGGTACTTTTTTACATTCTGTCTGCCGATGCCAACTGTAATGCCATCACCTGGTATCAGGGGAATGTTGTCAAAATGCTTTATCCTAAAGCCAACATGACCAGTCAGCGTATCAGCGATTTTCTTGCCGCTATAGGCACACCTGAAAAGCAGATGACATTCCAAAAAAACTATATCAGTTATGTCGTGAAACATTACAGTTGCGACAAGAACATTCTTATAGACAGCAGCGGACTTCCGAATGGCAACCACACCTGGCTCACGGCAGTGAGCAACCACAATGGAACAATCAGTAATGAAATAAGACTGATATTTGTAGTTCAGAGAGAGTCAGGGATGCCGCTATACTACCAGGCTATTCCCGGTAATATTGTTGATGTGTCAACTCTTGAGAGAACGTTGTGCCATCTTAATGCTCTGGGAATAGATATCTCTTCATGCATTATGGACGCCGGGTATAACAGCGGTGATAATCTTGATTTGTTTTACAACGATGACGGCACACTCAAAATTGAGTACATGACCAGAGTCAAATCCGGAGATGCCGCCTTCAAAATAATCCTTGAGGAAGAACTTGCTACTCTGGAAAGCGGTGAGAACTTCGTTCAGTATGCCAACAGGTATCTGTTTATCAAAAAGAGAAAAATCCAGGCTGGCAGTGACGGGAAAAAGACTGCCTGGATGTATCTGGGGCTGGACTGTCCGCGGAAGAATGATGAACTGCACAAACTGTTCAAAAGGGCTGAAAACAACAGGCTTTCACAGGATGATGTTTATGCCGCCATGCAGCATCAGGGGATATTCGCTCTTATTACCGGAAAAGAATATTCTATAGAAGAGCTTCTTCCAGCATACTATCAGAGACAGTCAGCCGAGCAGATTTTTGACTTTGCCAAAAACTACACAAAATTACTTCCTCTCAGGGTTCAGAGCGTTGAAACATTCAACGGACATCTGCTGCTGTCTTATATATGCTCCTGCGTTGTGAAAATGATGCAGAACAAACTGAAAGATGCGGATTTATTCATGGGTGCCCGTTTCAGCTGTCTGAGAAACCAGAAATGTACGGTGTATTCCCGTAGTCTTGTAACCTCAGTACCGCAAAAGAATGCCAGCGATACCTACAAGGCATTTGGAATAAAATCTCCTGCATCCATGATCATAGGTGAAGACAATCTGCTAAAGTACAGTCCTTCAGAACAGGATCCAAAATGGTCGAAGTTCATGAATGAATCCAGGGCAAACAAGGAAAAAGTCAAAGCCAAAGATAGCGGGACAACTGCAACCGGGAACAGGCAGAATGATGCTGAAACAAGTACAAAAACACCTGAAAATTTACCGGATGTCACAAACTCCTCACAAACTTCGGCAGCAACAAGTAAATCAGCAGAGCAACCAGAATCTTCAGATCAGAGTGAAACAAAAGAAAATAAAAAACGAGGCAGACCAAAGGGAGCCAAAAACAAAAAGACCCTGGAACGGGAAGCTCGACTTGCAGCTGAAGGAGATGAATCGGTAAAGCGAGGTCGTGGAAGGCCCAGAGGTGCGAAAAACAAAAAGACTCTTGAACGGGAAGCAAAACTCATTGCCGAAGGTGTAATGTCACCTCCTAAACGGAAGCCTGGCAGACCTAAAGGTTCAAGGAACAAGAAGAAAATGACGAATAGTTAACCGGATCTGAATTCAGAGGAACTTGCATCACAGGAACTGAAATAACAGGCTGTGAATTGTGATATACCTTCAGGCAGTCAAAATCGTTGAATGCTATTTCTAAACAGATCCCCGCAGGTGTATCAATTATCTTCATTGAAACAAGCGGGGGTAAGAATAAAAATTTGTGCTTAGAAAATATACCCGGGAAGTTAAGTTGAGAGATACCTGCGGATGAACAGCCGGACACCGCATCATCGATGCTCCGGCTCGCTGACGGCACCGGAGGTCTGCCGTCTCCTGAAATTCAAATGAATACCGTTTTTTTCACAGCCGGCTTCATGTCTCAGATCAGATGAGCGCCGGCTTTTGACAGTTAAAAAAGTTCTATTTCATCCCGGCGCAGTCTGCGATACTGTCCCTCCTCAAGAGCCGGATCAAGTGCAAGAGGGCCGACTGCAATACGGTGAAGAGCAACAACCTGATTTCCGCCTGCCTGGATCATCCTTTTAACCTGATGATATTTTCCTTCATAAATCACCAGATCTATCTCGTGATCATTTCTAATCTCAACCTCGGCAGGTGAAGTCGGTTTCTTTTCTCCGGCAAGTAGGATCCCTTTTCTGAGCATGTCTGTCAGTTCCTCTGTCACAGGATCTGCAAGCATAACTCTGTATGTCTTGCCAAGATGCTTTTTAGGCGATGATATCCTGTGGGACCACTGTCCGTCGTTTGTAACAAGAAGCAGTCCGGTGGTATCAAGATCCAGTCTGCCCACACAGTGGCAGGAGTTGATTCCGGGCACATCCCTCATATGAACAAAAACAACAGGGTTGTGAGAATCATCGTTTGCACAAACACAGCCATCCGGCTTATTAAGCATATAGTAGAGTTTGTCATACACTTCAACTCTCTGCCCTGCATACTCGACTTCATCTCCGATCTCTGTTTTAAAGGATGCGTCACGTATAATTTTTCCGTTTACAGAAACCTGTCCGGCTCTGATAACCTTGCCGGAAACCGAGCGGCTTATTTCAAAACACTCTGTTAAAAAACGATCCAGTCTTTTTGTTTCTGACAAATCACACCTCTCTCATCTCAACCCGCAGACAATAGCTATATTAGCACAAGCCGCTAATTTTGACATTCAGATACCTGAATACGTCCGCGCATCTTACCGGCAGACATTTCCGCCGCCTCAGTGGAGATTAAACGGTAAAAAAACTTCTGATAAAAAATTAAATTTTGTTCATGATCGCCATATGCAAAATTACAGGATATATCACCATTCCGCGCGCGCCAGGCGTAACCTGCCGAATCTTAAAAAGAATTTGCACTTTTGCTCACATATATCCATCGGGATCTTTAATATTACTGAACTTTTTTTGCTAATCTGCCGATAACTTCAGTAGTGTCTGTTCATTTGAACTCGTCATAAGCAGGCGACAAATATAAAACAGCTTATGCACAGTGATGCCTGCGGCAGTAAAGCATAACCGGGCCGATTAAATCAGTCATGTACGGCAGCACGTCTATACATTAAATTTTTTTCTTAACACAGTCAAAAATAATATATGGAGGAAAGCTGATGAAATTTTCAGATATCTTGTTAGAAAAGATGCTTGAAAAGAGCACACCTCCGGATCAATTAATGAAAAGCGGTGTGATAAACATAGATGATCATAAATTCACGTATGAGGCAAAAGTTTATAGATTTAAATCAACAATAGGATTAGATAACGGAAGAATAGTTAAATTAAAAGTTATCGATGAAAAAAATAAAATACTTATAGAATATGATCACTATTGGATTATTAAACCAGCTTTTACTTTATCTAAAGAAGTTCTCGAACGTATTCTTAATGAATTTAATTCTTGACGCCAGCATAGTTCTGCACAAATTGCCGGATCAGGTATGAGTTTGAGAAAACTCAGACAGTTTTTTTCTTCACCTCAGAAAAAGCTGATCCGCAATCAACAGAAAATCCAAACCGAAGATTTATGAAAAACAGAAACAGGTATACAAAACTGGTGCACATTACAACGTGACACACTCAAACTCGGCGCATGACCAGCCGTACATTAAAAATCACAGCTTTGTGAGCTAATGGATTTACTTATGAAATGAAAAAAAAGAAACGCAGACTATCGTTTCAGTATTGCCCTGCTCTGTTTTTAAGCTTCATCTGAACGATGAACAGAATCAATTCCCTGCCTGTAGTACTTATTCAGAATCCGGGATGTTAGTCCGCGTGCTCTCAAATATCCCCTCAGAGAGCTTGCCATAACAGCAACTCCTCCCGGAATTACAGCGTATCTCATAGAAATTTCCCCCTGATCTCCCAGCATACCTGTTAAATAAACCGCGGACATAAAAAGACAAAGGGTAAAGATCAGGATGCGGGGTTCCCAGACTGCTATCTGAAAAAAATCCGATGCAAATTCCTGCGGTACTGCATCAGATCGCTTAAACCTGGCACTGATTCCCGTGTATTTCATCCACTGAAACACCGCCACGCCAACAGCAAGAAAAACAAAAAGCCAGTAGTAGAGCAAAGGAATATGAACCGCCTTCGCTCTTAAACACAGTTCCTGGATTGACAGCAAAAAGGGAACACTGATCAACAGCAGCGCAGCAAGCTCCATAGATCTTATTCTTTTGAGCTCGCGTCTCATTGATCTGATTTCCTCTGAAATAACAGGAACAGACACTTCTTTAAACTACCTTCTGAACAAGCAGAGGGCAGGTAATTTCACCGAACTTGCGGGCTGACACCAGATCTACAATTTTTTCAGGAGAATAATCAGCAGTACTGTAGACTGCAACTACACTCAAATCACCCTTTTTAAGATAATTGGTACTTCCGAATTCAGTATATCTTGTAGCGCCGATAGATATCAGGCATCTGGCCGGACGGCCGAGTCTGATAATATAACTGTTAATATCCTCCACCGGTCCCTCATCCTTCTGATTGTTCATTTTATCTACAATCCAGCCGGTAAGCTTTTCATACATATAACTATAGTCAACAACCGCACTGTCAACACCGTACGGATGACACTGCCCGTCCCTAATCAGAAAACTGGCAATGCGGTAGCTGTCAAGAACACCGCCGGCAGAGAATCGATCTATAGGTACTGTAACGCTTGAAAATCCCTTTGAACATGCTCCCCAGTTTTTCTTTTCAGAAATCTTTCTTGCTCCGGGACGCCTGATTGAGCAGTCGTTATAGGCACCGAAGCACTCTGCTGAAAGACTGAGAACCCTGTCACCCGCATAATTGATATTAAAGATCACACCGACCTCCGGCTCAATCTGAAGGTTGTCCGCCCCCTCGGGAAAACAGATCGTGTCGCTGCTTAAAGGGTAGACTGACAGAAAGCTGTCATTCATGCCGGGCAGATAGAATGGAAACACAGCCTTCGGTGCCGTCACCTCCGCGGTTCTGATAGACTTAAAATCAGCAGCCTCTCCCGCCTGCTCCAGATGACCTGCAAAATTTCCTGCAACACCGAATCCCAAAACACTAGTCAAATCCATAATAAAATCCTAAATCAGAACAACACAAATCCGGATCTCTGCTGAAATCTTCCACACAACCCGGCGATATCCGCCAATTCTAGCACAAAACAGACAATCTATTTTATCTGGGCAAAGAGCTTTGCTGTTTCAGCTTCACTCAGCCCGTACAGCTTCGCAAGACGGCGATCAACCTCATCCATCAGAGCAGATTCCTCCGAAGAAGAGATATGATTATCAATAAGTCTGTCAGCAAGACCTATGAACTCCTCCTGCAGATCACCGTCCGGAACTTTCAGCGGTATGCTTTCAAGATGGGCCCGCAGAACCTTGGTTGCATGAAATTTCTTCTGATAGATAAATCTTGCTATGCGAGAATTAAGCAGGAGAAGAATATATTTAATGCCAAGCCCCGGAATCTTCGGTATCAGAATATTTGCACTGTTGAGAGAAAGCATGCCGCGGGAATCATAGGCAACTATGAGATCCTTGTTTATAAAACGATAGAAAAGTTTCTCCGACGCCCTGTACAGCTCCTCCCTGGCAACCTGCTGAAACTCATCGGGAACAAATTCAATGTATTTGATGTTCTTATGATTAATCCTGTACCGATCTATGTTTATTCCCTTCAGAACAGGCTCGTTTCTTTTGTCCTTCTCATCCTTGAGCTTGCCTTCATTGTCACCGGTAACAATGCCGATTGCCCAGTCAGCCTGATCCTTCAGATACGTCACACCTTCAGTATTCATAATTTTGCTTAAAAGCCGGTGATCATCATCCTCAACATTCAAATCAAACTCATTGTCAAATATCCGGTTCTCAGACAAAACAAAGGATTTTCCCGCTGTCGTCACTGCAGCATTTTCACATCTGAGAAGATTATCTGCACTGTTCCCAGATTCCCGGCGCAGAGTCAGAATAACGCTTGGACAGGATACTCCGTCGAACTGATTACCCATAAATCTGCAGCTGACAACCGATGTCTGCTCTGCAATTATTGATCTGACAGGATAATGACATGCCGTATTAAGAATGCTCTCCGGCAGAATGAAACTGATGCAGTCTCCCTTTCTGGTGATATTGATACTCTGCTCTACAAAAAGTGCAAAACTTTCACAAATCCTGTTTACAACGGTATTAAAGTGGCGAGCCAGATCTTTTTTCTGCTTCTGATCATAAGACACTCCCCACGGCGGATTTCCCAGTACGCACAGAGGCTCGTCCCCGTCCTGTGCTCCTGAAAAACGGTAATTCTCATCAAGATAGTCGCTGACTGTAATCCTGCTGTACAGTTCTTTTAAAGGAATATCAGGCGACCTGAGAAAAAAATTAATACGGCATATGGATACTGCCATTGAATCAATATCAGATCCCCTCACGTTTTTCCAGGAAACTGCATCTGGCAGATTAATCAGAAAGTTTCCGGTTCCGCAGCACGGATCGTAATATCTGATGCTGTCACCCAGCATTTCAATGTCACTAAGACCTGTAATCAGCCATCCGGCAACCTTCTGAGGAGTGTAGTAGATCCCTTTGCTGTTTCGAACGGAAAGTGAACTGAGTGACAGATAAATCAATCCCAGCAGATCCTCGTGTTTAACAAAGAAGAACTCAATCTGAAACAGATCAGAATATTTATTAACCGTCTCAAGAGCAAGTTCCTGATTTATTATCAGATCATCAATGAGAGGCTTCAGGGTGAGCATGTCCATTTTTCCGCTGAGATAATTTTTCAGCAAATCGGAGGAGGAACACATCCACAATCCCAGACGCTGATTGATAATCTGCAGAGAGCATTCAGCCAGAATCAGAGAAATAAGAAGCGGGGAATTGGAAGCTCCTGCATATTTTTCATAAATTCTGAGAAGCTCGGCCACACTCTCCCGGTTAGGCGAATATGCCGTAAGGTAATGCTCGTAATACTCGCTTTTATTGTTAAAAACCTTGTTTCTTCTGGACTTAAGTCTGGTGTTTCCCTCATCCTCAAGACTGTCTCTTATGGCCATGATGGTGTGGCGGTAAAAGAACGGTTTGTTCTGATAAATTCTGTCGGGAGATATCTTTTTAAGTCTAATCCAGTTATTTGCAGTTTCAGGTGTAATATTCAGAGCGCAGGAAACAGATTCAATGCCGAAAAGCTCATGCAGATTGAAAAGAAGATCCCTGTGCTTATTGATGTAATCCACTGACTGTGAAGGTATATATATCTCTTCATCTATTATTTCACCGTCAGTAATAATATTTTTAGTAAGAAGTTCTATAACCTGACCGCAGCTGATACCGATGCGGGAGGCTGCATTTTCAATTTTTATGAGTTTCATACCGGTAAAAAAATCCGAACAATGATTAAACTTTAAAGACTTCATCCTGTTCAGAAGAAGCAAAGCATCATCCTGAAAACAGATAATTTCAAGTCATGGGATTATAGCAAAGGAAGAATTTTCTTTATGTGATATGCAGATGTTGACGCTAAAAAAAAATTTTTTCTGTTCAGAAAAGAAACTCTGAAAATCAGAAGCGATTAACGACCCCGAATCCGGCGGCATCAGGAATGCCGTGCAGGATCCTGTACTGAAAATCTGAAAGTGAAAACCCGCAGGTGACGCCCGCAGATTCGTTCATCCCCCGTCTGCACATGAAATAATTTTTCAGGCAACTCCCGCAGATGATCCGGGAAAAAAAACAGCACCCCGGAGGATGCCGTCTTAAAACGTAGGAAAGAGACTTTTACTTTATGTAATCTATACGTAATCTATGCACAGAGGTTGAATTTCTGATCAAATCTTACAAGAGTTCTAATGAACAGCTCATAATTTGGAAGATTCGTAACATCACTTGTCTTGATGCGTCCCAGAATATCCATGTATTCAAGTCTTTCAGAATAATAAGTTTCGGCATCATGAATTTTATTAGCTTCAAGTGCGGAAATAATTGATTCGCTCAGAGTAATGATCTTATTCAGCAATGCTTCAAGTGTCAGTGTGTTGGACATAATCTGCTCCTTGTGAAAAACAAAATGTTTCAGAAAATTTATTCCTGTTATTCTGTGAAAAATTCATTCATTTTTCATGCCAGTTTTTCACGGGGTAAGACAGAAAAAGCATCAGATCATCTAAAGCGGATGAAGCAGTCTAACCACAGGGCGAACACCTGATTTACCGCCAGATTTTTCCTTGAAACCGCTGAAAAAGCAAAAACAGTCAGATTTGAATTTCTGACTGTTTCCGGGTATGTAAAACAATTCACACAGGATCAGCCGGATCGGTCTTAATGAAGCACGGAAAATTGACATAATCCCGGACGGAAAAACATTTTGCTACGGATTTTTGACACTGAAAAGAAGAGATGCAAGATTTTCCGTCAGACTTCTGAGATTATCAGACGCAGATTTAACGCTCACAGCCTCATCAACAGAACAGCAGTGGGAAAGCACCGAAAAAACCGATGTAAAGCAGCTGCCGGAAACTTTCATTTCACAATCGTAGGATCCGCAGATCCCGATAACAGGAATTCCCCGCCGTGAAGCCATATCCGCTATCAGTCCGGGACCCTTGCCGTCAAAACTCTGACTGTCAATTCTTCCCTCTCCCGTGATCACCAGATCTGCATGATCAAGTTCATTCCTGATATTCTGAAGTTCAAGAAAATATTCAGCTCCGCCCGCGAGTCTGCCACCGAGAGCAGTTGCAACAGCATAACCCAGACCCCCGGCAGCACCGCCCCGCAGCATTTTCGTATCTGCACCCGGATACATCCGGCCGATCCTCTCCATTTTCCGTTCAAGCGCCTTGAGCTCCGCCTCCTGCCCGCCCTTCTGAGGTCCGAATACAAGCGCCGCGCCGTCAGGTCCCGCAAGAGGATTGGTTACATCGCAGTACCCGACAAATTCAGTGCTGCCGATTCTGCTGTCGAGTGCTGAAAAATCAGCATAATCAGCCTCCGTGACAGTCCTGCCGCACCCTCTGTACTCAAGAATCGAACCGTCGGCCGAATAGCGCACCCCCAGCTCCTGAAGCATTCCGGCACCGGCATCGACGGTGGCTGATCCGCCAAGGAAAAGGTTAATTCTGTCTGCATTGAGTTCGAGAGCTTTTTTTACCAGAATTCCGACACCCGAAGATGAAAGATCAAGGAGACTGAACTTACCCGGAGCAACCATGGGAAGAGCATCTGTTTTTGCGATCTCGATAAACGCCTCGCGATCCGATTCACGGTATCCGAAGCATGAAGCGATGGATCTGCCGGCGGGATCAACCGAATCAGCAGAAATAATTTTCATATCATCAAGAATGCCGGCCAGAGCATCCAGTGAACCCTCGCCGCCGTCAGCCAGCATGATCTGATGAATATTTCCCGCAGGCAGGTATCCGGCGAAAACATCTGCGATTATCCTGTTTGCAGTCTGTCCGGATATGGATCCTTTAAATGAATCCATGGCTATGAGAATGTTTTTAATCATAGATCCCGTCTCCCGAATTTAAATCAAGCTCAATGATCAGAAAGCCGCCTGCGCGGATCTCAGACAGATCTTAAAACTAACAAGGAAAATAAAAAACAGTGAAATGCACGATTGACTAAAAAGTAGCCACAATATAAAATAGAATGATAAGGAGCGTAAAATATTCTTATCTGCCGGAAACGGCTTCAAGATAAGCGCATGTTGCTAAAAGTTTGTAACTGACAAAACTCAGCTTAACCGAGGTTATACATGAAAAAATTTTACATTTTAATTCTGACCTGTTTTGCACTCCTTGGAGGAACTGCAGCATATACATGTCACGAAAATAATATTACCTTTACATATCAGGTTCACGGCAATCACGTCCTCATGACTGATTTTTCCGAAAATCTGACCGTTATGTCAAAGTGATTCATCCCTTTCGGGGAGTAATACCTTTAATTTTGCAGTTGTTTCAGTAAGCTGCGCTGTACCGAAACCAGGACATTGTTCCTGGTTTTCTGTTTCATGCCGCCGGCTCCTTCCACACCAGCCGGATCCTGCCGGAAGATCTCCGCATCCGGCTGTACAGTCCCTTTAGTGCCGGTGTTTTCTGTAACCTGACATCCTCCACTGCATGAAGGCCGGGGATTCCTGCCAGTTCCCGCAGTATGCAGCTCCCGGCGGGTTTATGCTGCTGACCGGCAATACTGTTTACTTCACTGGCTCTGCCGCTGCGTCCCGGACTGATTTGCCGTCATTGAGAAAGCCTGAGTCTTTCTCAATGACAGAAAAGATTATATCTGTTTTATACCTTCTATCCCCGCACTGAAGGACGCGGTTTTACAGCACGATCAGATAAAAAACTATTTAAATCTAACTATCTGTTGAAAACTCATATCATAACTGGCATACTTGTATTATTACATTTATTATAAATAAAATGTCATTCAATGACGTACAATAATCATACAAATATCGTAATCTAAACATGAGAGCAAAATACTTTTTATCTTCTCTCTTCATTCTCTTCTGGCTGTTTACAGCAGACACTGCAATTGTGTCATCGCGCCCCGCTCATAAGCAGAACCACGAGACACGACAGAACTACCAGAATGCACTGAAACATCTGGGCAGGATATACTACAATGCAAGAAACGGCATATATGCCGGATACAACAGAACCCTATACTGCGGATGCAGGATAATTTATAACGGAAAGAAGCCTAAAAAGGCGGATCATGATTCATGCGGATTCAGATACAGAAAGAATGAAAAAAAAGGTATGAAAATTGAATGGGAGCACATGATGCCCGTTCACCGCTTTGCAGGAAATTTCAGCTGCTGGAAAGCCGGAGGCAGAAAAAGCTGCCAGAAAAACCAGGGATACAGATACATTGAAGGTGATATGCACAATATTGCGCCGGCCATAGGTGAAATCAACAGCGACAGAGGAAACTACCCATTTGCTGATATTAAAACCAAACCGTACCAGTACGGCAAATGCCAGATGGTGGTAGACTTCAGGCGTCATATAGCCTCCCCTCCTCCTGCCGCACGGGGAGCTGTAGCCCGTGCATATCTGTATATGTCAAAGAGATACAGCATAAAACTGGTTCCGGAGGAAGAAAAACTTTATAATTTTTGGCATAAACACTATCCTCCGACAAAATGGGAGTGCTACCGCAATACTGCCATCGCCAGGATCCAGGGTAATGAGAACAAATTCATATCAGACTCATGTAAACAGGAGATAAAATGAAAAAATTATTTCTGCTGCCTTTCTTACTTGTTATTGCTCCATGCGCCTATGCCGGCAATCAAAATTTCCTTGATGCAAAAAGAAATCTGAACGAGATATATCAGAAGGCGGAAAAGGATCAGCTTTCCTCACTGTACTGCGGCTGCAGGATGAATATCAGCAGCGGCAGACTGACTCTGTCAGATCACTCATCCTGCGGCTACAGAATAAGAGACGATGAAGAGCGTGCCGGCAGAATAGAATGGGAGCATGTGGTTCCGGCATACACACTCGGCGGAAAAATGGACTGCTGGCAGGAAGGTGGAAGGGAAGAATGCCGCAGCAATGCCTCATTTGCAAAAATGGAGGGAGATATGCACAATCTTTTTCCTGTCATAGGAGAGGTAAACAAGGACAGAGGCAGCTATAAATATGAAATCTGGGACGCCAAATCTGCAGATGAGGAAAGCGAAGAGTCACAGATTATTAAAATAGTAAAACTGATAATCAATTTCATTGTCGAGTTTTTAAAGAGCGTGGGAAATCCGGAGGATGCTGCAACTGTTGAACTCTACGGAAACAAGGCTGTAGATTTCATTGAAGACATTCTTAAAACAAGACAGGCACAGAACAGTCAGGAGGCTAAGAGCACTCAGAGTGCCGATGCCCAGGTGCAGACCGGCCTTTACACCTACGGCGGATGTGAAATTCTCATCGATCCTGAAAACAGACGTGTACAGCCGCCGAAAAAAAGCCGCGGAACAGTTGCAAGAGCATATCTGTATATGGCTGATACATACGGAATACGCCTAAGCGACAGGGAGACAGAAATGTACAGGGAATGGTCCCGCAAATATCCTGCCGACGGATGGGAATGCAGAAGAAACAGTCTGATAGCAGAATATCAGGGAAATGACAATCCTTATATAACCAGACAGTGCGCCGGGAGCAGAAAATGAGAATTCCCAGAATTTTCGAGCCCAGGGAAATCATCGCACCGGAGGATGAATTCTCTCTTGGAGAGGACGGAAGCGGACATGTTGGACGCGTACTGAGAATGCAGGAAGGAATGAAGCTTGTGATCTTTAACGGCACAGGTACGGACTATCCTGCAGTCATTACAGCAGTCACCAGAAAAGAGGTAACTGTAAAAATAACAGAAGCAGTGAAGATCAGCAATGAATCCCCGCTTTCAATAATTCTAGGACAGGTTATCAGCCGCGGTGAGAAAATGGAGTTTACAATCCAGAAGGCTGTTGAACTTGGAGTGGCTGAAATAACACCGCTTAATTCCAGATACTGCGGTGTCAGACTGCCGGCGGATCGACTTGAAAAGAAATGCGATCAGTGGAGAAAAATAATAATTTCCGCCTGTGAGCAATGCGGCAGATCTGTGATCCCGAAACTTAATCCGGTTATGACTTTGGAAGAATTTCTCGACTACAAAACATCCGCTCCGTGCCTTAATCTTCATCCCAGGGCCCCGACATCCATAAGCGGAATGAAGGAGGATCTTTCAAACGGGGTAAGACTTATCATCGGATCAGAAGGCGGACTTTCACAGGAGGAGATTGAACTTGCAAGATCAAAAGGCTGTACGGAAGTACTTCTTGGACCAAGAGTGCTCAGAACCGAAACTGCCGCTCTTACAGCAATCAGCATCCTTCAGAACTGCTACGGAGATATGAAATGAGTATTACAGTTATGGGGTTCGATTACGGAACACATTCCATCGGAGTAGCGATAGGACAGGATCTCACCTGCTCCGCACAGCCTCTTCCGGCCATCAGGGCAGAAAGAGGAACACCTGACTGGAACGCAGTGGACAGGACGGTAAAGGAATGGAAACCCAACAGATTTGTAGTAGGTCTGCCTCTTAACATGGATGGAACAAATCAGAAGATAACACTGCTTGCCGCGGACTTCGCCGAAGAACTGCAAAAAAGATACAGCATTCCCTGTGATATGCATGATGAAAGACTTACCACAACTGCTGCAAGAGAATACCTCTTTGCGAACGGAGGTTACAAGGCACTGAAAAAGGATAAGATAGATTCGATTTCGGCGGTACTTATTACCGAATCGTATCTCGAAAGCCTGGGACAGTAGTCTGCCATCCATAAATCAAATATGTCTCCGGACGGACAGAACCGCCCGATCTCATGTATTTGGAATGTCCGTAAAAACGCTATTTAAAAAATCAAGCCGGAAAATGTGATAGCTCATATTCCGGGTAGCTCTGTCCCACTTCATTCTGAGGGTTGAGATGCTTGTGTTTTTTTCACATAGGGATTTCTGAAGCTTTCAATCCCAGCATAAGCAAAGCTATCAAAAGATTGCCTTGTAAAAGTTCATCTATCATTTTCTACTCGGACATATCTCCTGAAATTTATTTGGATCTTATTATTTACCACCACTTATATACTTCACTTCCATCGAAATCGTGTACTGCAAATTACCATTTGAAGTGTACAGTTTTTCTTTAAGCGACAGATCAGTCTCTTCTTTTCACGCCTCAAACTAATCTACTTCAAACAGATAGCGTATTTTCCCGCATCTGACATCCGCTGAGTTTAAAATTTCAGCTGTGCCGGTCAGCAGCTCAATGAAGAATTCAGGTTAAAAGCACGATCCGCTGCAGAAACAACAGCTATCCTATAAAAAAAGAAACTGGTATACAAAGCCAATGCACTTTGCAGCATTCAGGAATGATAAATCACAATTCTGCGGAACAAAAGCTTTTGTCCCGCACATCACGCAGGATGAAATTCCTACCGTCTGTCTTTGCAATCACCCGCCGTATACGCCGGCTCTTAATCCCGATACCTGCAGCACAGTTCTTCAAAAATCATTTACTCAGCCAAAAATACCTAAATGATAATGCCGGCGCGGGATACTACCGGCACCGGCACACAAAACTGCAGGCAACAAACATATGCAGTTATATAAGAGTTTAGATTTATCTGTGAAAATCAGCAGTTACGGTTCTTCAGACTGCAGGCAGCTCCGGGAGCCGGCATGCCAGAAACATCCTCAACAACTGTGAGTCCGCGTGAAGTAACAAATGAACGCCAGTCGAGTGTAACCTTTTCATCCTCATCAACTATGCAGGGAATACCGATACCTCCGCTCTTTTTTATTTCTGAAAATTCCGGAGCGGAATCTCTGAGTCTTAAGAAAGCCTTCAACGCCTTGAGCTCACGAATATCATTAGGCTCAAAATCTAGTTTGCCGGGGTTAGCCATCAGGGTAGCCTGAAGTTTCATACAGTCAGGACATGTGGGATTTCCGAAAATTTTTACAGCCATACAGCACCTCTTGAAACACTGGAAAATAACATAACAGAAACAAAATTGTACATTTCGAAAAAATTAATAAAAAAAACCGAAAGTTCCTACCAGGATCGAGGAGCTTCCGGCATCGAAGTTCAGAAATCAGCAACCCTTGCTGACCACTTCAATCTCCGGAGTTTTTCCGCCACTGTGAAAATAACGAACATAACACTGATCTGCAGCAGAGACTCCGTTGAGAAGAATCAATGCACCCTTTGTCGAATCCTGAACGCATATGTCAGTCCCGCATACGCTGTTCAAATCTTCAAGGTTACAATATGTCCCGCATGTCTCAAAAAGCATAACATCCTGATTGATTTTCTCTTTAAGACTCGAATAACTGTCAGCTGTATATTCATAACCGAGCATGCTCAGCGGTGCAAGAACACTTCTTGCTGCAACAACCGGATAGCCGCGCTGAATCAGAATCATTTTAGTGGAAATCATATCCTCGATATATCCTTCTTTGCCACATTTTGGATTCTCATAACCGCTGAAGCACAAAATAAAGAAACGGTCGGAATCCTGCAGCAAATCACTGACATATGCTGAGGCTCTTATAAACTTACGACTGCGATCGAGCTGGTTTGCAACACTGCTGAGAACCTGCTTTCGCGCGTAACTCTTCATATGTATAAATTTAGGAGCTGTCAAGGCCATAATCGAGGCAATAATAAGCAAGACTGCTAAAACCTCAAGCACAGCAAATCCAGAATTTCGCTTTTTAGTCACTGTTAACATCATGATTCTCTTAAACAAAACTCCCAAGACACCAACAAAACGGCACAAAAAGACACCTTAGTAAACCTATCTTATCAGACGTGATTTTACCAAAAATACCTTACTAATACATAATTAATTAAATTCATAATCTACTGATTTTTTAGTCAGATCTCTATTTTGAAGAATGTAATAACAGATATATCTCCGCACTTGTTGCAACCATTTATTAATATTGTCTTCAAAATTTAAACCTTCAGGGACCGGATATACAATTCACAGATATATTTTCTTGCATTAGAAAAGTTAAGCATGACGAAATCTCTGCTTTCACTTAGAGTTTGCAAAAAAGATGCAGATACCACATCAGCGTTTACAATTAAGCACAGCTAAATAATGATTTCCATGTCTAAATTTTTTTGCTCATGATGGATAACTGTAAACAGAAGATTTTTACTTTATTAAGTTACTTAAAACCTCAATCAGTCTGGTAGTTTGAAATCAAAATAGATGTCTTCCGGAGCAGATGAATTCATCCGAATATGAAACAGATGCGCACCATTTGCTTTTTTCGAACCCTCTATGTATTCCATGCTTCCCTTGCCGATATAAGTAAACGGAAGTTGGATTCCGTCTTCATTATCTACTTTTCGAACAAAAATATGGATCCCTTTACTGCTCTTCAAAGCTGTTAGCGCTTCATTACCGATGTTGGCAACAGTCTCCCATTGAAAAGTATTCTTGTCTATATAGCCGTCAGCATACTTCAAATTATCCGCTGTACTGTTTGATTTGATTACTGTGACATAAGCATACACAATACCGTCATATATCTTTGTGCCAAGCATAATGTCTCTAGGATTTTTCAGAAGAAGCTGCTGAACCTGCTCCTTGCGATACCTAGCCCAGAGATGAAACACATCACCTGTACCAGTATCATCAAATTCAACATCGTATTTACCAAGACCGTATTCAATCAAATCAGTCAAATAATCATTAAACTCAACATCTAAAGCAACTCCGGCAAATGACAGAATATTATCATCAAGTCTAAAGAATTCACTTTCCAGCATAAATTTCAAAGCATGATCAAAAGCATTCTGATCATAAATAGGAGTACGGATCTTAACATGTTGTTTGAGATCATCCAGAGTGCTTTCACCAGCCTTATGGACAAGCATTTGAATAATGAGATACTCATACGGTCGCACGATCGGAAGCATTTCCGATACGTACTTAATAAAACTCTCTTGTAAATCACTAAAAGCAGGCAGATTATCTTCTCCAATTGCCTTCAAAAATCCAAAATAGGAAGCATTCTTACGGCCACCAATGCGTGACTGCATAAATTTAATCAAATCAGGAGCATAATCATTATTCAAATAATCCACGTGTGCCGGATAACGAGCTGAACTGATGTACTTTTTGAAATTGTAGTAGTCCTGCTGGAGATAATTTTTGGTATTGAAATTAACATCGTTTATATATGAAAGTATTTCCTTTTTGCTCAGATCATCCAGATGAATTTCTACCCCGTACTGAAGTAGCCCGATACTTGAAAAATCATCGGATACCAAAGCTGAAACAAGATTTTTCTCAACAACAAAATTTTCAGCCATGCTTCCTAAAGCAAAAGCAATCTGAACGCTTCGCTTATAATCATTACCAATAAAATCCAATACCGTAACATACTTTTTGCCTTCACATTTACGTAATCCGCGTCCTAACTGCTGAATAAAAATTGTCTGCGAATCAGTTGGACGAAGGAACAGCACCATATTTACACCAGGAATATCAACACCCTCATTCAAAATATCAACAGTAAATAGAATCTGTAAATCCGCATTATCATCCTGCAGATCCTTGTATGCACGAATACGTTCACCTGTTGAATTTTTACCTGTAAGATAACGGGTTTTGTAATAATCCTCCATAGCCTGCGACATACGAATAGCATGAGAGATATCCCGGCAGAATGCCAAAGCCTTAAGTTTTTGATCAGATTGCCGGTGACTCTCAATCATTCTGTATATAAAATCGCAATGCTCCTCACTTGAAAACTGTTCAACAAAGCTGTGTCCCTTGGTATTTGCAACACTATATTCAATCAATTCATCGCGAATTCCATAGTATTTGAACGGCACAACGAGACCATTGATAATAGCGTCTCTTAACCTAAGTTCATAAGGCACGTTCTGATCAAAAAGCTCAAATACATTCTCTCCATCCATGCGTTCAGGAGTCGCGGTAATACCGAGCAAAAATTGAGGTTCATAATAATTAATAATCCTGCGGTATGTTTCTGCCGCAGCATGATGACATTCGTCAATGATGATGTAATCCCAGACATGCGGATCAAACAGTTCAAGAGAATTAGCCATCGTGACGTTAGTTGAAAATACAAAATCAGCGTTTAGTTCTTTGCTTTCACCGTTAAAAATGCCATAGCTATGATCATTGCCCAAAACGCGTGAAAATGTTTCATAGGATTTTGTAAGGATAGAACCCTCATGAACGATGTAAAGCAATCTGTTCGGGTTAAAGTTCAGCGCATCAAAAGCCGCAAGATAAGTTTTGCCAGAACCTGCCGATGCGACAATTAAAGCTTTGGAAACACCAATTGCACGAACCCTGTTTAACTCTTTCAATGCTCGACGCTGCATATAGTTCGGCTTAATCTCTGAATTTGCGATGTCATAGTCCATATCCCACCGCTCTATGGAATAGTAGAGTCGCGTCCTGTATTCATTAATCAACTCAAGGGATAAAGGCAAAGTACGTTTCCAAAGTGAATCGAATTCGGCTTTTGCTGCAGCATATGTCCCATTCATACCCTCACTTATAACAGACACATCCCATTCAATGTTTTTCAAAAGGGCATAAACCGTAATATTCGAAGAGCCAACTAGAAGTTCTGTTCTATCATCAAACTCGAACAAATACCCCTTGGAATGAAACCCTACAGTATTTCCTGTAATATCATGAAAGCACTCTCTATCCAATCGACAGGAAAACATGTTGGGATAATTCTCCTGCAAGCGAAGGAAAAAATGCAATGAATCCACATCTGTAAAATTTTGATACGTAGACGTGATCAGTCTTCCCTGAACACCACGGGCAAGTGCGGCTTCAAGATTTGGAGCAACAAGTTTCAAACCCGGCTTCTTAATAAAACTGACCGAAAAATAAAAGGCTTTACACGTGTCAATGTTATGTTTTAGCTTGTCAATAAACTTGACTTCGCTGTAATTTGTATAAAACTCTGTAACCATCTAAAACTAACCACATTGTTTTGCGATTCATTAGATCATCGCCAAATCAAAAAATGACACAAAATCTTTCTCAATAAATTTTTTTATAACTCGATGATGCAAAAGATGAAAAAAGCGAAACAGCGACAATAGACTTTTTTTCAACAATAAACAGGAAATTTATATCGATCCTTCTGAAATTTTATCGCAGTTAAAATTTCAAACAGATAAAAATCACGTTGAACACTCTAAATTTGGAGGTAATATCAAAAAATCATTCGCAATTTCATGATAAACGAGTTGTTTCGTCAAAAATCAGCTTCAATCCCCACTGCTAAAATCTGTGTTCCGCAGCTAAATTGTAAAAAAATTCTCCCAACACCTTGTATTTACTGTCATTCACTAGGTTTTAAAAATTAGAATTATATGAGCAAAAAAAAACTGTTCCTGATGACATTTTCCAGATATTGCTGCCGATACTCCGTCCTTGAAAGAGTTCTGATTTTAAATTTTTCCGCAGTTGTTCAATCATTGAAACCGGATCCAGTGTCCTATTCATCAGGATATTGAGGAGATCTGACTGATCAGAATCATTATTGTCGGTCTCACCGTATTTACCTTTGATGTTTCTAAGACAGTCTCTGCGTTTGACTTTTTCGGTTCTAAGGTATACGCATTGCTGTTTATCCAGATTGAAAATTTCTCAGCAATTTTTCTCAGTGTATCCGTCAGAGCAGACATATCGGCAAAAAAAACTGATGGTGCTGTCGTTCATATTGATCCGACATTTCGCAGTTAAAATGGACATTTCACTTAGTAATCCGGATATTTTTTTAAATAAAAAATCTGTATATTTCCTTCCAATCTTCTCCAAGAGCTTCTACTACTGTTTGCTGATCCATGGTTAAATTACAGCTTCCTATCAGTTTACCATCCGCAAAAAATCTTCCGGTGGCTCTCATATCGAAAATCATCAGTATCCACCGCTTTGTAGGATTTGAAATCTGTTTGCCTGTCTGGTGCGATACTGTCATTTTCTTTTCTTTAAGATTTTTCCTGAGCAGGTATTCTGTCGCTGAATACACAAATAACGTGGTCACCATTACCATCTGCAATGCCTCGATACGTTCCTGTGTTTTCAGAAATATGGAGTCATCAAAAAATTCCGGATCTTTCAGAAATCTGAACCCTCTTTCCACTCTCTGCTGCGATTTGTAGCCGTCAAGAAGTTCCTCCATGGTCCAGTTACGCTTTGTATCATTAGTTGCTATGACAAAGCATCCTGCTTCCTTTTTTCTCGCTCTACAGCTTCATTATTCAGCTTTGCTTCAGCATTTATCCGGTACACTGTGCTGTCTGGCTCAGCATCTTCCTTCCTGCGGCCGGACTTGCTGAAATGTTTTTCTTCAGTTATTTTCGGATCACCATTTAGAAGACAGTAACAGGAATGCTTTTTCTCTATCTTCTGTAATGCTTTCCCGGCATCCGGACAGCAGCTGAAATTCTTTCACTCCAGTTTCTTCAGTTCTGCTTCAAAAGATTTCAGTTCCTTATCAGCCCTTCTGTCTATCGTTTTACCTTCCCTTTCCATGGCTGCATCACTTTTCACTACCAGAATTTCTGAGGTACATCCGCATAGGAGAAATCATACATTCTGCCACTGTATTGCTCCCGTATCGGTTCAAAACCTTCTGCATTTGCCTGCTTTATCTTTCCTTCAACTTCCTTTATTTTTGACGGTGCTCTGGTTATGAACTTTATCCGGTTTTCCCTGGTGACATAGATATCCTTAAGATTTTCTGCCGTGTATAACGCCGCATCACATACCAGATACGGCGACTTCACTCCGTTTTTCAGTGATTTCAGCAGCGATTCCACCTCGTTTAATGATTTTGCAAACCCGTCGCTGTCATTGATATTCCCGTTCTGTGGCTTCATGAATAACGATATACCAGCCTGGTTCTCTACTATCATCTGCATCATTACCTGCGGCAATTCCGTATGTGCGGCACGTGAATATCCCTGTACCATCTTCACAGGTTCTTTTTTATTTGCTTCCGTCTTTCCGGTGATGCTTACTCTGACCGGCTCTTCATTATATTTGTCACCGTGCAGGTGGAAAGATGTACTGTCCAGATAGATAAAATCGGGCTTGTATCCAAGCTTTTCCATTGCCTAATTTCCAAACTCCAGAAAGAATTTCTCTACTCCATATTCATACAGGGCATCAAGCATTCTTCCCAGAGAGTCATCATTAACCTTACTGATATCAAAATTATCCCCGAACAGTACCTGGGTATCAGCTCCATAAAAAAAAATTACTGAACAGGTACATCGGCTTTGCGGTGAAACCAAGAGCATTGATTATCATGCACATCAGAAGCATACCGTTTGACAATTCTGTCGGATTATCGGAGGTTTTCGTCAGCCGCTCGTTGGTGAAATTTACTATATCGAAATAATTACATGTTCCCCCACCAAACCGAACTGATCCGTTCTTAAAATATAAATTCCTGCGTCATTGCTCATTTTAAAATTCCGAAGTTAAACTTTAATTATTTGATCAAAAGTCAAATTCTTCTGCAATATTCTTACTTAAACGTGATCCCCGGTTTGAAATTTTGAAACTGGCGTTTTTGACTGCGGAACGCCAGATACAGTTTTCAGACACTGATGAAAGGTGGAGGCAGAAACGGACTGAGGCAATCATAATGATCAGCTGCAGTCGGTATACAAATACCGCTCCAACAGCCCAGATCACATCCTGTGCCAGAAAGCACAGTCCCGCCAGTTATCAGAAATGGGAAATATACCCCATAATCAGAATAATACTGATAAGGAAGGTAAGGCAGTATTTGTAATAAAACTTCAGAAATCTTATCTTCCTTGAAGTCATATCAACATTTTTTCCCCACATCATTTCAGCCACATATCCGTCCCAGTTCCAGCCCTTTCTGCTGATACAGAAAATAACCATAAACAGCGCTCCCAGCGGAAGCAGATTATTGCTGAGGATAAAATCCAGAAAATCCAGAATGCAGGAGCTACCGCCTAAAGGATGAAAATCAGCCCAGACATTAAATCCGAGAATTGTCGGAACACCTGCAAGCACCAGCATAAAGAAAGTCAGAATTGCGGATGAAGATCTTCTCATGCCGAAAAGATCAATATTGTCGGCGATTATTCCTTCAATTACAGTTATGAGAGTTGTAAGAGCGGCAATTGTCAGAAAAACAAAGAAGAGGCCTCCGAATATTTGACCATTCGCCATCCTGTTGAAAAGATTGAGAAGAGTCTGAAATATCAGAGTCGGTCCCTGATCCGGCTGAACACCGAAAGAGAAGCATACAGGAAAAATTATGAGACCGGCAAAAAAGGCAACCAGCGTATCAAGTCCGGCAATCAGCGACGCATCCTTAAGAAGTGAATGCTTTTTACCGATGTAGGATCCGAAAATAGATATGCATCCTATTCCGATACTCAGAGAGAAGAAAACCTGGTTCATGGCATCATTGATGACACGCCACCAGCCTACCTTTGCGATATTATCAAGATTCGGCATCAGATAAAAATCGATACCCTTTGAAGCCCCGTCCAGAGTAAAGGAATATCCCACAAGAAACAGCATCAGAGCCAGCATGCCGAACATGGCAGGCTTTGTAATCTTCTCTACACCGCTCCTGACACCCTTGTAGCAGATAAGACATGAAACAAAAAGAACAGCCAGCATACAGAAAAACTGATCTGTCGGATTTGAAAGAAGTTTTCCGAACTGATTGGAAACCTCAGTTTCACTCATGCCGATGATATCACCCTGAAAAATTCTACCGGCATAGAAAAGCAGCCAGCCGGTAATCACGCTGTAGAAAGACAGAAGCACGTACTTTCCCAGAATGGCAATAAGGGAAATAATATTCCACCGCCTGGTACCTGGAGTCAGCACTCTAAAGGCTGTAGACACGCTCTGGCAGGATGCCCTGCCGATAGCAAGTTCAATAGTCATCAGCGGAAGACCGAGCAGAATGAGAAATAAAAAATAAAAAAGACAGAAAATAGCACCTCCGGACTGACCGGCAACATAAGGAAACCTCCATACATTGCCCAGCCCCACAGAGCAGCCCGCCGCCACAAGAATAAATCCAAGATGGGAGGCAAAAGAAGCTCTGCCCGTCTTCTCATCTAATTCAGACATAAAAAAAACACCGATAACAAATGAAAAAAGCCACCGTCAAATTAAAGCGGCAGCACCTGCGGAAAAAAATTTCCGGCAGTCACGAAAAAGCTCCTGCCGGCACACAATCCGGCGATTCAGTTTTAAAGTGCACTGTCAGTGCATCAGATCCCCGGATGCTCGAACATAAATCTGAAAATGCAGAGATCTGTACAAAGTACGTACAGCAGATCAGACTCTTCCAATAACAGCCTTAACAGATCCGTATATTCTTGCAGCCACAGCTGGATTGTTCATAGTGTACAGATGAATTCCGTCAACGCCGTGGGCGACAAGATCAATAACCTGATCTACAGCATATGCACATCCGATCTCAAACATCGCATCAGGATTATCACTGAACTTGTTCATCACGCAGCAGAATTTTTCTGGAAGCGATGCCTTGCACAGCTGAACCATGCGTTCAATCTGGCGGGAATTGATAACAGGCATAATACCGGCCTCCACCGGAACATCAATTCCGGCACTTCTGATCCTGTCCATGAAATCATAGAAGGTTTTATTTGAAAAAAACAGCTGACTTATCAGACCGTCAACACCGGATTCAACCTTTTGCTTCAGATAATGAATGTCTGACTCCCAGTCCGGAGAATCCGGATGCTTTTCAGGATAGCAGGCCGCATAAACCTTAAAATCGCTGAAATCATCAAAAGAATGAATGAATCTGACAAGTTCATCCGCATGCTTGAACTCACCCTGTGGAATACTGCCGTCGGCTGGAAGATCACCTCTGAGCGCAAGAATTTTATTAACTCCCACATTTTTGAATGCTCTGAGCTGCTGTTCGGCATCAGCTTTTGTAAGAGCTATGCACGGCATATGCGCCACGGCATCCATGTCATAATGATTTTTTACAGCATTGACTATTTCCACAGTCTGACTGCCCTGACTGATACCGCCTGCACCGTAAGTGACACTGATGAAATCAGGCTTCAGCTTTTTCAAATCCGCCAGCGTGCAGTAGATTGAAGAGATATTTGCAGTACGGCGCGGAGGAAATATTTCAAAAGTCCAACCGGTTTTTTTATTATCCTGTGACATTTATTACTTATTCCGTTCTTTCCTTTGCAGACAAAGGATAAAAAAATAAAAACTAGAGTACATCTTACACGACCGCCGGAAGAAAATCAGCAGGCAGATCAGGATACCGCAGTCAGTTTAACAGAAACAATCGCTGTCTGCAGGTCCCGCAGCCTTATGATATAATCTGCATTCAATAAAACTTGAACAGGCACCGGGGAGACATGATATGAAAATTATAAACAAATCTTTACTTGCAGTCGCTTTGTTTTTTTTAACAGGTGCAGCATCTGCAGAAAAGCCGAATGTATGGTTTACCGGTTCAGGTCAGGGTTTTACTGAATATCTGATTACAAACGGAGATGTAAAGGTAAACATTTCATGCAACTATGCATCAATGCCAAGTTTTGATCACGGAATATTCATAACCAGGTACAACCCGAAAACAAAAACTGACGAGGAAATTTTTACATTCAGAGACAACACCGGAGACGGAGAGTTCATAATCGACGGAATTTCCTATTTTCCATCTTCGCCGACTGATAACAAATTCAGCTCGGGAGAATGGAGGAGATTCACGGAGGCAATGTCCGCAGCCAAAAAATTTGAACTAAAAATAAAAGATAAGACCATCGGAATTTTCACACCCCAGGGCAAGAGCATCAGAGAGGTTGCTTCGGAAATGAAGGACTGCAAGGATATGATCACCCTGCGCAACACCATATTCAAGGAATAGGCTGACGTCACGATCTGATAAAGACACCGGAAATCCGAAAAACAGCAGTAAAAGAACGGTCAGAGACACTCAGGAATACTAGAGAAAGGTATATGGAACAGAAAGGAAAAAATTCATACTTAAAAGGAGCGGCGGGATATGATCCTGATGTCGCCATAAAAGAAGCTCAGGAGCGAATAGATGCAGAAACCGGCAGAGTAAGTTTTTTCAGGCGTCCGATCTTTATAATCTGCGTTCTGGCACTTTTAGCGGCGGGAACCGTCGGCGGCATCTACTATCTTGATCAGGAAAACATAAAGCTGTCCGTTGCCAGATGCGACAATGCTCTTTCCGAAGGAGATCTCGGCAATGAGGCAATAGAAAACTGTAAAATTGCCTCCGCCGAGGGTAACATGCGTGCCACCGCGGGACTTGCGGCGCTGTACGTATCAAAAGGAAGAAATGATCTTGCATATCCTTATCTCAAGGAATGCTCCAACCATAACAATGAAAACTGCCAGTACCTGCTTTCAAATATTTTCCGCGACGGCATCAGCGGAATAATGGAACCCAACACCCTGCTGGCCTCGCAGCTTCTTGAGAAGGCGGCGGCCAACGGCTCATCCATTGCAACATACACGCTTTACAAGGCCTACAGCGAAGGAAGTACAGTCTATCTGATAAAAAAGGACAGGGAAAAGGCCGTGCATTTTCTGCGCAGTGCCGCAGAAACCGGGCACCCGGCAGCTCTTTACATAATGAGCCAAAACTACAGAACGGGAGAATACGGTTTTACCGAGGATTTTGACAAAAGTGTCCATTACCTGAAATTATCCGCAGATCGCGGATATCCGGAGGCTATAGGAAAATATGCTCTCCATATGCTGGAAACAGACAGATATGATGAAGCAACAGAATATCTCAAAAGGGGGGAAAAAATTAATGAACCCCTGAGCTGCACTCTGATCGCCCAGATGTACCGTGACGGCCGCATAGAACTGGACGGGGATGAATATGAGAAAATTGAACGAATAATACAGCTCTTCACCCTCGGTGCAGAAAAAGAAAACCCGCTGGCAATAAGAAATCTTATCGAGATCTACCGCGAGACAGACGACTCGGAAAATTATCTTAAATGGATAAAAAAGGCTCTGGATCTTAATATGCCGGAAGCCTACGGATATATGGGCGAGGCGCTTGAGGACGAATACACAATAGCTCAGCCCCTTGCCCCTTCAGATCAGATTGACGAGACCATACACGAGATCCTGAAGGATCAGCCGAATCTGGAAGCAGCAATTCAATACTACCGGCGCGGTGCCGCCCAGCATGACAACAAGTCTTTCCACCACCTTATGAAGATACTCCAGAAACCGGAGTTCAAAAACAGGATCAACAACGAATTCTTCAGCCTTGCAAAAATTTTTGCAGAAGAAAATCCTGAATACGGACTTGAAATGCTGGCGTACTGTCACAACAGGGGAATCGGCACACCGGTAAACGAGAAAGCGGCGCATGATCTTCTGGCACAGAAAATAAGCAGCTATGAGGACATAGCTCTGGCTTCATCAGTAATCAGAAAACTGCTGACAGGAAAAGCACCGCAGGATCCTCCGGTCAGCAAAAATCCAAAGGCCGCCGGAAAATTTGCCACACTTCTGCTCGACATTCAAAACGGTGGAAAAGAGGAATATTTTAAAATCTGGAAGGATATTCTTGATTCCAAAAATGCGGAGGATCATCAGGCGGTTTTAAATATCGTCAACGACATACCGGCTAAATACCAGAATGAAATGAGCGAAAATGACGACTACCTGTTTCTAAAACTGAAAACAAATATTCTCTACCAGAAAAACACCAGGGAATCCCTTGTAAAAATGAAGGAGATCGCGGATATGCTGCTGCTGCGCGAAAATCCGGATGCGGAAATGCTGTACGCCGGTCTTGCATACAGCGGCACTGTTTTCTTCAGTAAACCAGATTATGAAACCGCAGCCATGTGGTATGAAGAGGCAATGAAGCACATAGAAAAACCGGATCCTGCTATGCTTTTCAGAATGGGCAGCATCTATGCCGACAAGGCTGCTGAAAAAAATTATCCGAAAGGTCTGGATTACCTTAAAAAAGCCCTCCATGAGGAAAGGGATCTGGCACTTGATCTTATCATCAGCAGATACATTCTTGATAAAAATCAAAGCGGGCGAGAGGATCTTCTCACCCCTGCTGAAAAATACTACTACCTTAAGCTTGCTGAAATGATCGGACATCAGAACAAACAGACTGCAGCATTCATGGCAAAGTTAAAAAAGGAACTTAAGGAGGAGGAAATTCTGGAAACCGAGCAAAAGGTATATGAAGAAATGGTGCGACGCAAAGCCATGGAAAACCAGAGAAAAACTTCAAATGAAGGCTAAGCCTCCCGATAAACAACTATCATTCAACAAGGAAAAAAGCGACCCTCCCGGTCGCTTTTTTTTACAAAGAAAGCTTAAGCATTAGCCCTGCATATCAAACCACCATCTGCAGTTATCACGGGAAAATGATACAGCTCCGGATAAAAAATCGCTGGAATAATCTATTTCCCACCCGTTCATATCCTGATTATAGGAAACGGCTCCCAGAAACATACGATCGGTATTTGGCCGATGGCAACTTTCATCACTGAGTTCGATTTCACAGCGGAAATGCCAGTTCGATAAACTCTGGTTGAAGGCAAATGCATCCCTGAACATTTCTTCAAAATTATCTACCTCCTCCACATTCCATGCTCCTACCGGCTGGTTAAAACTGGCGGCACCGCGAAACATACCGTGCATATCAGCAACCATTGAAACATTCCATTTCTCCAGAGACTGATTGAATTTTTCTGCGTTACAAAACATTTCAGACATGTTGAAAACACTTGAAACATTCCATTTCTCAAGCGGCTGATTGAAACTTTTTGCATTCAAAAACAATCCTTCCATATATCTAACCTGGGAAACATTCCATTTTTCAAGCGGCTGATTAAAATTTCCTGCATTCTGAAACATTCTTGACAAATCTGTTACTCTGGAAACATCCCATTTCTCAATGGATTGATTAAAATTTTCAGCATCATGAAACATATGGGACATATTGGTTACTCCGGAGACATCCCAATTTTCCAAAGAGTGATTGAAACTTGTTGCTCCACTAAACATTCCTGACATTCCGGTAACTCTGGATACATTCCATTTCTCCAGCGGCTGGTTAAAATTTTTAGCTAAACAGAACATCCTTGTCATATCTGTTACTTTTGAAACGTCCCATTTTTCAAGCGCCTGATTGAAATTTTCCGCATAAAAAAACATTTCTGACATGTCAGTGACTCCGGATACATTCCACTTTTCCAGCGGCTGATTGAAGTTATAAACCTCGTAAAACATCTCTTTCATCTTTCTAACTTTAGAAACATCCCATTTCTCCAGAGGCTGATTGAAACAGAATGCTCTACAGAACATTAACGACATATTGGTAACTTTGGAAACATTCCATTTTTCAAGCGGCTTGTTGAAGTTTTTAGCCCCGTAAAACATTCCTTTCATGTTAATAACACTGGAAACATCCCACTTTTCAAGAGGATGATTGAAACTTTCTGCGCCATTAAACATATCCACCATACTTCTAACCCTGGATACATTCCACTCTCCAACGGCTCTGTCAAATGCTCGTGCTCCATAAAACATTTTTGCCATATTTATCACATGAGATGTATCCCAGCAGCTGATATCCCCGTTAAAATCCGGACAATTGGCAAACATGAATGACATATCTGTCACTGATTCAGTTTTCATTTCCTCCGGACAACCGATCTCCTTCACTCCGCTACCTTCAAACATAGAACTCATGTCTGTCACTGAAGATTCATTTTTCACACTTACATATTCAAGATTTCTGATCCCTTCAAAAGCAAAACTGAGAGATGTAACTGCAGAGGTAAAAATAATTTTAAAATCAAGTCTTCGAATTCTCTCACTGGAATAAAAACTGTCAGCCCGAAGAAATGGATTGGCATGATTGCGAAAATTCTCCCATTCAGATAATTTTTCTCCATGCCCGCGTTTTCTCGTGAATTCATAATTTATTGTCAGTGTATCAAGATCACTTGTCAGAATTCTATTAATCAGTTCTATGTTAATATCTTCTGGAGAATTAAGAATCGGATTGCGATCAGCAGAAAATTCAGCATCCATAAACAAGGCCCCGTATATGAAATGTAATTAAATATGTGTCATATGGTTAGCATAATTGGAAACATTTTTATCCTGCACCAAAAATATCATAAAAGATAAAATACACATCATTTGTAAAAAAAGCAATTTGACTAACAAGACAATATCAAACACCTACATCAAAATATTTCCCCAAAAAAAATTATTAAACAGGAAAACGATACAATGAATACTGATTGAAGTTAGAACTTTATGTACAATCTGAACAGCAAAAAACTGTTTCAGCGACAGTCCATTGCCAAACTGTTGCTTTCCTCAACCAGCTTACAGCACCGTGATCAATTACAGGCACGAAATGCAAGCAGTGACTTTTTAGCCGCAGCGGGATACATACTTTCGGCATATCTGCACATGGCTGTATTCATCGGTTAACCGAATCTGTAAAATTTTCTGCTACACCACGAATACTCTGTACAAGACAGGCTAAACCACAAATGACACCTCTGAAAACCTTAAAATAACGATAACATCAAGATTTAGAAACAGTTCAATGTCAACAACGGGATGTTGAGTTGTATAATGATGGATAGAACGGACGTCCGGTGCTATCTTCCGGAAAACTTACCAGAGTAGATCCATACTATTCCCGAACAGAGCCAATAAATTGACTGAAGTTCTCTTTAGAGGCACTGAAGCAATCATTGAAAAAGGATATACTTATGCAGAAGAAAACCTGTGCTCTGATCACTGTGATACTATCTTCATTCCTTTGTAATAATCCAGCCTCTGCTCAAACGAACGGCGATCAGCCATTTGTAACACCATCACAGGAACCTGCATTGCCTCAAACCTACATTAACAATTCAAATAAAATCCTGTCTACATACATGCCTTCAGCAATTGAATCAACGGGAACCTCAGCAGAGACAATAACGAACACAAGTGATGACACTCCCGTCAACAGTAATATAAATGTTACAGATGAATCCGTAAAACAGGAAAAATTGCAGGGTTCACAGCAGAATTCCAATATGCAGGATATCCAATCAAAAACCGGTAACCAAAATATTGAAACATCCGAATCGGCGGAAATAAATAAAACAGACGAGGTTTCAAGCAAAACAGAAATAAACATTAATTCAGAGAAGAATTATTCAAAATCTGCCACATATGATAAAAATCAATCAGACACAAAAACTGAACAGGATCCTGAATCAAAGAAGCAGGAAACTAAACCTGATTCAAAGACCGAACCTGCATCCGACAGCCAGACTGTCGAAAAATCAGAGCAGAAACCGGAATCAAAAGAACAGGAAACAAATTCTGATTCAAAGACCGAACCTGCATCCGACAGCCAGACTGTCGAAAAATCAGAGCAGAAACCGGAATCAAAAGAACAGGAAACAAATTCTGATTCAAAAACCGAATCTGCATCCGACAGCCAGACTGTTGAAAAATCAGAGCAGAAACCGGAATCAAAAGAACAGGAAACTAAACCTGATTCAAAAACCGAACATGCATCCGACAGCCAGACTGTTGAAAAACCAGAACAGAAACCGGAATCAAAAGAACAGGAAACAAAGCCTGATTCAAAAACCGAACACACATCCGACAGCCAGACTGTTGAAAAATCAGAACAGAAACCGGAATCAAAAGGACAGGAAACAAATTCTGATTCAAAAACCGAATCTGCATCCGACAGCCAGACTGTTGAAAAATCAGAGCAGAAACCGGAATCAAAAGAACAGGAAACTAAACCTGATTCAAAAACCGAACATGCATCCGACAGCCAGACTGTTGAAAAATCAGAACAGAAACCGGAATCAAAAGAACAGGAAACTAAACCTGATTCAAAAACCGAACATGCATCCGACAGCCAGACTGTTGAAAAACCAGAGCAGAAAACGGAATCAAAAGAACAGGAAACAAAGCCTGATTTAAAAACCGAACCTGCATCCGACAGCCAGACTGTTGAAAAACCGGAACAGAAAACGGAATCCAAAGAACAGGAAACAAAGCCTGATTTAAAAACCGAACCTGCATCCGACAGCCAGACTGTTGAAAAACCGGAACAGAAAACGGAATCCAAAGAACAGGAAACAAAGGCTGATTCAAAAACTGAAACGACATCCGACAACCAGACTGTTGAAAAACCGGAACAGAACACCGACAGTTCTAAAAAAGACAGCTCTACTGATGAAATCTGGGGTGACGACAGAGATAAAATCAATCTGAACAAAAACAATGACGACGAGCATGAATCTGATGAAGTCTCACAGGAAGACATGGACATTGTCAATGCGATAATGGAGAACTACACAAAAATCAAAAACGGTTCACCGAACAATGAGGAGCTGTTCTACGCCAATATGTTAAACGGCAGACAGGAAATAAGTGCCGAAGGATACAGATGTCCGGACAGGCAGTATCATGTTGATCTGGTAACAGCAGTTACAGCTCTTAAACTTACGGCAATAGGTCAGAAAAAGGATGATCTCCTGACTGCAAAATATTACAAAAATAAATCCGGTAAAACCTGGACTGTAGTCTTCTACAAAAATGAAAAACCTGAATATGTTATCCTGCATTTCAGACCTGTATCGAATAACAGATACATCAAACAGTATAAATTCAGCCAGGAATTCAGCAATTATACCCACAGTTTTGCCGGACATGTCGGCACAAACACTATGACAGAGGAAACACTGGCCGGGCATCTTGAAAAACTGCCGCCGGTGGAGGATCTTGACAGATACAGCATTCAGCTGAAGCACTGGCTTATAATTACCGAGGATATGTATATTCTCAAACCGCAGGAAAACAGCTTCAACCGTAAAAAGAGAAGATTTGTAGAACCTATCAATCCGCTGTCAGTTTCATCAAGCGCACGTAATACGATAGAATCTCTAATCAAAAATTTTGACTTTAACACCAATGCTACTGTTGTTCTGATAGATCGTGCAAAAAACAACAGTTATCTCATCAACGATGATCGAGACGGTCTGTTCCATTATCTGGATGAAGACGGCAACGAAACCAAGCAGCATCTTAATTTATGCTACGAGGATATGTAAGGAGGAAAGATATGGAGGATTTAACAAAAAAGATCATCGAACTGACCCAGCCCGCCGACATAAACAAACTCCAGGAGGCTATCAGAGAAAATAACATTAGAAAGCTTGTCATAAACTATCAATATGACACCACGCCGTGCGAAGCCGACTACTTCAACCGGATAAATGAAGACGGAACAGTATCGGACTGCGAGAACCCCGAAATTATTCCATTTAACAGTCCGTTTGCGGGAATAAAACTTTCTGCCGTAGACTTCAATATAGAAATAGGACCGAAGTGCACCAGTCTGAGAGGACTGTTTGCAGATCAGAAAAAACTGAAAAAAGTTAAAGCAGTTTTAAACACTGAGCATGTAAAAAATTTCAACTATATGTTCAGCGACTGTTTTCATCTTACTGAAGTGAACCGTATAAACATGACTGAAGCCAGAAGCTGCGTCGGTATGTTCAGCGGATGTCACCGCATAGAAAACATCGAAATTGCAGGCGGTGACAGCGTGGAGAACTGCTCCGGCATGTTCGAGTACTGCTATCAGCTGCAGAAGGGTCCTGAAATTCTTTTTCCCAACTGCAAAATAGCATCAAGCCTTTTCGACAGCTGCTTTAATCTTAAAAAGGTCCCTGTTTACTTCTTCCCAGAGGTTCAGGACTGTGCCTGCATGTTTCAGGACTGCATAAGACTTCGAAATGTTCCTAATATACACATTCCCAAAAACATTAATTTCATCCAGATGTTCGCAAACTGCCGCTCTCTGCTTAATGTTCCGACATTCATCTACGCCAGGGGAAGAAACAATACCACAATTCTGCTTCTTTGCTGCTTTGACGGATGCTATTCCCTGGAAAAAGCAGATATAAGATTTCTTCTGAGAAACTGTCCCGACTCTCTTCTATCCTGGCAGGATGCAGTGCTTGGCAACGATGAAATGAAAAAAGCCATAGCCAATCTGAAAAAAAATCATAAACACACAAATCATCACTGGCTGAGCAACATCGTAATATTCACCATTCTTCTCTGTACAACAGCAGTACTGTCCATGAAGTACTGGCACAGCAGCACTCCCGCCCCTGAAAAACCATCCGGAGAAAATGCTGTTATAGACAGCGGCGTGATCAGCAAAAAAGAAGCGAAGATGAACGCTGCAATGAAGGATGTAAAGGAAATTATAGAAAACTATACTACGCGCTGCCCGACAAGACACATAACATTTGAAAGATATACTGAAGACATTCTGCTCAAATCAGTAAATCAGATAGGTCTGTATCAGTCCAAAATCTACAAAATCGGAGATGAAAAGGAAGCTCAGAAGTACATTATTATAATTGCCAATAAAAACGCATCATATGTATCCGAACCGGTTCAGTTTGAACATGGCAAACACAGACTGACACTGATGAAACAGATTGATCTGCAGAGTGCCGACACCTCTATGCTCAATAATCCGGTCACACCGGAGGAATTCAGCAGCCTGGCGGATAAAATATCCTCAATTCAGCCAATACTCAATGATACGGATATTTTTATTCTCGGATCTGATTTCAATTACACCCTGGCTCATTTCAAATATAAAAAAGTACCGGTGGATCTCAGCGACAAAATATTCTACCAGTATGCAATTCCGATACTTCTCAGAGAAACAGATACCGGAAGATACCTGGTGCCGATGCCGCGAGACGGACACTATTATTATCTTGATCAGTATAATCAGATCAGTGATGAAAGACTTCCGGGATGCTTTGAAATACCGCAGTCAGTATATGACGGTCTGGTTCACGGATTAACATACAGACAGGCAGAAGGATTGACTATAGACTGACGTATACAGCAGATCGACATTCCTCACTTTTGCATACCGGTTTCATCTGTGCAGCTGACAAACCGGATACAGAGCGGTTAATAAACCCGGACTGCATCTCGTCGTATTTGATTTGCAATTTTTACAGTATGTATATATAATCACTATCGGTTTGCTGCTATAGCTCAGTAGGTAGAGTAGCTGATTCGTAATCAGTTGGTCGCAAGTTCGATTCTTGTTAGCAGCACCATCCGCCCGTCATTTCATACCCGTCGAAGACGTCACTATAAAACATACAAAATATAGATTACGGAAAAGAAACCGGCCGTTTTCAGTCCCTGTACATTTTTCCTGGTTCCTTATCACTCACATCAGATTTTTTCACTGAACAATAAATGACTGAAACAGATCAGAAAAATAAAGCTGTACTCAATCCATGAATTGTGATGGGTAAAATGATTCAATTTGAACAGATGTGCCACAATACAGATACAGATGCACTAATATTGAGACAAATTGTCTGAGATCCGTCTGTTAAAATTTTATGTTCAAGGGACACGAAAAGATCAGGTATCGGAATCAGACGGAAGGAAATAACCATACATTGCGGCGTGAGTTGAATGTTTTTGGTGCGTATACCGTCAATCAGCCGATTTCAGAATTCATAAAACAGCAACACAGGACATAAACATAAGATGGATGCAGATTCCAGCAGAATTGGAGCCCTTTTATCAATTGTATTCATAATAGCAATTGTCGGCGGAGTCCTGTATGCACTGCACCGTAATGAGCCAAAAGGAACCATTGTTCCACTTTATGACAGCAACGGAACGCCCGTTCTTGACAGGCAGGGAAATCAAATGTACGTGGATGAATACGGCAAGGTCATAGGCCACCGCCAGGCTATGAAATACTATGAGAAGCAGGAAAATCCGGAAGGCTGCGGATGTCTCAGCCTGATAGCTCTCAGTTTCCTGTTCTCACTCTTCAAATGAATGAAACTTTGGCCGTTTAATCTTTCTGATAGATACATGGCATTTGAAACAAAACGGCAACATGTCTCCTTTTTCGGCTCCCCATAAAAATAAGTTGGAAATAATCATTAAACTTATTTCGAAATATCAATAATCTTTAGAAAGAAATATTCATCATCGTTGAATCCATATGCCTTTCTTCTCATCGTTTTGATCTTATTGTTGAAGCCTTCAGCCATTCCTTAAGATATATTATATCTTGCATGAGAAATTATTCATTGCATGTGTTTTTCCAGGAAGTTTGCATGACCACTCCTTTATCTATTTGTTTCATAATTTATAGGTGGTCAACATTTATTCGTTCAGGTGGTCAACTTTTACGATCGTTTAACACCTGCAGAAATGCTCGTTTTCTATCTCTCTGCATAGGGTTATAGCTTTGGTTACCTGGTTCTTCATCTCGTATGCTGTCTTGCTTTCGAAGCAGCTTTTGAGCAGATCTTTTATCAGTTCTGCTGTTTTAAGCAGATGGTTGTCCTTAATTATTTCATCCACTCTGCTCTCGTTTCCGCCCTTCACCGGAGAAGGCTTGAAGTTGAACAGTTCGCTCTCCTTTCCCCTGACTTCTCCACGACGGATCTAAACTGCAGCAACTTTTTGGTATTGCAGAACCGGGCCTTGCAGATTCAAATATCAATAACCTACCTCAGCGATAGCAGATTTTTCATTAAGGATCTGGCAGAAAACATCAACCTGAATAAGTCGACCAAGTATGATCGTATTCAGCTTCTGTCAATGCTCTACTACCTGGGTTATCTTACCATTGATAAAACGCTCTCCAGAACTGGAAGACTGGCTCTTAAGATTCCGAATCTTTTCATGTCAAAGCTCTTTGCCCGGTGCACTGCAGACCTGCGATTGAAACCGAGCAAAGTGTTCTCTGGTTCAGTGCTTGATATATCAGCGCTGCAGAATGTTCAGGATGACATCAGTTCATTCGCATCATCATGCACTGAATTTCTCAGCAGTATTTTTACCAATCAGGTACTGACTCACATGAGTGAAAAGGCTCTTAATCTTACACTCTTCACCAAGCTGGATTCCATAGACGCGGTGTTTTCAGAAATGCAGAAATCGCTCAGGATAGTCGGAGACGGTGAGAATTTTGCTGATCTGGTGGTTACCGTGAATATAGGTCGGAATAACGAATGCTCCTGTCTCTTTGAACTAAAGTACGTTACAAAGAAAGATGCTACAGAAGCAAAGATTCAGCATCTCATAGACGCCACGGCTCAGGTTCTAAGATACGAGTCAGCCATAGAATTCCGGAACAGACAGGTTAAATTCTACGCAATGATTTTTGCCGGTTCTGACTGCGTTTACTGCGGGTAATGTACAATTTCACATGTGACATTCTCCAATGCCTGACATCCTACTCTGCCAAAAGCAGGAGATTCCAACAGCAAGCTGTAGGAATCTCCCGGCGGGTTCGTTCCATCTGCTGACCGGCAATACGGTTCACTTCACAGGATCTGCGATCATGCGCCGGCCTGATTTGCCGTCATTGAGAAAGCCTGAGTCCATCTCTGTCAGCAAGAGAGAGATTGCACCTGATTTTATGCCCTATATCCTCGCCATGAAGAGCGTGTTTTACGGCACCATCAAATAAAAGCCGGGGCCTGGCAGAAGAGTAAAAACGGTTCTGTCATCTTATTCAGACGATCCGGATCTCAAACCCAGACAGTAAAGAAGCAGTTCAGCATCAACTCCGCACTCACCCGCCCTGCCAGCAGCATGTCTTCCAAGTTCATCAGGTGATGAGCCGCGATCCTTCATTTCTGACAGTTCTCTCATGAGAGAGTTATAAAACCGTGCAGGAAAACGGTAGTCGCGTATGTTCTCCAGAACCGCTCTGATATCAAAAGATTCGTAACGGAGAAGCGAAACAGCGTCAATTTCCCTGCGAACAGGAAATCCCCAGGGTACAGTTACGGGATAAATACAGCAAAGAGATGCAGTATCAGCAATGCATAGGCGAACTTTCCGGTACAGTTCATGCAGATCAGGCTCAAGACAGCTGTCTCCTGGTACAAGGATCAGATTTTCACATACAACAGGCTCCCAGAGTTCTACAGGGGCAGTTTCAGTCAGCAGATTCATCCGTTTTTGAATGCCGATTCCTTTGATTTTAACAGGCAGAGAAAACGGAAACCCGCCAATCCGCAGACAGCGGTTAGCGGGCAGGACAAAAGTACATTCGGGATCTGATAAAAACTGTTCCAGATCCGCACTGTAGTAAACTGTCAACTCTTACCTTCTTCAATTGCTCTGGCGCACGCCTTTGCCAGCTGATCAGCACAGGATGTGCCCTTGTTGCGGCACAGATTTCCCGAACATTTGCTGACAATATCCTGCAGCGTAGAGCCGTCAAGCAGCTTTGAAATCATTTTCAGATTACCGTTGCAGCCGCCGGTGAACTCGATATTGCGGACAGCTCCGTCTACAAGATCAAAATCAACCTGCTTGGCACAGCATATTTCAAGCGGATAACTGCAATGCATAATAAAAATCTCCTTTCACAAAAATCAGGAACCCATCTTTTTAAGCTTTTCAGCCTGTTCAATTTCCTTAGGATCAGTAATTTTTGCCGCATTTGCAACAATTGATGAACGGTTGTTTCTCACATATTCCTCAGTTGCGCTTTCGACAGCCTTTTTCACCATCTCATCGTAATCAGACACACCGCCGCAGCTTAGACACCTGATTCTGACACCGGACTTTAACTGCATACCAGGTTTGACATCGAACTGTTCAGATCCGCAATGGACACATCTAAGAGTTATCTGCATCACTCTCCTCCATAATCACACTCAGTATGTTGGTAAAACCGGCTGTTGCCTTTCCTTCAAAATAGAAAACCTTTTTTACCTTGCACTGAGGAGCATTGGAAATTACAACAGGAGTTATTGTGGATTTGGCATTTGTTTCAAGATACGGAAGATCAAGATCTATCAGATGATCACCTGCCTTGACCGTCTGACCGCTGTCAACCAGACGGGTAAATCCTTCACCTGCAAGCTCCACTGTATCGATTCCGAAATGAATAAGAAGTTCAAGACCGCACTTATGTTTGATAACAAGACAGTGGTTGGAATCAAAAAATTTTACCTCTCCTTCAAACGGAGCAACAATACAGTTACTGGACGGCTTTATGGCTACACCGTCACCCGCAAGTTTTTCTGAGAAAACAACATCAGGCACATCCTCAAGGGGAATGACATCTCCGGTAAGGGGAGCAAGAATTTTAAATCCTTCATTATCAGCATCCTTTGAACCGAACATTCCTTTAACCTTGTCAAAAATTCCCCACATCTTCAACTCCGAGTCAAAACAGCTGACATAGTCTGTGCCATGTCAGCAAACCACAAAATACCGATCATGAATATCACTTCATCAGATAATTTCTAAGTACATTCCAGTCAGGATCAAAATTATCGGAAAGAACCTTCAGATCCGCACGGCTGGCAAGAGCCTCAGGAAGTGGTATGTCGGTACCGAGGATCTGATCCACATTCTCTTTGAACTTCGCAGGAGCAGCAGTGCAAAGGAAAATACCGGTCTCGCCATCAGCCAGATTATCCTGAAGAAGCGACCAGGCTATAGTTCCGTGAGGTTCGCCCACATAACCGAGCTTATAAAGTCTGCGCATTGCATCTCTGGTTTCATCATCATTCATTGCGCCGTATGCAAGATCGGAAAGCGACCATCCCATAACCCTGAAGAGTTCTTCAACTCTCGGCCAGTTGTTCGGACGGCTTACATCCATTGCATTTGAAAGAGTAGGAACAGTCTCCCTCGGCTCCCATTTACCGGATGCAAGATAGCGAGGAACTGTGTCATTTGCATTGGTGGAAATGACAAAACGCTTAATCGGAAGTCCGCATGCACGGGCAAGAAGTCCTGCAGTAATATCGCCGAAATTGCCTGACGGTACGGATACAACCACATTGCCGCGCTTATCCTCAGGAAGCTGTGCATAAGCCTCGAAATAATAGCATACCTGTGCAAGAAGACGGCTGATATTAATGGAGTTTGCAGAATTAAGACCGATAGCCTTCTTCAGCTCCTCATCGTCAAAGGCCTTCTTTACCAGAGCCTGGCAGTCATCAAAAGTGCCGTTAATGGCAACGGTTCTGATGTTTCCGCCGAGAGTGCAGAACAGTTTTTCCTGAAGATTGCTGATCTTTCCCTTAGGATAGAGGATTACAACGTCAATACCCTCGATTCCGTAAAATGCATGGGCAACAGCGGCACCGGTATCACCTGAAGTGGCGGTAAGAATAGTTATATGCTGACCTTCAGATACAGCCTGCAGAGCCTGCGCCATGAAACGGCCGCCGAAATCCTTAAAGGCGAGCGTAGGACCGTGGAAGAGCTCCAGTGCATAGGTATTCTCGGACACCTTTACCAGCGGAGCCGGAAATGTGAATGCTCTCCTGAGCACACCGGAAAGATCCGCAAGTTCGTCATCCCCCAGAAAATTGCGGAGAACCTTTTCACTGCGGGTTACCAAATCCATTTTCAGAAGTTCATCAATATTGGAAAGAGGTCTAATCTCACTAGGAAAAAAGAGTCCCTGATCACGGCCGAGTCCCTGACGTACGGCCTGGGCAAAATTTACAACCTCTGAATGATCTTTAATATTGTATAGTTTCATCGAATTTCAACCTTAGATAGTCTGCACGGTAGTGCCGCGTCTGTCGATTTTGCAGATATGGCAGAAACCGTTGCTGTTTTGAATAAAATTATTCTTAAGCCACGCTTCAATTGATTCAGCCGCGCTTAATTCCCTGGTCACCGCAAAAATGCTCGGACCGGAGCCGGAGATGCCCATGGCGACAGCACCCAGCGACAGAGCATTCTCGCGGGCCTGATCAAATCCCGGGATCAGGCTGCGTCTGTACGGTTCGGCAAGCACATCGCGCAGAACCGTATACGCCAGTTTTTCCTCACCTGAGAAGGATGCATGTATAAACACGCCGAGCTGACGGCCGAAATCAATGCAGGTATGACGATCATAGGAGGCAGGAAGTATTTTGCGGGCTTCAGCCGTAGACACGCAGATCCCCGGATAGCATGACACCCAGTACCAGTTTTCAAAGGATGGAACCTCGCGGCTGATTATGCCGCATTCATCCACCATCAGCTGAATGCCGCCAAGATAGCACGGAGCCACGTTGTCATAATGCACAGAGCCTGATATCTTTCCTTCCTCTCTTCCCATAAGAAGCATGATTTCATTCTCGGAAAACGGTCTGCCGTGAAACTCATTAAGAGCGGCGAGTGCTGCAACAATGGAACAGGCGGAGGATCCGAGACCGGATCCTATCGGAAGACACTTCTCCAGCGTCATTTTCAGATTCTTAGGAGAGCCGCCGCGCTTTCTCAGTTCATCACAGAAATCCACATAGGCGTCATAAACAATATTCTGCCTGTAATCTGAAGGAAGTTTTGAGGCAAAGACTCCGGTACACTCAAGAACAAACTGCTCCCCGGCATCCTCTACCGTTACAAAATCACCAAGCGGAGTTCCATCCACGGGGCTCAGAGCGGCTCCGAGAAGATCAAAACCGACACTGACATTTCCTATGGAGGCAGGTGCATATGCCTTAACAGCCATTTTAAACCTCCTGCTTCCAGTTAAGAGTTCTGAGAATATCGGCAAACACTCCGGCTGCGGTAACCTCGGTACCGGCTCCATAACCTCTCAGTACCAGAGGTATAGGCTGGTAGTAGTTGGTAATAAATGCCAGAGCATTCTCGCCGTCCTTCACCTTGTAGAGAGGATTGTTGTCATCAACAGCCTCAACGGCAACTCTGCACTTTCCGTCATTTATAGTCGCAACATAGCGAAGCACCTTTCCCGCCTCCTTTGCCTCCTGGAACCGTTCTTCAAACCAGGCGTCCGCCTTAGGCAGATTTGTAAGGAAGGTTTCAGTGTCGCCGCTGTCGTCAAATCCAGGAGGGAGAGCTTTCTCCACTGAAACATCATCAAGTTCAAGCTTCATGCCGGCCTCTCTTGCAAGAATGAGAAGCTTGCGGGCGACATCCATGCCGTTCAGATCATCGCGTGGATCCGGCTCTGTAAAACCCTTGGCACGGGCATTAAGAGTTGCTTCAGAGAATTTCATACCCTCATCAAGCTTGCCGAAAATATATGAAAGCGATCCGGAAAGAATACCGCTGAAGGCAACCAGCTTGTCACCGGCCTTGATCAGATTCTGAAGGTTTTCAATGACCGGAAGACCGGCGCCCACATTTGTCTCGTAAAGGAACTTGCGTCTTGTCTTAAGTGCGGCTCTTCTCAAATCACGGTAGTAGGCCATGGTGCTTGTATTGGCCTTCTTGTTCGGAGTTATGACATGAAATCCCGCACTCAGGAAATCCACATACATTGACGCAATTCTAGGATCCGAGGTGCAGTCAACAATGGCAGGATTGATTAGAAATGAATCCATAATCTTCTGCTGAACCATGGCAAAGTCAAAGCCGGTCTGCTGCTTTTCAAGCTCACTGTCCCAGTTTTCAAGATCAATGCCGTCACAGTTGAGATACATCTTTCTTGAATTGGCAAGTCCCACAACCCTGAGTCCTATGCCCTGCTGACGAAGAACATTCTGCTGACGACGGATCTGATTTATCAGTGCACCGCCGACACCGCCGACACCGACAATAATCAGATCAATAAACTGTGTTGAATTAAAGAAGCTCTGATGGCAGGACTTCACCGCATTTCTTGCCTTGCTTGCTATAACCACGGCAGAAATTGAACGCTCGGATGAACCCTGGGCGATAGCTGCAACATTGATATTGGTCTGGGCGATGGCCTTGAAAAACTTGGCTGCAATGCCGCGGGTCTTCTTCATGCCGTCTCCGACCACCGAAATAATCGCCATATCGTTTCTGATTTCGATGTTGTCAAGAAGTCCCTCTCTGATTTCAAGTTCGAACTCATTTTCCAGAGCATCAATGCACTTTTCACGATCTGTGCTGTGAATACAGAAACTTATGGAATATTCAGATGAAGACTGGGTGATAAGAACTATTGACACACCTGCACGGGACACGCAGGAGAAAATGCGTCCTGCAAGACCGACCATGCCCTTCATTCCCGGACCGCAGATATTGATAAGAGAAATTCCGGTAAGATCGGAAATACCCTTGACCGCCATGGATTCATCACCGGTTTCGGCTATCAGAGTGCCTGGATGATTCGGATTGAGACTGTTCTTTATTCTGCATGGAATTTTAAACCGGGCAATAGGTGCAATGGTGCGAGGATGAAGAACCTTGGCTCCGAAATATGAAAGCTCCATTGCCTCCTTGTAGCTGACCCTGTTTATAAGGATTGCGTCGCTTACAATACGCGGATCACAGCTGTACACACCGTCAACATCGGTCCAGATTTCACAGCTTTTCGCTTTTACGCAGGCTGCAAGACATGCTGCCGAATAGTCAGATCCGTTTCTTCCGAGAAGAACGATATCACCCTTGCTGTTGGTACCACAGAAGCCAGGCATCAGACAGATGCTGTTGCGCGCAAGTTTCAAAGCTGCGATGCGCTTTGCCGACTCCTCGATATTAACGGTGGACTCAAGATAGTCACCCTCGGCCAGAAGGCATTTTGTGGCATCAATCTGCTCAACCTTCTGTCCTCTAGCTTCGAGCAGCTTGGTCATTATGTAAATGGAAAGAGCCTCGCCCCGGCTTAAAATCAGGGCCTGGATATTGTCTGGACACTGTCCGAGCAGTCTTATGCCGTCGGTCATGTGGCGGATGAGAGAAAACTGATCAGCCATGAAACCGTTGATGGAGGCATCGTCAAGACCGATAACTCTGTCCTTCAGTCCGGTAATTATTGAATTGAAAATTAAGGTAATACTGTCTGATACAGTTCGGGTATCTTCACCTGAAACAGAAAGATTAACAAGATCTATCAGCAAATTTGTAATTTTGGCAGGAGCTGATAAAACAAGAGCGACCTGCTCTTCCAGAGAGGATCTGATCACAATGTCGGCAACCCCGTAAAATCTCTCGGCATCCGCAAGAGATGTTCCGCCGAACTTTAAAACACGCATAGTACTCCTTGAAATTATTTAAAAAATCTGCCTGAAGGCAGAATCAGAATGATACATTATTTTAACAGAAAAGAGAGAAACTCAGAATAGCATGTAAACGGCACGTCATCTAAATGGAATGATTTTGCATCCGCCGGATCGCATTAAACAAGTGCAGATTCTTCAAATTGAAGTCACGGCAGACACTTCGGACAGTGAACCGTTTACAGCAGGTCACCTAGGCCTGTACCGCACCGGTCCTTCAGACTGTTTTTTCCGGCACAGTTCAGATTCACAGCTTCAGTAAAATCATGCTCTCATCCCGCTGCCTGGAAGCTGCAGATCCGCAGTGGAATTCACATCAGCCGGCAGCGGATATCAGGATCCCAAGACCTATATTGACAAGACTTGCTCCAAGCGAGGTTGCCTTCATCATCGGCTCAAGCGCCGGTCCCGCATGATTTTCATCGGCTGTATAAACAGCAGCCTTTAAAAGCGGAATAAGAAAAAGAACTGAGGCAATACCGGCATATGAGCAGCACCGCACGGCACATGCGACCGTCATTGCAGCGCAGACTGCAAAAAGAGCCATATGGTAGCGTCTGCCGTTTTTAAGACCAACCCTTACCACTACTGATTTCTTGCCTCCGACGATATCGGACTCGTAATCTCTGAGATTATTGACGTTAAGCACCATGATTGAACTGCAGCCCGCTCCGATTCCTGCAAGAATACCCGGAACCGACCAGGTATGGGAAAGCATATACTCGGCTCCGATTACAGCCACAAGTCCGAAGAAAATGAATACAAACAGATCACCGAGCCCGACATAGCTGTATGACGGTCCCACGGTGTATGTAACCGCAGCTGTGGCGGCAAGAGCTCCCAGGATCACAAAGGTTCCGAATCCGACCATATCCTGATGCCAGCAGAGAAAAACGGACAAAAGTCCTGTGCCAAGACAGAGAGCAAGCAACACGGCGATACCGATTTTAAGATCTCTCATTGTCATTTTTCCCTGCTGAACCATACTGATCCTTCCCGGTCTGTCAACCTTGTCGACACCTGAAATCTGATCTCCGAAATCATTGGCGTAGTTGCTGAGGATCTGAAGAAGGACAGCTGTAAGAACAACAGAAAAGGCGCACGCAAGATGATAAAAATCAGCCTCTGCACCATCCTCAGAAAAAGCAATGACAAGACCGAGGATCACTGCCGATGAAGACAGCGGCAGAGTTCTCATGCGGCAGGCTGCAATCCATTTATTCAAAATCAGTACCCCCTTTTTCAAATGTGTGGCAGAATAATCCGTATAAACGTGGGGACAGCATGTCAGCTGTCAATGTAACAGGAATTCAGTCATGTTGAAAATCAGCAGAAATTATAATACAAAAACAGCAGCGGCAATGATGATCGTTTTTTCTGTGATCTTTGCAGGAGGATGCGGCGATCGCAGCACACAGCCTGGCAGCCAGGTTACGCAGAGCATAAAAAAAGATCTTAACAGGGCGCGCTTTACAGAGATCATTATCCAGGCGGAGTCGCTTAAAAGAGACATTGCTCTGTGCCTTGAAAACTCCCAGTTCAACATCGACAGCAACGACTGCAACTCCGGAGCAAGAGGTCCAGGATACTCGATTCCCCAGAAGTACAGCACCGCCTATTTTGACTCCGTCGAAGTAAAACTCGGATCAATCATAGTAACCGCCGGTCACAATGATACCCTGAACGGTGAAACCTATATCCTAGATCCGGAGTTTGTCAATAATCAGGTAATGTGGAGACTCGCCGACGACTCAACCTGCATCACGGCAGGATACTGCTGATTAGGAAAAACCGGAGCTTTTTCCGGACAAATCGCCGCCGTGCGGAAAAATTTCCGCACGGTGCAGATTCTGTCTCTGTTCTGAAATTCAGTAATTCAAACCCCTCATCAGTGCAAACTCCGCCTGAATATATGTATCGGTCATGCCCGTTATGTAATCAATCATAAGTCTTACCCTGAAGTACAGTTCCTTTTCGTCCGGATCATCAAAGTAAAGCGCATCATCCGCAACAGACTCCACATATGTCTCAAGAACACGGTGCGATATGCGGTGAAACAGTCTGCTTAAAATCGGATCGGACAGTTCACCGCCGTTAAGAAGATGACTGAAGTCTTCCCTTGAAAGACAAAGAAGTTTTGAATATGCCTTAAGCAGTCCAAGAAGTGCCGAGTTGCCGGTTATTTCAAGAGATTCTATCTCCTTCTTTTTGAAAATTTTTTCTCTTGCATATTTTATCAGTGCCATAATCAGCGAGTTTTCCACTCCGCGGTAGTCAAATTCAAATTCATCAGTAAAGCCGGTCCGGACCGATGATGCAAAATTATCGGCAAATTCCCCTATTGCCGACGCAAGACAGTTGATTCTGAAATATTCTATAAAACCGGAAGATTTTTCAGTGCACCCGCAGATTATTCTCCTGAAAAGCTCCTCCGCCTCGGGCGTACAGTATCCGGGCAGCTCCCTTTCCATCTCCTCAAGACTGATAAGTCCGCGATCAATGGAATCCTCAACATCGGCAAGTGCGTAGCAGATATTATCCGCGTACTCCAGAATATGGACCAGTTCAAAATGCTCACCCACGTCAAGCTCGAGAGCATCCCGGATAAACTGAAACAGAATGCTTTCGGAATAAAAACAGCCTGCCGCACTATCCGTTGATTCATCAACAAGGTATGGAACCTTGATGCAAGTGCCGAGAACCTGCGCCGACAGATTCAGTTTCTGAATGGAATGCAGGATCCTCAGATTCTGTGCATTGCCGTCGAAACTGATTAGATCCGGAAAAAGCACGTTGTCCCACTGGGCGGATCTGACATGATCATCGCCAAGCGATGCTCTGTATATGTCTCCAAGACGTCTGGAGAAATAATTTGAAATGACATTTTCTCCAAAATGGCCGAAGGGAGGATTGCCCACATCATGAACAAGAGCCGCAGTTTCGCATATGGATGAAATTTCGTACATGTTGTCACAGTAAAAGGAATTGCGCTTTGCTATTTCCGCCACAACCATCCTTGCTCTGCACTGAACCTCCAGGGAATGGGTAAGCCGGGAGCGGGCTGAAGCCTTGATATCCAGAGGGTAAACCTGGGTTTTCTGCTGCAGTCTTCTCACCGGCGCCGTCGTTACGGCAGACTCCCGGTCATATTCATATCCTTCATCTGTCTCAATGGGATAAAACCTCACAACTTCAAGTTTTGAACTGTCAAGCATAAAAATCAAACCTCTGGACAAAAAATACAGAACATTTCCGGAATTAATGATACCAAAAAAAAGACTGAGGCACGGAACAGTTAAAAGAGAAAGAGAAAAAACAGGATCAAAACAGCTGAAAACCGTCCGGCGGGAATAACCGGACGGAAAATTCAGCAACGGAAGAAAGAGTATCATGCAGGCGCCATGCCGCCCGTCGCAAAAAACAGAAATTCTGCAGTTCTGCCGCTCCAGAAACCGAAAGTGAAAAACCGAAGATTCAGTGATATTCGGCTATCAAAAAAAAGCAATAAGCTGAACCCGTAAATCACCATCCCCGCAGAAAATCAGCCTTCAGAAGATGTCAGGCTGCTTTTGAAGCATGGATCCTGCAAATTAAGGATGCGGCGCGCCGCACCCGGCAAAACAGAACGATCAGTCCCGTGCTAGTATCTCGGCCTGTCCGGAGCTCGCGGAGGGATATGCTCAAAAAGATCCGGTTTTTCATTTTTCAGTTTATCCAGCATCTTTCTGGTCACCACCGTGACACCTCCCTCGGATACATAAAAGTGCTCCTCATCGATTTTTCGATCAAAACCGATTTCAAAACCGGGCGGAATGATGCACCTCTTTTCGATAATTGCATTTCTGATCCTGCAGCCGCGGTGGATCACTGCATTTGGAAATATGACCACACCTTCCAGATAGTTCTTTGAGTGGATCCTCACGGAATTAAACAAAACCGAATTATAGATTTCCGAGCCTGAAATAATGCACCCCGCCGACACGACTGAATTAACATTTATTCCGTGCTTTCCTTCGTAATCCTGAACGAACTTGGCAGGCGGAAGCTGCTGCTGATTGGTTCTTATCGGCCACATGCGATCATATATGTCAAGTTCAGGAATAACTGCCGCCAGATCAAGATTTGCAGCCCAGAAGGAATCTATGCTTCCCACATCTCTCCAGTAGCTGTTTTTTGTTTTTTCAGGATTGCGTACGCAGCTGAGTTCAAAATTATGGGCATGGGCGCCGCCGTGGCGTACTATTTTCGGTATCACGTCGTTCCCGAAATCCCTGCTGGATTCGTCATCCTGCTGATCCTGCTCCAGCTGCTCGTAAAGAAAATCCGCATTGAAAAGATAAATACCCATGGAAATGAGAGTTGTATCGGGTTTGCCCGGCATGGCAGGCGGATCAGAAGGTTTTTCCTTAAAGGAGATTATTCTGTTGTTCTCGTCTATCTCCATGCACCCGTAGACAGAAGCCTGATCACGGGGAACCTCCATACATGCAATGGAAAGAGGACATCCACTCTTGATATGATCAATCAGCATCAGTGCATAATCCATCTTATAGATGTGATCCCCTGACAAGATAAGAATATATTTGCTTCCGTACTCCCGGATAATATCCACATTCTGATAGACAGCATCGGCGGTGCCCTGATACCAGTGAACATCATCTATTCTCTGCTGGGCAGGCATGAGATCAACAAATTCATTCATCTGAGTCTGAAGAAAAGACCATGCCTCCTGGATATGTCTGAGCAGGGAATGGGACTTGTACTGGGTAACCACTCCTATTCTTCTGACACCGGAATTTATGCAGTTTGACAGAGCAAAATCAATGATGCGGAATTTGCCGCCGAAATATACAGCCGGCTTTGCACGCCGGTCGGTCAGCTGACGCAGCCTCGATCCTCTGCCGCCGGCAAGTATCAGAGCCATTGTCTGCCTGATGGCATACCTGGCATCCTTCATATTAATCGTCCGTTCCTGCTCCATTCCAAACTCCGATTATCCCAAATAATAAAAACATCTTTCCCTGTCCGAAAACATGAAAGACGGCTGAATACAAAACCGGTCTGCGGATCCGCAGATGAAAAATTAAAATCTGACCAGAATCATTGATTTATCATCGTATGAATCATTCATGTCCGCTTCATTAAAAATCATCTGAAACAGCCGGCGGGGATACATTTTGTTTGCCTCATACAGTGATGCGAAGCGATCCGGCTCCACATAATCATGGATACCGTCGGACGTAAGAATAATCTGCTCGGCTCTTTCACCGTCCGTCCACAACTCCGCCACCTTCAGATATGCAATGCCGTTGACAGATGCCCCGCCCATAAATCCAAGCAGTTCGGAATTGCCGAAATCCCTGGCAGATGCGTAATTGCCTGAATCCATCATAATCTGCCGTGCCGTCTGATCATGAGACAGCTGATGAATAATGCCGTTTCTTACCTCAAGAAGCCGGGTATTGCCCACATGCGCGCTCAGAGCCCTGTGCTCTTCGACGATAAAAACCGTCAGAGTGGATGCCATGTTTTCCTTTCCCTCAAGAAAGGAGGAGAAATCAATCAGTTCAGAGTCTATATTGATCATTATCGACACCAGATCATCAAGCGTCATATCCGCATGATACATCTCTGAAAGTCTGCGCAGTACGAAATATGAAGCCTCCTTGGCTCCGGCATTGCCGCCTACGCCGTCGGCAACGGCAAAAACGCATGGAAACTGTACATCCTGAATATTGTAAAAGCCGGGTTCAAAAATACGGTTCCCGACAAGAGCGGCATCCTCACAGCAGGCTTTGTTCCTGCCGGCATCAATACGCACCCAAACATCAGCCATGACATTCCTCCAAGTATTGTACTATTATGCCGGTATCGCGCCTAAATTTGATGGCACCACTTCTCAATTCTCGGCAAAATACAGTTCAGGAATAAACGGATCACCAACTGCACTTCCCTGCACCCCGTATCTGCTCAGATACTGCGTAACACTGTCAATCACAGGAAATTTTTTGGCACAGTAATCCGGAGCTATAAGAAAAGGTGCACGCGCCGTGGCAGAGACACGGTGGAATATAATTCCGGACGGCGTTCTTGCGATAACCTCTCCGGCTCTATGCGTATATTCCTCGCATGTAAGAGGTTTTATTTCTCCTGCACGGTACTGAGCCGCCATAACGGATCCTCTGACTATGTGCAGCGGATGCAGCTTGAGTCCGTCAGTGCCCGCATCCAGCACCGCTTCCAGACTGAAAATGTTGTCCTCAAGTGTTTCTCCGGGAAGACCGAGAATAAGATGAGTGCAGAGTTTCAGTCCTCTGCCCCTGATCCTTTTTGCCGCATCGGCATAGGAGCGAAAATCGTGTCCCCTGTTGATTGCCTTCAGCGTAGAGTCCACGGCAGTCTGCAGTCCGAGCTCAACAATGACATCCTTGCCCAGTTCCCTGTATGAGCAAAGCAGATCAAGACATTCGTCAGAACAGCAGTCTGGTCTCGTCCCCACGCACAGACCTACAACTCCGTCAAAAAGAAGAGCCTCGTCGTAAAGTTTCCTTAAATAACTTATCTCGGCATAGGTGCTGGTATAGGACTGAAAATACGCATAATAATAACTGAAACCGCTGTCAGACTGAACGCGGATCTGCTCCGGCACCGAAAGTGCGGAAACTTCGGAGAAGGATCCCACCGAACAGAATGTGCATCCTCCTCTTCCTATGGTGCCGTCACGGTTTGGACAGGAAAATTTTCCTGAAAGAGAAAGTTTGCCCACACTGCCCCGGTAAAGATATTTCCACTCCGTACCGATAGTATGGACAAAGTCAGTAAGCTGCATCAGAATTCAATATCATCCTGATCGAATTTTTTCTCCTCGTAGTACTTGCGGAAAAAACTCTCCATGTGCTTGTTAGGACATACCAGAGCAACAGCACCTGTCTTCTTTATGGATTCGGGAGCCATGGTAAGGTAGCCAAGATAAAAAAGAAGCGACAGTAGATCACTGAGATTGTAGGAGCTTACCAGCGAAAGTTTAAGGAAAGGAGTTACATTGGTAAGTTTGAGAAGACTCTTCTTGAAGATTTTATCAAGAAGATCCTTGAGATCGATACCCTGCGACAGATCAAGGATCGTATTGAGTCTCTTCTGGTACCTTTCAATTTCATCAGCATTCTTTTTCCCGTGCAGATAGGCGCTGCAGTCGCGAGGATTGTACAGTTGCTCACTTCCGTAAGGAGAGAAAATATATCCGCTGGCTCTTTCATCAAGATCACGCATTATTTCTTCCGCCGATCTCTTCGCCCTGCCCTTGCCGACGTAGTCCGTAATAAGATACTTGATATCTTCGGAAGTAAAACCGGTGAGATTTGCAAAGGATCTGAACGAGGCCAGATTTCTTACCGTAGTCTGACCGCTTTCACCGAAAAGACTTCCGAGTTCTATAGGAAATACTCCGGTAACGAAAGTTCTGCCGATGGTAACATTAAGAACAGACTTGATACTGTCATAGAAATCATTGACAACATCCTTGAAAACAAGATCCATACGATTTTCAAAAAGCACATCATAGGCAAAATTGTCATAATCCTCTATGAGCAGATAAATCTTCTCGGAAGGAAACTGCTGGGAAAAATTCAGACATATGCTTGTAAAGGCGAATATCGGATCATCCTTGATTTCATCTTCAATTGCACCTGCAAACTCAAAATCAGAATTGCGCTTCACAAAATCGCTTAGTCCATCTGCTACGCATTTTCTGAAACTGTCGTCAAAGCTGTCCTCGGCAACACCTCTTAAACCCGTAAACACGAATTTAATCACTCTAAAACCGTTTTTAAGCGGAGTCGGATGCATTCTTATGTATGAACCGGCATAGTTTTCATTGAAAACCTCCGCACTTGATTTGTCATAGTACTGAAACAGCATGTCAATAAGATGCGACTTGCCGAAACCGTGAGGTCTCAGCATCATAACATGAGCGTTGCCGCATTTCTCAAGGGTCTCTATAAACCCGCTCTTATCAACACTCAGTGTTTTAACCTCACCTTTTGACTCAGCCATACTCTTACCGCCTTATTTTAAATCGACAAATCACTCTTGCCGGAATGCAAATATATTTCCACGTCCGATAAAGGACAACCTCAGAGAACCGGGTATCAAAACTGTGTCTCATTCTCAGAATTCAATACACAGGTATCTTAACAATTCTAGCATAGTGACATGTTATTAAGTTACCACCGACGAACAAAAATGTAACAAACAGCACACTAGGACCAGGGCCTACGCATGACCATCAGATTTATCTCTCAACTCTTCTGCTGCTTTTTTGAAAAATTTTGATTTTCATGTCGTAATCTCCGCTTTTGGAATCGTCGTCAATCATCTTGTTTCTTCTGCCAAC
>JAEEOK010000122.1 GCA_016284235.1 Succinivibrionaceae bacterium
TCCTTTTTTCCGGATTTTTCCATTTTCCCTGTATGAGGTTCCCGGAACCTTGGCATATTTATAGTTACCTTTGGTTTGAAATGATAATTTTGTAGAAGGAGAATCAGACTGTGTCATAGTGTAGTTACCAAATATATTATTATAACTACATTATAGCAAAAACAGGTTAAAATTGAAATAGATAATGTTCGAAAAAAGCAGATATAATAAGGAAAAAGGAGTAGTCTGACGCTACTTCTTTTAAACTGTAGTTACCAAAAACTACAGGGAATTTAGGTTAAGTAAACTGATCCATTTTTCTGACTGTCCGGGAGTATAATCCGGCATTCCTGGATTTTTGACAACATGGAAGCTCTTCTGACAGATGATGCATTCAGACCCTTCCGATTAAATCATGGCTGCTGATGGCAGCTGTGTTTTGCAGATCCAGATGTCCCCTGAGGCTTTTGGCGCGGTCTGCGCATTGAACTGACAAAGCGGCAGTAATCGTGCTAGAATTGAGCGGCGGATAAAGGTATCATATTAGCTGACGGGATATGCCGTTTTGCGGTTTGTTTTGCAGTGATTATTTCATGCAAATTGGGGAATATATGAATAATTTCTTAAGAAAGATCGGTTTTTCTTCCCTGATCTTTTTTTCTCTGGCTGCGGGTGCGGCCGAAGGCGGACTTTCAAGGGAAATGTCTCCTTCTGAATTTCTGGTAACGGTTCCTGGAAAAATTGATTCCTATGATCGTGCATCGGTTGTGGATGCCGCATTCGGTGAACTGACGGACAGATTAACAGCCGGGCAGTTTTCCGGTACTGTTTCCATTGACAGAGATTCTCTGGAGCAGTACGTGGAGTCTGTTGATTCAACTGACGGCGGGATCGCTGTTCAGTTTGACAAGACTAAGATCCTCAAGCTGTTTCAGGATCGGCAGATAGGTGTTTATCTGGGCACTCCTCCGGATGTACTTCTGTGGATTTTATGGAAGGATATGGATGGTTCACAGCACATTCTCGCTGACGGTGACAGCAACGGTTTTATTACTTCGCTTAAGGCGAGAGCGTCGTTTTACGGTCAGTCTGTTTTTCTTCCTATAATGGATTCAGACGATATCTCGTCGGTAAATGCCAACACCTTTTCTGAGCATAATTACGAGGATATAGCAGGTGCGAGCGGGCGCTACGGCACAAAATATCTGGTGATAGGCTCCATGGAGAACGGATCACTTCACTGGGAAATGTACGAGATTTCCAATATGGCTAACCCTTTGTATCAGTCCTCTATTTCCGGTCAGCCGTTTGATATGGGCAAGATGATGTCGCATGACATGGTCTATTATTTTGCCAAGGGAAAGACTGAGAAGGTTCACGGTATCCGCGGAGCTTCAGCGCCGGCTTCAAACCGTGTGGGGCTTATAGGTGCATCTGTCGGAAAGAACAAGGTGTATGTTGTTATAGCCGGCCGCATGTCCTATACCGAAATGCTGAATGTTGAGCGCAGTCTCAAAAAGGTTTCTGGTATCAATAAAATTAATCTGTATCAGTCACAGGCTGATCAGAATGTGTATGAGATTATATACAACGGAAATTACAAGGAACTGTCTTTAGGTATAACAAGGATACCTGGAATCAAACAGATGGATCCTGATGCACCTTATAATTTTGTTTTTGACAGCGTCTTTATCGCCGAGGCTGAAGAGGCCGCCAGGGCAAAGGCTGAGGCTCAGGCCCTGACTGCTTCGTCAAATGCAGGTGTGACTGACGTTTCTGAAAAGAAGGAAACAGGCGGGCAGACAGCAGAAAATCAGGATAAGGATAAAAAGACAGAGACTGCAGAGAAACAGCCTTCAGGAGAAGAACAGAATGCTCAGCAGCCTCCGGCCAGACCTCAGCCGCAGAAGATGCAGGCAATACCTATAACTGATCCTGATTCAATTATTGATACGTCAAATGAGAAACTGTAGGAGAGACAAGCGGTAGAGCTGTTTTTTTACATGCAGTTTTTTAGGATTACTTTTTCAGAAGTTGCTGTTTGTGAATAGTGTCAATCCCGGAATTTACCGGATAATTTGTTAACCGGCAGGGATTAACACTTTTGTTAAACAGCGCTTTTCAGAAAGAATTTTAATTTGTCAGAGCTACGGGACGAAAACCTGTCGCTCTTTTTTTGCGGTAAAAGTATGAGGAGTTATTTATTCCGTCAGGCAGAGCTATTTTTTCTCAAACTGCTTGTCACTTATCCTTGTCTGCTCGTTACGAACCATCATGGCATCAAGACGAGCCTTTTCAAGCTTTGTTCTCGCGTGTCTGGATGCCTGCAGTATATTGGAATTTGACAGCGTGTAATTACCGCAAAGAGCGTGGAATTCTGCCATGGCCACGTTGTACTCGTACATTCTGTTTTCTTTTCTGTAGTTTTTGGCAAGAAGGTCATAGGCAATAATGTTTTCCGGATTTTTGGATATGAACTTTTTCAGTATTTTTATGGCTGTACCGGTTTTGCCTGCTGCATTGAGTGCTACAGCGTAGTTAAGAACAACTGTCTGGTTGTTGGGTGTAAGATCATACCTTGGCTTGAGCATTGCAACGGCTGATTCCGGGGTCCCGCCGGCGATGTACAGATCTGTTCTGGTATCAAGAATAAAATTGTTGGAACTGTGGGCGGAGGAAATTCTGCCTAGAGTTTCCTTTGCCTTTGACCTGTCATTGTTTGCAAGGTAGCCAAGTGTCAGTCCGTAGAGCAGAGAGTCCTTTGAGCATGTATTTTTCTTATCCTCAAGAGATTTCTGGAAATAATCAATGACCTGGCTTCCTGTCATATTTGAAAACCGTGCCTTTATTCTTGCCTTGGCAAAGCAGTAGTTCGGATTCTCCCGTTTTTTTCTTGCCGGAAGCTTTTCGGCTCTGCTTCTGGCCTCTGATACACGAACCTCAGGAATAGGGTGGGTCAGCAGTCCCTGCGGAATGTTCCTGTAGGAAAGAGATGTCATTTTTCCAAACATTACAGCCATCTGGATCGGATCAAATCCTGCACGGTACATAAGATCTATACCGATATGATCGGCCTCGAACTCATCGTTTCTCGTGTAATTGATCTGGGCCTGCATATTCAGGCCCAGGGTTGTCTGCAGCGTGGCCATACCAAGTGCCGGGTTGATTACGGCAAGAATAATTCCGCCGATGACAGCTCCGATGGTAAGATTCTGTCTTGCTGCCGCATCCTCTATGAATCTGGCAACATGTCTCTGGGTTACATGAGTGATTTCATGCGCTAGTACAGATGCAAGCTGACTTTCATTCTCGGTGAAGGATACAAGGCCGGTGTGTATTCTGACGTTACCGCCTAGGAATGCCGATGCATTGATGGTTTTGTCCTCTGTAAGGAAAAAGTTGAATGGAAAGTGAACGTTGTTGGCATGGGCGATTAATCTTGCTCCCAGATCCTTTATATAGTCATCAAGTACCGGATCGGATATGACTTTCAGATTTTCTCTTGCCTTTCTGAAATAGTACTTGCCGAAAACCCTCTCCTCCTGCACTGTTATTACGGAAGATCCGGGAATACCTATCTGAGGAAGTCTGTTGTCAGCCTCCCGCTGCTGCTGCTGGTATTCCGAGTAATGCAGATCTGATTCATGCATTTTTCGAAGAGTGGCATCCACATCAATGCCGCCTACATCGGCGATGCATGAAAAAGAAGTCAGGAGCAGCATAAATGATGTTGCGACAGGTAAACGTCTCATTAAACCCTTTATTTCCGGCCATACTTTTGTTGAGCTGACTCTATTATATGTCGTTGCAGACTGTTCTGTACATTTTTTTGATTTCTTTGCCGGATCATTTATGTTCAGTCACCGGCCGATTCTAAAGATTTTATTCAGGTATCATTTCGGTGGGATTTTTGTTTAAGATCTCAGCTGTCTTGACATTGATCGTTTTTTTACATAACGTATCAGCATAGGCCGTCTGAGTGCACCTGCGCTATGAGGTGCAGATGTCTGGTCACAGATGTGTTTCATAAACGCTGAAGGTTTTAACTTTTTAATAATAGAGCTGGCTCTGTAGGTGTTATCTGCCGTAAGCCTCATTTACTTTTACACTGAAAATGTTAGAACAGAATATGGATTTAAAGGAATTAACCAGGCTTACTGCGGATGTTGCTTTGCTTCTTGCTTCTTGCGGAGCCGAAACTCGGCTTATAGTTCAGACTTCTGAAAGAGTAGCATCGGCCTGCGGGTGTGCGGCTGTGGTTATTGTAAGTCCGAATATGGTCAGCGTGAAGCTCAGCCTTGACGGCGAGGAGTATTCTTCATTCTTTCGTACCAGAGGTATCGGGCTGAATTTGAGAAGCCTGATATATTGCACCAGATTATGCAGACAGCTGGAGGATAATAAGATTAACCCGCAGCAGCTGCGGCATATTCTCGATAATTTTCATGTCTGGCACTATAACCCTGTTCTTGTAATACTGGTAACAGGTATTGCATCATTCAATTTATGCATTCTCAACGGCGGATATATGGATGCGGCTGTTACAGCTATGGCAGCTGGTGCATTAACGGTGGCCGTCAAGCTTTTTCTTAATGGAATAGGGGTGTTTCATCTCTTTGTTTTTATTTCATGCGGTTTCCTGGGTGCTTTGTTTTCATCCCTCATCGGTTCACTGGTTTTCGAACTTGGAGACGGGGATATTTCCATTGCTATGGTCGTTTCTCTTCTTCCTCTGGTTCCCGGTTTTCCGTTTGTTAACGGCATTCTTGATCTTTTTAAAGGATATCCGCTGATGGGGATCTACAGACTCGTTACCACAGTCATGCTTATTTCATCTGTTTGCATTGGTGTGGTACTTTCTATTTCCCTTGAATCCTTATTGTTTTGAATTTTCTTGTTATGATTATGCAGGGTGGAAAATGCAGTATGACGATATAATGGGGGTTACAGAGGCCGGAGCAGTTCTTGGGCACGTTCAGGATTTTGTGCTCAGTGCTGTTGTTTCCATAGGATTTGCTGTATTTTTTTCAACGCCTGTAAAATATATTGCTCTTGCAGGACTGGGCGGTGCAGTGTGCCATCTTTCCAGGTCACTGTGTCTTGCCGCAGATCTCGGTATTGTAGCCTCATCATTCATCGCAAGTGTTGTTATCAGCATGATGTTTATTCTGATAGCTCCCAGAATCAGAGTTCCCAGACCTGTATTTACCGTTTCATCAATAGTCCCTATTATTCCGGGCAAATATGCATATCTGACTCTTATTTCTCTGATTAACATCCATGACAATCCGCAAATGCGGGATCGATATATTGTCTCCATCTTTGAAAACGGAGCTCTTACAACGTTTGTTATGCTTGCCATAGGTATGGGAATAGCTATGCCGGCTCTGCTTTTTTACAGAAACAGGCCGGTAGTGTAGCTGTTCTGATAGACTCAAAGCCTGCTGATAAGTGATTCCGGCTTCTGGACGGATTTCAGTCCGTATTATTTTTTTAGAAACAGCATACTTGTACTCAGACCGGTGTTTTCCACTGTATCTATAATCTTGAATCCTGCCTCAGTCGTTAGTTCAGAGAAATCCTTCAGATGATGAAATCTGCTCACTCCGTTGGCAATTGCCGCAAAATAGAGACTCTGACTTTCAACTACTAGTTTTGCTATGTCGTTGGGCTGGGCATCACCGAATACTGAGCTGATTACAAGTACGGCATCATCCTTCATGGAGGAATGTATTTTTTTAAGGATCCTCAGGTTATCTGAAAAGCTGAAGCATTCCACAAGCTGGCTCATCCACCATAAATCGGCATCCGCGGGAAAATGAAGATCGCTGTCCAAAAGATCGCACGGACAGGTATCTATCTGATTTTCAAGATTCTGTTTTGCTATGTTTTCTTCAGCCATGGCGCACTGCTGCGGAAGATCGATGATTGTTACATGACAGTCCTGCTTTCTTTTCACAATCTGTGCGGCAAATTTTCCTGTGTTTCCGCCTATGTCATAGACGATATGCGGGGTTGTACGTTTGAATATTTCATCAAGAGCATATTTAAAGCTGCTGTCGGAATAAAAGTGATCATATCTGAACCACGAGGTTCTGGCTGGCTCTCTGAGGGTCGATAAAGCCTGATATACGGTTTCATGTTTATCGTCCAGCTCCTTAAGACCTGACGGTTTTGATGTTTTGAGCGCTTCTGTCAGATGAGACATGCCGGCGTAGCAGGTATCCGCTGAAAAATCAAAATTCACTCTGGTCATGGGATCTGAGGCCAGGTACCTTCCAGTTTTTGAAAGAATATATTCATGATCATCTGATTCAATTACTATATCAGCTGCCTTTGCCATATCGAGCAGCAGTCTGACGGCAAACCTGTCAGTGCCTGAGCGTGTGCAGATTTCATCGACAGTTACGCCATGATCACCGCATTGCGCATCAAGAACCTTCATGATGCCCAGTTTATTCATGGCTGAAATTCCCTGAAATATGAAGGGCGCAACAGCATAAATCTGCGCAAGCCTGACGGCATCCACAGCCTTTTGATCCTTAAAACTTTTCAGTGTCATCGGTTTCCTCCTTTTCTTACGTGTATGCGGATTATATATTCACCTAAAAACATCAGTCCCATGAGAATATATGAAATAAACCCCGTATATATCACCCATATATCCCTGTGTGCAAAAAGAGCAAGAAAAAGTGCGCATGTTCCGTTAAGAAACATGAACACACACCATGCCTGTGTTACCCTGCGGCAGTAGCGTTTGAAATCATCTGTTATCTCCTCCTTTTTTACTGAAAGTGAGGCGATTCTTTCAACAGCCGATCTTGATCCTGTCAGACTGAAGACGAAAACAGCAAGAAAACCGTAGGCAACAAAACTCGGATAAAACATCAGATAAACCGGATCTCCTCTAAGTTTGAAAAGTATGAGAACCGTTATTCCGAGAACCGTTACTGTGATGCTGCTTAGTCTGTCTCCGGCCTGTCCGGAGATAATCTTAAGCAGGAGTATTATTCCAAGTGCTGCAAAAGCATATTCCGGGGTATTGCTTTTTAGTGCCATGTATATGATAAAAGGATACAGCACTGTCAGGATCCACAGGAGCGCAGATGATCCCAGCTTCAGTATTTTCATTTCTGATCCGGCATCTTGAAGATTAGTGATGTATTGACTCCTCCGAAAGCGAAATTATTGCTCATTATGTATTTAGGTTTCATTGAAATGCCGTCACCAGTGATGAAATTAAGCATTCCGCATTCAGGATCAGGATCTGTCAGTCCCAGGTTTGGTGCAAGCCATCCTCTTGATGCCATCAGAATTGACATTTCAGCTTCAAGTGCACCGGCAGCTCCGAGAGTATGCCCCATATAACTTTTAAGAGTTGATACTGCAGGTCTGTTTCCAAAGACTCTGAATGTAGCACTTCCTTCAGCGGCATCACCTGCATGTGTGCCGGTACCGTGAGCATTGATATAATCTATATCGTCTGGTGTCAGATCCGCATTTGCCAGAGCCTGTCTCATACAGTTTTCCATCTGTTCTGTTGACGGGTTTGTTATGTGGACAGCATCGCAGTTTGTGGAGAAACCGACGACTTCAGCATAGATATGCGCTCCTCTGGCCAGTGCCCGCTCATAATCCTCAAGTATGAGTGTACCTGCACCTTCGGCAACTATTATTCCGTCTCTCGTTTTATCAAAGGGACGCGGAGAATTTTTCGGATTCGAACCGGATGATGTTGCAAAGAGTGCATCAAAAACGCCTACAGTGAAAGGATTAAGCTCTTCCGCTCCTCCTGCAATCATAATTTCTGCAAGGTTGTTTTTTATTGTTTCGTAGGCATATCCTACGGCCTGGGAACCGGATGTACATGCGGTTGAGGTTGCAATAAGGCGCCCGTGTATGCCGAAAAATATAGACAGACTGACAGCTGCGCTGTGGGGCATAATCTGTACGTATGACGTTGCATTAAGATAAGTTGTGTCTTTGTAAACAGCAAAACCGGCTGTGTCATTAAGACCTGTCATAGTGCCTCCGCAGCTTCCGTAGGCTATTCCGGTTTTTGCTTCATGTATGACCGGATCGTCTGCCAGACCGCTGTCATGGAGGGCATCCTGCGTTGCCGCTACGGCAAGTTTTCCAATTCTTCCAAGTCCCCTGCTTTTTTTTCTGGGAAGTTCAGGAAGAGGATCTGTCACCATGGCTGCCATTTTACAGTTCATGTTCCTGTAATTGTACAATTCTTCATATTCGCATGTTGCATTTGTTTTGGAGAGAAGTTTGTTCCAGACGGCATCCTGTGTGCATCCAAGGGGCGAGTACATTCCAATTCCCGTTACAGCAACGCGTTTCATCAGCACATACCTCCGTTGACATTGATTACCTGCCTTGTTATGTATCCAGCTCCCTCTGAGCAAAGAAAGGCAACCGTTGCTGCCACATCCTCAGGTTTTCCGATCCTTTTAAGAGGGATCATTCCCATGGCGTTATCAATTATTTCCTGATTCAGCATTCTTGTTTCAATTAGTCCCGGTGCAACACTGTTTACTGTAATTCCGCGTTTGCCCAGTTCAAGGGCCAGCGCTTTTGATGCGGCGATTATCCCGCCTTTTGATGCACTGTAGTTGGTCTGCCCGCGGTTTCCGGCAACACCTGAGATCGAGGAGATTGTTACAATCCTTCCGCCGTCCCTTAAATGTATCATGGGCATGATGCATGGTTTGATAACGTTATAGAAACTGTTGAGATTGGTGCTGATAACGTCAAACCAGTCATTTTTTTCCATTGCGGGAAGCGGAGCATCCCGTGTGATGCCGGCGTTTGAAATAATCCCCCAGTATGCTCCGTTTGTTTCGATATCCGAAAGCAGAGATTTTTCGGCGGCATCCGTATCTGTCACATCAAATGTAACAACATTGCAGAGGACGCCGGTGTCTGCAATTTCAGAGGCCAGCTTTTGGGTTTCTTCAATGTGGCTTCTGCAGTGGAGTGCAAGTTCAAATCCGTCTTGCGCAAGTCTGCGCGCTATGGCGGAACCAATTCATGTGCCGGCTCCTGTAATAAGTATTCTTCTCTTTTTTGATTTCATAATTGTTTCCAGGCAATAGTCGCAAGGTTTTCACCTGTCTGTGTGCGAAAGTAGAGTTTATTGATGTACAGTATATAATTTTTAGATATCCCGTGCTGTTTTATCATGGATTGCTGATCCTTGTAACGCCTGAACTATTCTGCATCATATGGCGGAAGGAAGGTCGGCGCTTTCCCGTCTGCTTAAAAATTATTCTCTGCATAGCAGCATGACGGCTATAGCGTTTCTGCATCTTTTATAACTTGGCAGGCTGTAATCAGAGCTTCAGATAGTATCTCTTTTGTAGACGGGATCCAGACCGTAAGAGATGATCTGATGATTTCCGCTTCATTGTATACAGGAACTGATTTGATGAGGATGTCTGTACCTGGTTCAATTGGGCGGCAGCAGGAAATTTTGCAGTCCCGTATGGTCATAAGCAGTCCCTGATACATTTTCTGACGGTTTGTACAGTATGCTGAATATGAACTTACAGCAGCCATAGTCTGGGCCATTATTTCTATAAGACAAAATGAACAGAGATTTCCGGCATCATCAACAGCTGCAGTATCGTAAAGGTCCACGGTCAGTCCGCATATTCCGGATTTTTTTTCGGGGTTGCATTCTACAATGCCGTCTATAAGAAGCATCGGATGCTTCTGGGGCATAATGCTCTGGAAAATTTCTCTTTTTGTCAAATAGGTTATCATGAATTAATCTATGTTCTTCATATCATGTGGATGTAAAGCAACCGCAGTATTGGACATACTTTGCACGTAGCTGTATTATCTTTCTGCCAGATTGATTCACACCCGTGCCTTACGAGCAGTCTAACAGAAATTCTGCCTGCAACATGGATCCCGTGTCTTTACGCAAGGGAGGAGCAATACGGTTATTAATATTGAAATCAACCTGCTGAAACAATAATAACTAATGCAAATTGTGATTTGCGGAGTGAATATTATATATGGAATTAAAGAAACTTGACTACAGACTCACTGTCTGCAAAGTGAAAGATCTATCTGATATCAATTTAAATTCAGGTTTCTTTTTTATCGGTAAAACTGATGAAGAATTATCTCTGGTGTGCAAAACGGAGAATACACCGCAAAACACAGTTGAGCGTGATGACGGATGGAGATGTTTTCGAATTCAGGGAGTTCTGGATTTTTCTTTGATTGGCATTCTGTCAAAACTGTCCGGCATCCTCGCTGAGCAGAGAATCGGCATCTTCGCGGTATCTACATACAATACTGACTACATTCTTGTGAAAGATGAAAACTATGAACGGGCGCTGTCTGTTTTATCCTCCAGGGGATATACGGTAGTGTAGGCAGTAGTGGTAATTTGTCCAAACTTTCATGTTTTGTAGGCAATTAGTCAGTCTAGAAACTTTAGGTTACTTCAACTTTTTAGTGACAATCATCACATATACTAAAATCTTAAATTTTTCTTATTGTGTCTTTAGATGACATATCTAAAGTTTCTGTTTTCCTGTCTTTATACCTGTACTGCCTTATTTTATCTGTGTTTATAGTCATTTTTTATCGTGATGCAAGGATTAAACACGACATTACCTTTTCAAGGAGAGATGAAATTATCAGATTAAAAGATTAAAATGTAACTGTAAGTCTGAATTATGTAATTTCATCATGCAATACAAAGATTGATTATGCATTCAGACTACTGTTCAACATCCCATGGAAAAAAACAAAAAACTTCCGAAAAGAATAAATTGGTAGAAGAAATGCTCTGTATAGTCAAAGAACAGGGACTGTACGCATACTAGACATATGGAATCCAATATCCCGCTGTCTCCATTTGAACACTACGGTTATCTGAGCATATTATGGAACATGAAACTGAAGTTTCGGGGCTGACTCGCGAGATATCTCTGGAGAAATTTTCTCACAGGCGAAAACGAAAGCCTAGGCAGATTCCAGGCATGCTGGCCTAAAAAGCTATCTATACCTATCGTGTTATTTTGCATATCAGATGATGTGCAGTCTTTCTGCACCATGAAATTGGCATTTTTGGCCTGCAGTTAATTTTAAAGGTGTTCTTTATCGCAATTTACCTAAACGTGATATCAGAAATTAAATTATGTCAAAAAATGTCTTTTTAAAAACATGTGATACACTTCGCAAAAGAACGAAATGTATCCGGAATTTTACTTAGTTGCTGTGGTAATATCTCATGAATAGAAAAGAAAGTGCTGAACGGTGGTTTTTGTCGTATTTGCGGAAATTTGAGTGTCTTCTTCTGTTCGGCTTGCGTTTTCCGTACAGGCTTGAGAGGTTCGTATAATGGTTGTGAGCAACAAGGATTTACAGAGTGTTTTATGGGCTGGGGCTGATGTGCTTCGCTCCAAAATGGATGCAAACGAATATAAGGATTACCTTCTAAGTTTTGTGTTCTACAAGTATCTGTCCGACACTTTCCTAGTCAAAGTGTATGACTTGCTGAATGACGGAGAGCCCAGTTCTATAGAAGAGGCGCAGATGGCGTATGAAGAGGCTTACAACGGTGATGATGCGAAGGAACTGCTGTCCGAACTCAGGGAGCAGTGCCTTTATGTTATAGAGCCGTCCCGCACTTTTTTTTCACTGACGAAAAAAGTGGCGAATAATAATTTCAAAAGAGAAGATTTGAAAAGCGCCTTCAATGATATTGAAACTTCTAATCCTCTTTTTGCAAATCTGTTCAAAGATGTTGATTTGTACTCTAACCGGTTAGGCACGAATGACACAAAGCAGGGGGCAACAGTTGCGGAACTAGTTACTGTAATTAACCAGGCTGATGTTCTTCATGCCGAAGGTGATGTTCTTGGGAATGCATACGAATACCTTATCGGTCAGTTTGCCTCTGAGACGGGAAAGAAGGCCGGAGAGTTTTATACTCCTGCCGGGCCTGCGGAAATCCTGACAAGAATTGCAATCTACGGTCAGGAAACAAAGAGAGGTCTCCTGGTCTATGATCCCTGTATGGGCTCCGCTTCACTTCTCCTGGATGCACGGAAGTTTTCTGAGAATCCTGCGTATGTGAAGTATTTCGGGCAGGAACTTATGATGTCCACCTATAATCTAGCACGCATGAACATGTTCCTGCACCGGGTGGCTCCTGAGAATCAGCGCCTGCGGAATGGTGATACTCTGGATGCTGACTGGCCGGTATCGGAAGAAACAGAATTTGACATGGTGGTTATGAATCCGCCGTATTCTGCAAAATGGTCAGCAAAAAAGGGCTTTCTGTCCGATTCAAGATTTTCCGACTATGGGGTTTTAGCCCCTAAAAGCAAGGCTGATTATGCTTTTCTCCTGCATGGGTTCTATCATCTGAAATCCACCGGAACAATGGGCATTGTTCTGCCTCATGGGGTTCTTTTCCGCGGTGCGGCTGAAGGAAAAATCAGGCAGAAGCTTTTGGAGAACGGCTCTATTTATGCTGTGATTGGCCTTCCGGCGAATATGTTTTACAACACTACGATTCCCACCTGCATTATTGTTTTGAAGAAACACCGGACTGGCAGAGACGTCCTCTTTATTGATGCCTCCCGGTATTTTGAGAAGAACAAGACTCAGAACGTAATGAATGCCGAGCATATTGAGCATGTTGTGGAATTGTATAAAAACAGGCAAGATGTTGAGAAGGAAGCCCATCTAGCTTCTTTTGATGAGATTAAAGCAAATGATTTCAATCTGAACATTCCTCGGTATGTTGATTCTAGCGTGGAAGAGAACCCGGTTGATCTTTCTGACGTGAATGCCGAATTGGCAGGCCTTGACGGAGAAATTGAGTCTGCCAAAGATGGCGTGCTTTCCATATTGAAAACATTAAGAAATGATGATGGCGATGCACTACCAGCGATAAATGACTTCATCAAACTGATGGAGGACATCTGAGATGAGAAACAGTCCGAAGTTAAGAATAGCTGGTTTCACCGATGCTTGGGAACAGCGTAAGCTGGGAGACATTACAAAAATTATTGATCCGCACCCTAGTCATAGAGCACCACCCGAAGTAATTGATGGAATACCTTTTGTTGGAATAGGTGACGTAGATGCAATGGGAAAT
>JAEEOK010000123.1 GCA_016284235.1 Succinivibrionaceae bacterium
TTATTTCGATAAACAAGGGGATAAATTGCAAGCTCATAATTCATTGCCGAAGACTTTATCAGATGATGAAGCGTAGCGATTAATGTAGTTACAAATTACCCCCGGGAATTTAGGTTTAAGCAAAAAGCATCCCGTATTATTCTGTTTGTATCTGGATTGCTGATCTGTCGGTGAATACCCGGGAGAAATCAATTATGAATCATCAATACAGAATTCTTGTTTGTTTTGAGGAAGGCTTTGTCAGAATTCAGATTGTTCGCCGCCTATTCCGCTTCTTCCATTTTTTGTAATTCTATAACTCTGCATGTGCAGGATCTGTCGTGGAAGACTAACGCATAAACCAGACTTTTTTTAAATTTTCTGTTTCTGAAAGGTTCAGAACTGAAACAATCTGCTTTTTCTTTCAGTATTTTTTCCACTTTTTCCTCCGCATCCTCTTTGGGACCGCACACATCCAGATACATCATTATTCCGATTTGATCGGAACTGTACTGGTCTGAATTATAAATGCATGCTATCCATGACTTCTCCGAGGCAAATTTTGGATCCATGCCTGAAAGGTATGACAGGGACGATTCATAATAGATCATAAGGTGTTCATTAATGAATCTGCTGTATTCATCAAGTGCGGATGATTCGTCAGTACTGATATACGTTTTAAGGCACCAGTTCATAGAGTTTTCGACTTTGCTGTAATCTCCCTCGGTCAGCGTGCTGAGAAGGTATCGTGCATTTTTGCAGAATATTTCATTTCTTGCACTGAAAAAAATTTTTATCTGATTGAGAATATAATCCTTTACCTCATTGTTGGGAATTCTTATTTTCATGGTGTTCTGCATAGGGTTTGCTGTTCTGTCCGCTGTAAAATACCCGGATGCATACAAATAATTCCAGTAACCACAGGCTCCCTTTGTTTTCAAATCCTGGTATGTGACCCAAGCTCCGTCAGAAATTTGAGATTCATCTCCTTTTAAAAGCTTTTTAAGTTCTGCAGTATCCGCAGACTGCATAAGTGAAAGAAATTCATAAAAATTATGGTTGCGGTTCTGTTCCATCCAGTATGGATTTGTGCAGATAAGACCGTGTGCGCCAGAATCAAGATTGTCTGCACAGAAACTGACAATTGAGGAGGCGTTGAATTTTTGCGTGTCTGTGCTGCCGTAGCCTCCGTACCATTTTTCGATAAGCTCGTCATTCACATCGATTTTAAAATCAGAGATTATTTTAAGAGTTTCATTTTTGTCAAATCCGAAAAAATTATTCAGTGCGGGGGCAGTATCTGTTACTTCAGATATGTGGCATCCATGAAGGTTCATGCTTGCTGTAAGAGGAAGATAGCTGACGATTATCGCTTTTGACAGATAATTGTTCTGGTTTACTGCAGGGATAATCATGTGAGAGATCAGATCGCTCATTTCTCCGTAATATCCGAATTTTGATGCAGCAGAAAGAGGAGTGTCTATATCATCAATCAGCAGATATACCGGTTTTTCGTAGTGGGCAGACAGAAGCCTGGTAAGATCGTATATTGAAAGCGAGAGATCAGTATAATGATTCACAAGGTGATAATAATCCGTGAGATGCTCATACTTAACGCGCTCATCCAGATCAAGATTTGTACTGGAGGAGAGAAATGAGAATGATTTTGCAAGATTGACTATAGTGCTGCACAGTACACTGTGGGTAAGTTCAAAGCTGTTAAATGATGCGTGGGAAAAACTTATGTGGATTACCGGATACTGTCCCATATACTCAGAGCAGAAAAAGTCATCCTCTGATACAGCCAGTCCGGAAAAAAGTCTTGAGTGCTCCTCTGTCTGACCTTTAAGATCCTTTCCCTGAATGCAGCCTGTTAAAAAATAATACAGAGTGCTTAGACCGAGTGATTTGCCAAAACCGTGAGGTCTTGTAATCTGAAGAACTCTTGAATGTTCAGTGACAATATCCTTTATCCATGCGGTTTTATCAATATAGTACCAGCTTTCAAGAATCATTGTCCTAAAATCTGTTATACTCGCAGACAGCTTAGACTTTTTCATGTCTTATTCCCCCGGCCGTATGGTTGTTTTAACAAGATGGGTTAGAAGTTCAGTCAATCATTATGGTTGCTTCATGACTGCAGTTTCTGCATCTTATATGAATACATCCCTGAAGATGACCTCTGTTCTGCCTAATGCGTCTGTATATTGAATGCAGTAGATTCTGTATAAAATTATCCCTTTCAGGCGAATCCAGAATTTCAATATTGGATGATCCGCATTTACTGCAGATAAACACACCTGATTTTTCTATATCTCTGTTTATCACTACGGGCTCCCAGACTGTGTAGTTAAAATAATATGATAAAAAATAGCTGTATCAGAAATTACCCTGGCTGAACGCCGGATAATGTCTGCTGAATCTGGTCGTAATGCTGAGTACACTTCCGTTTCTGCCTGTGAATGCTAAACCTGAATTCTAATCATCACAAACCGGCAGCAAGCGAAAAAATTCTTAATCTGATTTAGAAATTTAAAAATTTGACTCGTTACTCAAACGGTAATTCCCGATATGATATGATGTTACATTAATGATTGCTTAAAATACCTGTTTCTTTTCACATTTTTGTTAATATTTAGGCGGTTTTATGAATATATCAAAGTTAGCTCCAGCACTTTTGGCTGTCGGTGCTGCAGGATCATCCTTTGCCGGCACGTCATCTGATACCCTTGTAGTGTATTTTTCTGCATCGGGGAATACGCAAAAAGTGGCTGAAGTAATTGCACAGGATCGTAGGACAGATATTTTTGAGTTAAAACCTGCAGTTCAATATTCACAGGAGGATCTAGACTACAGAAATCCGAAGAGCCGTTCATCAAAGGAACATGAGGATCCTTCAATTATTCCTGAATATGTTGGGGATGTTTCTGACTGGGGATCCTATAAAACAGTTTACATAGGATATCCGATATGGTGGGGGCTTGCTCCAAACATAGTTTACGGGTTTGTTTCAAAGCATGATTTCGCAGGAAAAACCGTAATACCTTTTTCAACATCTCATTCTTCCGGTCACGGAGAAAGCGGTGCGGATCTGGCAAGAAAAGCCGGTGCTGGTGACTGGAATTCAGGGGTTGGTTTTAATTCTCAGCCTCTTGCTGCTGAAATACTTGAGAAACTTGGTTCAGCAAAGACCGAAAAGTAAAGATTATTATCCTTAGTTCCCGAATATTTTTGTGTCTACGTATTTTTTTTGTAGACATATTTCACTGTACAAATCCTTGTAACTTATAAAGTTTCCTTACCTATAAAAAAAATTTTTGGTATAATGTAGACGTAAATAATAATTATTTATTGTGTCTACGGTGGTCAGTA
>JAEEOK010000124.1 GCA_016284235.1 Succinivibrionaceae bacterium
GCCCTCTGATTCTGCAGAATTCCTCGATAATCATTTCAACTTCATAATCTTTGAATTCCAGATTTACTGTGCATTCACCGGATGAATTGTCTTTATTGCTCGCCCAGCCGGGAGGGAGCGGTGTATAATCACCTGTCTCTGTCAGTTTGAATTTTATATCCGCTGAATATACAAATTTTCTGAATTTATAGAATGCAAGGTCATAATTGCCTTTTGTGACTATCATTTTAGATCCGATTACCCGTGAAATACTGATTAGTTCATCGTATCCAACCGCAATAACACCTGTGGTATTGCCGAAAATTATATACTTTCCTCCGAAGCATATGAAAGCTTTACTGCCGGCAATATATTTGCAACCGGCAAAATCCTGATGAATTTTTTCATATAACTGATGCAGGCCTGCACCATCATGCCGGTTTGAAACAGGTTTATCAGAAAGCAGGGATTTGTATACAAGGGATATTCTTACAACAATATATATGGAAAGGGAAATCATAAAAATACAGGCATACAGCGGGATGTCATAAAAATAAAACAGGAGGGCATCGCTGACAATAACTGAAATCATGCCAATAATGTAGGCCCAAATCATTCTGTAGCGAGATCTGTCAAGCAGTTCAAGCCCGACTTTGAATTCTGTATAAGGATTTATGCAAACACAGCCGCTCAGGACCGGATATAAAAATTTTATGAAACATGCAGATGCGGCAGATACTGCAGCATTGAAATACAACGGTGTCTCGCAGCAGTAAAAAGTAAGAAAGACTCCCACAGGAAAAGCAACCAGCCACAGATAGTAGTTGAGAGAGTATCTCATGGCGGTATCGGAAAATTTTTTTAAAAAAGAATCAAACTTTCCGCTGCCTGTTTTAAAGGGAAATTTATTTTTATTCTTTTGATATATCTCTTTCCATTCATCTGAAAGAAGATAGGATTCACTGGAAAATTTACGGATCCTTTGAAATTTTTTTCTGTTTCCGGATCTTAAAAACAGATACAGAACAAACAGCACAACTGCTGTCACAGCAAAAATAATGCATGAATATTTCAATGCAAGTTGATCATCCATAAATATCCTCCTAAAAATCACCGAGTTTATTTCATCGGATCACTTAAATATTTTTGTTTCTGTCATTATAGAGCAGGGCACAGCCGCTCAGTAATATTTAGACATGAATTGATACAAAATCATGAAGTTAATCATTCTTATGCCATGGTAAAGCAGCTTGCGACCTGACTTTAAGGCGTAATCATGTCCTGCAGGTTCATTCATAATCTTTACAGCAAACTCCTCTGTTTCACATACGTTTTTTGAATCAGTCGTCAATGTCAGCTGATTATCATGCAGAAAATTCTTCACAACTATTAAAGAGTCAGGTTACCCCTCGTCTGAATAATGTTTTCAGAGGTTTCAAACTTTAGGCTTTAAAACCTCCTCATTATCCATCTTAAAATTTGCTTTGCCGATTTCGTTTCAATCCTTGATTTACAGCATGCACGAATTATAGATTACGCCCGAATTACTGATTGTCACTCCAGGCGGGTTTCGGATGGCTGTAGGCATCTGCACCTTCAAACATTCTGCCGCAGTCCTCCAGACTTGAAACATCCCTGTTATTTACCGGGCAGTTGAATTTCTCAGCATCGCAAAACATCTCGGACATATCCGCAACATTTGAAGTATCCCATCCACCTATCGGCTGATTGAAGGAACTAGCACCTTGAAACATACAGCACATATCAGTAACATTTGAAGTACCCCAATCTCCTATCGGTTGATTGAAGGATTTTGCACCATCGAACATACAGCCCATATCAGTAACATTTGAAGTATCCCATCCACCTATCGGCTGATTGAAGGATTCTGCACCACTAAACATATAGCACATATCCGCAACATTTGAAGTATCCCATCCACCTATCGGCTGATTGAAGGATTTAGCACCATCGAACATGTAGCTCATATCAGTCACACCTGATGTATCCCAGCTGCCGATCGGCTGATTAAAGGATTCCGCATCACTGAACATGGTGTTCGCTAACTCTTGCCACTAGATGCTGAGTTCGGGACTTTCACCCTATAGAAAATGTGCATGCCGAGCACACAAAAATCGGCAGGTTGCATCCCGCCGTAACAAATAATCCTAAAGCTGTTTTATTTTGATAAATCCGGGAGGTTGCTGTCCCTTGCAGCCTGTGAATTCATTTCATTGGTACTCGGGCGTGCCCTGCTGCTGTCAAGCACGACAGCGGAGTTTTGTTTTCTATTCGCCTCCTGTTTTGAAGTGATATCACCGCGGTTGATATCCTCCTCGCTGTCGGCACTTCTGTCACTTACACCGTCAGTTCCGTACGAACCTAGTTCCTTGGTGTTATCATACTTGTATGTATTGGCTGATGTTAAATCCCGTTTTACAGTAATGACAACACGACGGTTTACATTACGACCGGCAAGAGTAGCATTTGACGCTATATGCTCCTTTTCACCATAGGCATTTTTTATAATTTTCTCCTTCGGAATGTTGCTCTGCTCTATGTAACTGCTGATCAAATTCGCTCTCTGTGCTGAAGTTTCGCGACTTTGCTCTGTAGTACCGAAGCTGTCGCTGTAGGAATCAATCACCAATTCCTTGACGCCCGGATCATATGTAAGATAAGTAATCAGCCTGTCAAGACGGTTCTTTGACTCCTGCGTCAAATCTGAAGTGTCCTCATCAAATGTAATAACAGTAAATGCAACATCCTCAAAGCTGTAAGGAAGCAGATTATTCATACATTCAGTGAACAGTTTGAAATTCTTTTTAAAATTAATTGCGGATACAGTAACCTGAACCGGCTGATTCTGATAAAACCAGTCATTAAAGAAAAAACCTAAATTATTTCCGCGATCAAGAGCTGATGTCAATGTCCAGGCATTCTGATCCGTCAGTTCACCGGAAAAATATTTATAATTTTTCATAACAGTGAGATGATTATCCGGAACACCAGGTCTGTAATTCGGTGCAATTGCTCTGACATCCACATCATAACTGTTCTTTGACTCCAATGTCGGAATCATATTAAAAAACAGATTACGGTTTTTAGAAGCTTCAGATCTGAAGGAGATTTTTCCATAATCCGGTATCTCGTGTACAAGGCGGCAAACCAGTCTGGTCTGTTCTGCCATTACCCACTGCGACTTGGTAATAGGAGCCTTAAACTCATATTCAGCGGCAAATACCGAGCAGGCATACATAAGAAACGCTGTAGTAATTAACTTGTTCACTGCTCACCCCGTAAAGAAACAAAATCCGATAATCAGCAACACAGGCAGATTATAACTCTGTTTTACATAAAGCAAAAAACATACCAATGTTAAAGCCGTCAATTTTCTGTTTGATTGAAAGCAAAAGACACTTTACCGGCAGCATGGTCACGGTGCCGGCATTGCTCCAGTGGTTCACTGTATTTGGAGGAAAGCGTGCCTTTGCCCTCCATGCAGCAGAACAAAACTCCGGCATTGCGATACAAGGTATACACATTCAGATGAAGCATCAGCACAAGATTTTCTCCTGACCGACAATTCTGTTTTTCAAAACCATCCGTTCACTGCCACTACATACCGTCCGAGAATTTCCTTCACAGGATCTGATTTGGTTTCCCGGATCGCTCTGATGATCCCGTTTCTGTGAGTAATAAGGTATTCCCGGGCAAAATCCGGTGATATTGAATCAGCCTGTCTTATATAGAACTCGAAATCATCAGGATCTCTGAATATCACCCCGTCAATCTGGAACATGTTGGCGTACCTGGCATTAATTTTATCAAATCTGTCTCTGTCAGTTTTTTTCAGCTTATCAGCAATTTTTCCGTAATACCTTTCTGTTCTTCTTCTGAAGATATAATATTCATCAAAACAGGACTCCCACAATTTATCATCAAAATCCATAATCTCTGTCAGAGATTTGAAAACATACTGCCCGTCGCACATTATTAGCACATTACCGGCCCGAAGTTTAAAACCAGACACTGCATTTTTTAAATCAGGGATCAGTCCTGACAGCAGACTTAAGGATTTCTTTCCTTCCTTCAGGATCTGAATAAATTTTACAGGCTCCTGCTCATAACAACGGTCCATATACAGGATAAAGTCTTCCGTATTCTCAAAATTCATTGAAGAACTCTGCAGACATACAACAAAATCGTTTCTTCGGGTTGCAAGATAAGCAAATTTCAGCAAATCTCCGATGTTGGAAAATCCGATATCAGTTTCTGAACAGCCTGAATCTTCCGTGTCTGACACAGCAGCGGACGCTTCAGTATCTGCATCTTCAGCATAAACAATATCATAATCAGCAGCAGTTCTGTTATTCATAAACTCGGAAAAGGACCGGGCATAATCGTCTTCCAGGACACCAGGTACAGATCTGTCAGGATCTGCAGGAGCGGCAAATTCATCTCTTCCCTGATCTGTTCCTCCGGAAATTTTCTTATCCCCAGGTTTGCAGCTGACGATCTCCCGCTGAGCCTGCTCCAGATTCTCCCGAACACCTTGTCTTTTCCTCTCACGGTCCCGGTTACTGCCGTATGCCACTGTTACAGTTTCACCTGTCAGTTCTCCGCCACCTGCCCGGTATTCTCCCTTTTCAATTCTGATCCTGCCCGATCTGCTCCCACCTTTATTCAGAACAGAGTCCAAAAGGGAAATAATTTTTTTTCGTTCGCTCCTCCCGCAGGCATCCAGGAATAAACTCGCATGATCCCTTAAAAAAGAGGTTGTTATCATCTCATTCAGGTATTTTACAAATTCAGTGTTTCTGTACCTGTCAGGCTCAAGGAAGGCAGAATGATTTTTCTTCTGAACTGACTGAATCTCATCTAAAACCCTGTTTGCAAAATCCTTGATATCCCGAAAATACAGATGCTTCCAGTAAATACCTTTCACAGAAGAACATAGGGAATAGCAAAGTCCGGTAAATAGAGCTGTGATTTGCGGATGGCCTTCTTTAAGAGCATCAATTATTTCTGCGGTCCTGCGGCATTTTTCCTGCAATTCAGAATCTTCATTCAGTTCATAATGTCTGGACAGAAGGCCACACTGCAATTCAGAAAGTCCTTCTTCACAGTTTTTAAGCAACGTGACAGCAAGAGCCGCGGGTGTATAAAGAAAACTGCCACTGAACCTGTACGGATAGGTAAACCGCTCCGTATCAGGATCCGAAAGAGAATCAGACTCTGAATACGAAGACAGATCTGTCCTGTACCCGAATATTCCGGGAACCGGCACCGCTTCATTTGCCAGCCAGCGTCTGACCTCCTCATACCCCCATCTGCGGTTTGGATTATTCAAATCGTGACGTCCTGATATATCGCGGAAGGTAAGACCAAGGATCAGGTTCCTGATATCAGGATCAAAATTCTCAGGAAATTCTATCTTTCGTATCATTATGTCTCTGTTTATTTCGTCACGGGATTCCGGATCATACTCAAAGGGAGTATGACCGGTCATGAGCTCAAACAGTGTTATGCCAAAGGAAAAATAGTCTGAAGCCGGAGAAAAAACTCCGGTTATAGTTTCCGGAGCGCTGTAGGCCGGGGTCTTTCCTGTTCTGGTTATTACCAGAGTGAAATTATCAAGTTCGGAACTGACGCCGAAATCAATAATGCGGATCCCTCTGTCCTCCGGAGTGATCATAATATTTGAAGGTTTCAGATCCTTGTGAATAATCCCCAGATCATGAAGAGCCTTCAGTCCGTCAAGAACCGCGGGGATAATATGATGCTTGAGTGTACTGTAATCAAACCGGGTTCCGTCAGCCAGGATCCTGTCGAGACTTGTTCCTTCGTAGCAGGGTGAAACTGTAAAAGTATATCCGTATATCTCCCCTGCATCCAGGATCTTTCCTATATGAGGATTTTCAAGACGCATCAGAGACTCAATTACTCCAGTTTTGATCCCGTTTCTGCGTCTGTACAGCTTGATTACAAAACGGTGATCTTCACTGTCATGAGCAATATAAAGAACGGCTTCAGATCCGGAGGAATGAAGAGGTCCGTCGACCTGATATTTTCCAAGAAGAAGCTGACTGTGAAGGCTGGGAAAAAGTCGGATAAAATCATGATCTTCGCTGGCATTATTTAATCTGTTCAGAACTGTGCTGTAGGGAGAATTTTCTGCCGACATATCTATGCTCCGAAAAAAATTATGGTACTGTACGAAAACTGCAAATCTTTAACTCACTGCTCCAGATCCAGATAAAAGGCAGGACGGATAGAGCCGAAATCAAGATCCACCAGACTGCCTTCCTTATAGATCCCGCCGTAGGTATCTACACCTGCGGCACGTTTTTGATTAAAACCCGAAGATCTTAACCAGTACCAGCAGCATCCCTCCTCTGTCCATGCATTTCTGTTCCTGCATAAAGGGGAAGGTCTGCATCTTCTGTCATCATCGTCCCTGAAATACCGATCCGCCTCCTCGGTACTGAGAAGAAAAATTCTGTCATCGGTATCATCACCGGCATTGTTTTTAATTTTTGCCTTCAGAATATATTTCTGTTCATCCTCGCTGAAGCAGGACATAAGGAAGTCCTGATTCAGCCACCCTCTTATCCATGATTCACTCCAGGTAACATTTACCTCCTCAGTGTGGTACTTAAGAGTGGCAACTGCATACACCGCCGTCAGCAGAGCTCTGCCCTGCTCCACTGCAAGAACACGCCAGAGTACAGGCTTCATGCCGCTTTCACTGTCATAATAGTATTCTCCAAATCTGATGGTATCACCCGGCTTCAGCCTCAGATACGGTCTGACGATATATTTGAAATTTTCTTCAAGCAGCTTACGCACATTCTCTGAACCTGTACTGCGGTACAGACGCAGAAGATCATCCGCACCGGATTTTTCAAACTCGGATTTCATGTGTCTGTCAGAGGAAATCATTTTGAAATAATCAGACATAGCGTTAATGTCGGAATAAACCCTGCCGGCAATGCAAATCATGCCGCGAAAGCGTTTTTCACACTCCTTAAAAAGCTGCAGATCTGAAACTTCTCCCGCACCTGCAGGATTGTCCCCGCTGCCTGGAAACAGTTTCTGATAATCATCCTGAGTAGATTTTCTGAAAAGATACAGCTTCTGATAATTTTGATCTTTCCACAGCTGATCCTGATAACGAAAAACATCATTCAAATCATTAAACACAAACTCATGAATTCTAGGCCCGGCGAATGCTCCGTCTGACACACCGCCGGAATATTTACCTGGAGCTGAACTTAATCCCTGAAGTACCCGGTTACTTCCGGTATTATTCCAATACGGTGATGAACGTTCTGAAGTTCCTTTAACTTTAGAACGGCTGTTATTCTGCGAAAATACAGACTGACTTCTATCTGATATATGCAGTATTACAGCTCTGCCGTCTTCAGGACAAAACCCGGCAAAAATCCTGAGACAGCGTCCGGGGAACAGACTCCTGAGTGTTCTGAGATTCTTGTAGTTACTGCTGAGAAAATCTGTAAAAGCAACCGGATCTGAAGAACGAAGATCACTCATTTTTTCTGAGAAGGAGGAAAGACTGTCATAGGATTCTCCTTTGAAGGAGAAAGACGTATCATCACTCAGACAGTAGCCAAGACTCCTGACAAGACTCATAAAAACTTCAAAACTCTCCGGATTTCTTTTACAGTCCGGAAGATTTTCTGAAGCAGAAATTTTTCTCAATTCTGAAATCATTTCAGGATCGGAAAAATCGCCATGGTTCTTTTCAGGATCCTGAAAAACAGAAATCAGTTCTGAACAGGCACACCTGTTACTGCTGTGCACACCATTACAGGATTCAAGGTGATTTTCAGAAACACGACCCCTTTGATAGAGATTGTTCAAATCATTTCCGAGAACAGTAAAAACCGAACGGAGAAGATTCAGATCAGGTTCATAACCGCATGAAGACTGTTGCTCAGAGCCATGCATCAGTGATCCGGACTCACAGCTTCCGGATGAAGCAGAAGATCCGTCACCGCCAAAGAAGTTACTGTTACATCTGCTGTCATTGCCGCAGTCAGAGATTCCGCAGGATGCCAAGAGCGATGATCCGTATTTTTCAAAGCGGGATGCTTCGTCAAGCAGTGCTCTGCCATACGCATCCATGTTTTTGAAAAAAAGAGTTCCCCAGCAGAAAAAAGAAAAGCCTCCGTCTAATCCGTAAACAAGTCTGAAAAAATGCTGATCTGCAGACTCGGGGAAATTTTCCATGGCAGTTCCTGCCAGTTCACAGAGCTGTCTCAGATCCTGCATACCGTTGGCGTCATAATGTCTTTCAAGAATACCTCTCTGTACCTCCTTTTTTCCGTTTTCAGGATCTGAAAGCAGAGCCATGGCAAGCTCCGGGGCGGTGAAAAATTTTACCCCCTTGAAACTGTAAGGAATGCGAAAATGTCCGTCTTCTGCAGTATCATCAGCACTGTCGGGAGAATCTCTGACTTCTCCCGGAACAGGAACATAATCTCCCCGGATCCATCTCATAATTTCATCATGGCCCCAGCGGCGGTTCGGATTATCCGGTTCATTGCGGCGTGTCAGATCCCGGTAGGTGAGACCTCTGATCAGATTTTTTAGTCTTCCGGGGAAATTCTCAGGAAAATTAATGCTCTGCACGGCGATAAGACTGCAGATTTCTCGATCTGAAAGTTCATAATCTGCAAAAGGGGATGAACCGGTAAAAGCTTCATAAATAATGATCCCCAGTGAATAGTAATCCGATTCCTTAAGAAAAACCCCGCCTGCAGTTTCAGGTGCACTGTAGATCAGTGATCTTCCCGTATGTGTAATCACTGAGGTTCTGCCCGCCATATCTGTGCTGATCCCGAAATCTGTCAGGATCAGACCATCATTTGAAATAATGATATTTGCAGGCTTCAGATCCTTGTGGATAATATCCAGCTCGTGCAGTGTGCGGATGGCACCGGCAAGATCTGAAAGAAAGATTCTTATTTCTTCCTCTGAAAGTCTCACTCCCCTGGCCAGGATCTCCTCAAGACTGGAACCTTCATAGAAAGGGGTTACTGTATACTGAAAATTCAAATAATCATCATAATCTGCAAGAAAAGCAAGATTCTTAAATTTTCTGCCCAGCAGTCTGGAAGCTATTTCCTCCTTGAGTGCATTTCTTCTGCGATAAAGCTTTACCACCCATTCACCGCCATCCCGATCTGTTGCATGATAAAGATCAGCCTCTCCTCCCCTGTTGTTCATGAGAGCATAAACCTGATATCTGTCCTTCAGACATACACCGGTTAAATCCGGGACTGTCTCTGCTTCAGAAGCTGAATTGAGCATTGTCTTTTTTGCAAGATCAAAAACATTGAGTGAGGTAGGTGCGGATGATGACATAAAAATCTCCGTGTAATAAATAGAGTCTGAAACTCCTGCACAGTCAGACACTTCTAACGGCTGAAAACAGGGAATTCCGGCTTCAGTATAGATTCAGGTTAAATTCAGCTTCAGTTGCTGGTTACAGAAAATTCTGAAACCGGTACCATGACGCGTGGTTCGACATTACCAAATCTCTGAAATCACTGATTTCGGTGAGCACAGCAGACAGCAGCAGATTTCAGATCTGACAGAATGGGAAAGCTCAACCGGTGCTTTTGAGTTATTCCGAGTCTTTCATCAACTTCGTAATCCGGAATCCAGGTTTCAGACAGAAACAGAACTGCCAACATACACAAACAACCCTGCAGCATACATCTGCACTGCCAGCTCTGATTAATGACCGCAGCACTTCTGAACAGACCGGCATTAGAGACTGCAGCAGTGATGAACAGCTGAACCTGTTTACATAAAGCTGAAACTTAAACATTATCCTTTTCATCAATGCAGGCAACAAACCTGTAAGCAAAGGACGATCTGCTTTCTGGACTGCAGGATGATATGAACTCCGTAAAACAGAAATTCCAGAGACTTGATCTCCAGCTTTCATATTTCAGCTTCAAATCCGATATCTGACTCTTTCCCTCAAACATCAGTATGACAGACCTTTGACCTGAACCTCTGAGGGAAGATCTCATGCAAACAAGGCTTATTCTTCTTGAATGAACTATATAGGCAACAATTTCAACTGTGTATGAAACTACAGGATCAGAGAATCCGGAAAAAAGTGTATAACTCTGCCCTTTCTGCTGTCATGAGAAATGCCCTGATTATCATCGCCTGGACAATTCTCTTTGATGAAGATTGCACGGACAACAGATGAATATCGAAAGTACAGTCAGATCTGACAATATCAATCACACTCTCTTTCGTGTGTGAACATACAGATTGCAGGAGATCCGCAGCACGTAGATTTCAAATCATCCCTCCGCAGAACAACATACATTCTTGCGACACTGCGATTTTATTCAGTTCCGGCATCAGACTACCGGGTTATGGCAAAACAGGTTCTGACTAAAACTATCATGAAAATTCTTCACCCGGGATTTTGAGCCAGACATTAAAATAAGGATTTTTCAAATAATGGTAAAATTCTACAATAAATCACCTCTTATGTAAAGAATAATGTCATCATTTATACAAAAATTATGATAAGTTCAGCAATTTGAAGAAATTTTCGATAATTTTCAATTAGATAATCAAAACTGTATGGCTATTTTAAAGAAAAGTATTGATCTTAACTTAAACTAAAAGAATATAGAATGACACAAGATAGCAGCGAGGCTGATTATCAACCCTAGAAATAAATGTTCCATGCCGATTAGTTCTGTTTATGTTGAATAAATCATCCGATATATTTCCAAATTGATTTTGTAAAGAGCAATTTTTATTGTGTCAGATAGACTGCAGAATCAGTATAATGTACACATAGAAGAACGCAGTGCAGCCTGTTCCCGCAAATATCATGGAAGGATGTCTCGGAATTGCCTTGTCTGAAACCCGGCAGTTTTATACAGCAGCTGAATGCGGATATTCATCTGAAAATTTCATAACAGAAGTTAGTTATTACATCATTTTTTTTCAACAAACAGTATTCAAAAAAAAACAATATGTCAGAATTTTTTCCTTCATTAACCTGCTCCATGTCTGAACGTTTCAGAGGTTATCTGCCGGTAGTAATAGACGTGGAGACTGCTGGATTTGATCCCCAAACCAACGCTCTACTTGAAATAGGTGCATGCCTGCTTTCATTTGATGACGACGGCAGACTAAAACCGGATGAAATAATAGATCTTAATGTACAGCCGTTCGAGGGATCTGTAATAAATCAGGCCTCCTGCGAATTCATCAAAGTAGATCCGTTTGATCCGCAGAGAAATGCAATATGTGAAAAGGAAGCAGTTAAACTTCTATGCAAAAAAGTGTCAGCAAGAATGAAACAGGAGAAATGCACCAGAGCCATTATTGTTGCCCACAATGCAGGATTTGATCACGGCTTTATCTCTGCTGCAGTAAGCAGAACAAACTATAAGAGAAGTCCGTTCCACCCGTTCTCGTCACTTGATACCGCCACTCTTTCCGCAGTTTTTTACGGACAGACCGTACTTGAAAAGGCTTGTCAGACTGCAGGCGTCGAATATGACTCTTCAAAGGCTCACGGTGCAAAATACGATGCCACTGTCACAGCGGAACTGTTTTGCACAATTGTTAACAACCTGAAAAATCTTAATAATTTTAATCTGCCTTTATCACAACCGGAAACATATTGCGATGAAATCAATCATGAAAATTAGCAGCACAGCAATAAAAAGCTTCCACTAGTCATTTACATTTTTAAGATAAATATTTCTCAGTCAGGAAACCGGGCGGAATAAAGATTATCTTTTTTGAGTACTAAAAAGTTCATAACAAAAAAAATTTCAAGGATTATAGTCAGTGAACATTTTTAAAATATGCGCATCCTCATTCCTTTTCGTTATCTCTCTTGCTGCACCGACATCGGTGATCTGCCAGAGTGCAGACTTGAAGGATCCTTTAAGTTATGTATCAGAAAAGGCTGCACCGGAAAGCAGCAAATCCGGCCGTTTGACCATACTTCTTGATCCCGGTCATGATTATAAAAGCATTGGAACACGCTCAAGTTCCGGAGTAGGAGAATATGAGTTCAACAACCGTTTCACGCACGAGCTGCAGGATGCACTGAAGCAAGCGGGCTACACAGTATCAGCAACGCATGCAGACAATGAAGTCAGTTCTCTGAAGGATCGCACTCTCTTTTCTAATTACGATCTGTTCATATCTATACACCATGACTCGATTGATCCTGAATACTGCATAACCAACAATCCTGAAAAAGGATGCACCACATACAGCGGATACGGCTATTCCCTCTGGGTCTCTCCTGAAAACCCCTACTACGACAGCTCGCTGAAGCTTGCTCAATTTATAGGAGAAAAACTCACTTCATCAAAATTCATACACAGCGTTCATCATGTCATGGTAACAAAACGCGAGGTTATTGATCGCAAAACAGGTATTTTTTCATTTCCGGATTGCTATGTTCTCCGCCACAACAAAAAACCGGCGATTCTTATAGAAGTGGCTGTCATCACTAATCCTATAGATGAACAAAATGCCAATGATCCATCGTTCAGAAAAAAATTTATCGAAAACATAGTAAACGGCATCAGCGATTATGCACAGGATGTTAAAAAAAATAATAAAGGAAAAAGGTGACGACAAAATACTCAGATCATAATAAAATCAGCCTTTTGAAATTCCATCCGATAAATTTGTTTTCGAATTAAACTCGGCTGAACATCCTGCAATTCAGGTTACGTAAACGCGCCGTACAATTGCAGGATTTATCATCAGTCCGAGACAGAAAAAAATTTCAAAAATCTCTGCTCAAAAAAAACATAAATGCGAGATTGATTAAAATCACGCCCTTGATTCTCAGATATAATTCTTCCGTACACATAATTTACCTGAAACAAGGAAATAACCTGTGTCACCGTATATTATTCATCACCTCCAGGAGACCATATGTTCAAATTACCAGATCTTCCATACGCCAAATCAGCACTGGCCCCGTTTCTTTCTGAAGAAACCCTCACTTATCATCATGACAAGCATTTTAATGCATATGTTGAGAAACTGAATTCCCTGATAACCGGAACCGGCTATGAGAATCTCTCGCTTGCCGAGATTATCAGAAAATCTGCAGAAGAAAACAACAAAGCAGTTTTCAACAACGCCGGTCAGGTTTTCAATCATGATTTCTACTTCAAATGTCTGGGTCAGGAGCCGGATGACAACTGTCCAATGAAATATGAAGTGCTTAAAAAGCTTATATCCAATACCTTTTCTGACAAGGAGGACTTTACAGCCAAAGTAACCGACGCAGCGGTAAACAATTTCGGATCAGGCTGGACCTGGCTCGTTCAAAACGGTGATCACATAGAAATCATCAACTACTCAAATGCTGATAATCCTTTAAGAGATCACCCTGATATGAATCCGCTTCTCTGCATTGATGTCTGGGAACATGCTTATTACATTGATTACCGCAATGATCGTAAAAAATATGTAACAGCACTTCTCGGCAGCATCAACTGGAAGTTCGTGGCATCCCAGGCAAAGTAAAAGTGCAGGAAATCATAGAACTGAGAAGGGATCTGCATAAATATCCCGAATACGGATGGTGTGAGTACCGTACCACCGCCAAACTGGCCGGTCTGCTTTCGCGGACCGGTTATGAAATATTTTTTCTTTCAGATCTGCCGGACATAAACTGGGAAATTATTAATCAAACGGTAACAGGCGGCGAAGAAGAAAAAAGACGGGCGGTTGAGGAAGGCGCGGACCCGGAAATTACGGAAAAGCTGAAAATACCGGGATTTATAGCAAGACTGAGGACTGGAAGAAAGGGGATCTCCAGGGGCTTAAGGTGCGATATGGATGCCGTCGGAGTGGAGGAATCATCATCGACTGATCACCTTCCCTGTGCACTAGGCTTCTCATCCGTCCACAAAGAGGTATGTCATGCATGCGGTCATGACGGGCATATGGCTCTGGCTGCGGCAACGGCAGTGAAAATTGCCGAAATAAAAGAACAATTGAATGGTGACTACACATTTATTTTTCAACCTGCCGAAGAAGGATGCCGGGGAGCGCGGGCACTTACAAATGTCTCCCTGATAAAGGAACTGGACGAGCTATACGGTTTTCACCTAGGAATATGCGCCGGTGACGGTGAAATAGTAGCAAACCCTGTTGCTTTCCAGTCATCAATAAAATTTGATGTGGAAATAACCGGTAAAAGCGCCCATGCTGGCATTGAACCTGAAAAGGGCATAAATGCTCTCAGGTGTGCATGTGAAACAGCCTGTGCACTGTTTAACCGGCAGAACCAGTCAGAGACTCTTAAATTCAACATCGGAAAATTCCGCAGTGAAAATGCAAGAAACGTAATCTGCGACCGAGTAAGCTTTGAATGCGAATGCAGAGACACCGACTCAGAGAAAAACGAGGAATTTTTTGCACTTGCTGAAACAATAATAAAGGATCTGTGTTTGAAATCAGGCTGCAGATACAGAATAAAGATTTCAGGAAAGGCGGTTGAAATCAGCAACTCCCCTGAACTTGTTGAAAAAATTAAAACCGCAGCTAAGAAAACTGAAATGACAGTAATAGAATCAAGAAATTTCAATGCCTGCGAGGACTGCGGTCATCTGATAGGAGCCGTGCAGGCAAACGGCGGACTGGGCGCATATGTGGTAATTGGAAATTCTATAACAGCAGGTCATCACAAACCTGAATTCAATTTAAGCGAGGACGGACTAGCCGGAGCGGCGGATTTTCTTTTTAATCTCATGAAGTCTTAACGGGACAAAAAATAAATCATAACTGACATTTCTTTTTCTTGCCCGCGACAGGATAAAATCAGATGGATCATTTTTTTGAATTCTCACAGGATCCCGACAATGCTCTGATCCTGCTACATGGCTTTCTTGGAAACAGGAATGAATGGCTTGGCATTAAAGAAAAATTAAACAGCAGGATTAAATGCAGGATCCTGATCCCTGATTTGCCGGGTCACGGTGAATGCCGAACGAAACCTGATGAAAACTTCCGTCTCGGCAACATTCTCGACATTCCCGGGGGATGCAGGAAAATCATGATCTGGGGCTACTCAATGGGCGGAAGAATAGCAATGATGGAAGCCTGCAGGTATCTTTCCGAAAAAATAAGTGAAGACAGGGTGAAACCGGAACTTTCAGGACTGATTATAGAAAGTTCAAACCCTGGAATTCTGACAGACGTGGAAAGACGGAACCGAATAGCAGCAGATGAAAAATGGGCATCTGAATTTGAATCCGTACCATTAGTTCACACTCTTAAAAAATGGTACGATCAACCGGTGTTTGCATCTATGTCAGACGATAAGAAGGCTCTTCTCATAAAAGAGAAATCATCAGGAAATCCTCTGTTCCTGGCTGAAGCTCTCAGATGTTTCAGCGTTGGAAGGCAGAATAATCTGGAGAACGTCTTTGATTTGATTCCTGCCCTGTATTTCTACGGAGAAAAGGATGAAAAGTACGCAAAGATCGCTGACCGGCTGTCAAAAAATCACAGTTCGCTATCTGTAGTCAAAATCATGAACGGAGATCATAACCTGCACCGGTTTCACGGCGATCAAATGCTGAAAATTATTTTCGAGTGGTGAGAACCGTAGAATGAAACATTGAACATTTATTCCAATGAATCGGCGAAAATAAGAATTCCACGTAATCTGCCATTCTAATAATTTTTTTCCTGCACTTTTACAGCACGCGTCAATATTTAGTTAGCACGGATAACAAATCGCGCAACAATAGAAAGGGTAATGCCGGAAGAACCAAGATATAATAGGGAAAAAAGAGCACCGTTACACTACTCCTGACGAATTGCAGATGCAAAAAAAAACAGGGATTTTAATTTAAATGCACCTGAAGGATACGAATTGACACGAGCCGTTCGTCGACTCCATGCCTGTACAGCATGGAAGTTGTGATAAAATCTGAAGATGCATTTAACGGAGTTAAGAACAGATAAGGTACCGGCAGAATTCAGTATCGGGACTCACCGCTCAGGTCGTCACGTCAAGTTCCTGATACAAACAACGAAAATTGCACATCCGAAGCAGAGATGATGAACAGGTACCGAATTCTTTTTCAATGTTCCCGGATCAACCGGCAGGCTGAAAACTCCGCGTAATGAAATTTGCTTCTGCAGCCTGGCAGACGTAATCCGCGATACTGAAACGCACAGAAACCCTGCACCGCTGTTTTGGCATCGCTGAATGAGATAATATTATTAACCTACCCTTGAGGATTAACAAAATGCTTCAGATTTCAGAGGAAAAACTGTACGAACCGGTACAATGGCAGAAGACAGACAAGAACTACACTGACATACTGTACGTCAAGTCTCCGGAGGGAATTGCCAAAATAACCATCAACCGTCCGGAAGTAAGAAATGCATTCAGACCTCAGACCGTAAAGGAAATAATTGATGCGGTCAATGATGCGCACTATGACGAAAAAATCGGAGTGATTATTCTCACCGGGGCCGGAGATCTTGCATTCTGTTCAGGAGGTGATCAGAAAATTCGCGGAGATTACGGCGGATACAGGGATGAAAAAGGAACCCACCATCTGAATGTACTGGAGCTTCAGAGACTGATCAGAACCTGTCCGAAGCCTGTTATTGCAATGGTGGCAGGATATGCCGTAGGAGGAGGCCACGTGCTTCATCTGATGTGCGATCTTACAATTGCCGCAGACAATGCAAAATTCGGCCAGACCGGACCCCGCGTCGGATCCTTTGACGGAGGTTACGGGGCTGCCTATATGGCAAGAATTATAGGTCAGAAAAAAGCCCGGGAGATATGGTTTCTCTGCAGAATGTACAATGCCAAAGATGCTCTTGACATGGGTCTTGTAAACACAGTTGTTCCACTCAAGGATCTTGAAAAGGAAACAGTCCGCTGGTGCCGCGAGATTCTATTAAACAGCCCTATAGCCATCAGATGCATGAAGGCAGCGCTCAATGCCGACTGTGACGGACAGGCCGGTCTTCAAGAGCTTGCAGGAAACGCAACCATGCTCTTCTACATGACTGAAGAGGGACAGGAGGGACGAAACGCCTTCAACGAGAAAAGAATGCCTGACTTTACAAAATTCAAGCGTAATCCGTAAGAGCAATCCTAAAACAGTTTTCCTGCCGATATGGAAATTTTCAGATTCAGTCAGAAATTAAAAAATGACATAACCCTTCACGAAAGAACTGTTTCAGTCCGCGAAGGGTTCTATTTTCATGAAAACGGCTCCTGGAGCGAATGCTCCCCCCTTCCCGGTTTTTCTGATGAATCTGTCGATGATCTAATAAAATCAAAATTTGATCCGCGATTTCCGTCTGTTTCTCTGGCCCTCTCTGTTTTAAATAGAAAACTTGAACCCAGAATGCCGGAATCATCATACACGTACATAGGAAATTACCGTGATCTTGAAGATTTTTTTTCCTGTAAAAATCAGAAAATAAATAACCGCTGCATGCAGCCGGCAATATTCCAGGTTATGATTTCCCAAAACTGTGAAGATCATATTCCGGAATTTCCGTTTGAAAAAATTCATTCCCTGAACAGAAATTTAAAAATCTGCAAAAAAAATATTTTCAAAATAAAGGTCGGAAGAAAATCTGCTGATGAGGATCTGAAGGTCATAAACCGGATCCTGACATTTAACAATGATGCGAAATTTATTCTCGATCCTAATATGCTGTGGGATATGAATGATGCTGATGCACTTCTGTCGCAAGTACCGGCAGAAAAAATTCTGTATGTTGAGGATCCTGTCCGGGATCTTGAATCATCATTAAAAATTGCATCCAGGTTCAAAATAAAGCTAGGACTGGATGAACTGCTGAGAATGAGCAGATATGCAGAGATTTCAAATGATCTCATCGGAGCCCTGATAATCAAGCCTATGCTGACCGGTTCACTGGAAAAATGCGAAAAAATTATCAGATCAGCCGCTGAAAAAGATAGATTTGTAACAATATCATCATCCTATGAAAGTCCGCTTGGACTCTCTCTTCTCTCCGCATGGGCCGATGAAATGAAAAATGAATTTGGGTGCAGATTACTGACAGGACTTGATACTGAAAAAATTTTTCTGTAAACACACATATTTCCAATACTCCTCACACACCTACCTCATTCAGTAAATTCACCATCTGATATTCAGCTTTGATCTCTGTCTTTCTTTTCTGGTAGTTGCGTTGGTGCATCTCTATCCATTATTCACCAATACATTACACTGAGCATCACCAGACGAACAGATTAGCCAGGTTTAAAACGGCCACTTCGTCTGAGCATATATCCACGCCCTCAAGGACGTGATTTTACGACACGATCAGATGAAAACAGTAACTTTCCAGATAAAGCCCAAAGTAAAAATTAGAAAAGGAAATGTATTTTTAAATTTTTTCCTAGGAAGCAGGTAAAGTGAACTTCAAATTATTGACAGAGCGTAAAATTACGGTAAAAATAATAACCATAGGCAGATGCATGCTGTCTCTGGACCCTGTTTAAATCCGGATAGATGCTGCTTGTAAATTTTTACTGGATGCTTATTTTTGCTGCATTCCTTGTTTCGCTATTATTACTCCGATGACTGAACCTCTACCGAATTTTATCAGGGAATTTGCCGATCCTGACATACCTGAATATATCATAAGTCCCCTGGAGTACTACGCAAAACTCTCTCCCAATTCTCCGGCAGTAATAACAGGTGCCTATACTGTAACTTACAGCAATTTCTGGAATGCAGTCCGCATAAACGCAGAGAAACTTAAACAGACTGGCGAATCTGAAAATAAGGTTCTTCTCGCAGTATCAGACAATGTACCGCACCTCCTGCTTCTAATCTGGAGCTGCTTTCATGCCGGGATCACTGTATGTCCTGTAAACCCGAAATTTCCGCCGGAGTTAATTAAAAATATTGCGGTAAAAACCGAAGCACACCTGATGTGGCTTGGAACCTGCCAGAAAACAAATGAAGAACTTCGAAAAGTTCTTCCTGAAATCAGTGAATTCAGTCTGGATGCATCAGGATTTATCCCGGATGATCAGAATACTGAAATTTACACCCGCCCCGAATTCTCACCGCGCGAAATTCTTATTAACACCAAATCCGCTGCAGATCTAATTCTTACATCAGGAAGCACCGGCATTCCAAAAGCGGCATCCCACAGCATAGCAAATCACCTGTTCAATGCGGATGACGGATACAGTCTATCCTCAGATGACAGATATCTTCAGTCACTTCCTCTTTTTCACATAGGAGGACTTGCTATCTCTTTCAGGTGCTTCACTGCAGGAGCCGCTGTTGTTTTTTCATCCTCTGAAAAATCTCTTGAAAAAACAATTCAGGATCTGAAAATAACTCACATTTCTCTAGTGCCTACCCAGCTTTACAGACTTCTTAAAAACGGTTTTGAATTCCAGAATACGTCTCTTTCAAGAATTATGCTCGGAGGAGGAACCATAACCCGAGATCTGCTCCGCTCATGCATTGCACGGGGCATTCATCCCTTTGTAAGCTACGGTCTGACGGAAATGAGTTCTCAGGTATGCACAAAACAGATCCTAAACAGTGACGATATAGAAGATCTCCATGCCGGTCCAGCGCTTAAAAACAGAGAAATAAAGATTGAAAACAATGAAATACTGGTAAAGGGAAAAACTCTTTTTCTGGGGTATTGTGAAAAGGGCAACATTAATCTCAAACTTGACAGTGAAGGTTTCTTTCACACCGGCGACTGCGGATATATAAAAAACGGAAATCTCTACATCTGCGGCAGAATAGACAATCAGTTTACATCGGGGGGAGAAAATATTCAGCCTGAGCATATTGAAAGAGTCATATGCGAGCTTACAAATGCACCGAGGGCTGTAGTAGCAGGAATTAAAGATCAGGAATGGGGAGAGATGGCTGTTGCTGTAATCGACGGATCATATGACAATCTGAAGGAAAAATTAAAAAGCTGCCTGGCCCCTCACGAAATTCCCAAAATTTTTATTCCATGGCCTCAGACGCAAGATACAGGTCTTAAGGTTCAAAGAAAAAAAATTATTGAATATGCAAAGGAATATGTAAAAAACCAAACCGCACAAGAAGGGGACAGATGAACAGGACAGTTCTCAGCAGGCTCGAAACCGAAGTCCGGTCGGCAGCAGCCGCACAAACTCCGTGTGAAATAACAGTCGAAATAGCCGGCTCTTCATTTGATCCGCAGAAATTTTTTATCGGCAGCAGTCTGTTTCCCAAAATATATTTTAAAAAGAGAAATTCTGAAGAAAAGATTTATGCCATGGGCATAAAAAATTATGATCCGGATACATGCGGCATCAAACCGGCATGCATTTTCAGAGGAATGCCGTTTCCAGAAGCAGAAATGGAAAACGAATGGTCCGGTTTTCCCGGAGAAATTAATTCTTATGCCCTTATACTAATCAAAACTGCAGGGGATAAAGCGGAAATTACCGTATGCGGCTATGCTGAAGCAGAATCCGAACGGAAAAATAATTTTAATGAAGCGCTGGATGCATTAAAGAAAAGCTGTTCCTATGCATCCGATGATTTTATTTGTGATAACAGGAAGCTGCGTGCGGACGATCTGATTTTCAACCCGGAATTTGACGGATACAAAAAAAGTTTTGATGAGCTGAAAAAATTTTTAAATTCATCAGAGGAGCACAAGGTTGTTCTTGCCAGGCAGGTAGTCGCAGCCGCCAGTGCATCCCAGGCAGAGTTCATGAAAAGGATCATATCCTCCGGGAGCCGAGACTACGCATATATTCTTGCTCCTGACAGAAGCTGCTGCTATGCGGGTTTGTCCCCTGAATCCCTCCTTATAAAAAAAGGCAGCAGAATATTCACCGAGGCAGTTGCCGGAACAGCACGCAAAACTGATAACTTTAACGAACTTCTTGCCTGCACAAAGAACGATCATGAAAACCGGATAGTAAGCGACTGGCTTTCCCGTCATCTTTCCCCGTTTGCGAACAGAATATCCGTATCAGATCCTGTAATAATAGAATCCGGGAATCTAGTCCATATCAAGCGTTCCATAGCGGCAGAACTGAACAGAAATACAGACGATGCTGAAATTTTAAGAGCTGTTCATCCAACTCCAGCCATGGCGGGAACCCCGCGCAGCGCGGCACTAGGGTTCATCGGAAAATATGAAAAATTCTCAAGAGGATGGTATGCGGGAACCTTGGGGATTGAGGAAAAAAATAGTTCTGAGTACTGCGTCATGATCCGCGGGGTTCTGCTTCGAAACGAAAAATTTTATTTTTATACAGGATCCGGTCTCATAAGTTCCTCTGAAAGTGCCAGTGAATGGACTGAACTGAATTCAAAAATTCTAAGTACTGCAGACACAATCGGAATTGCTCTTCCGGAGGACTCTGTTCTGCAGTCTGCGGAAAATCCGTCAACAGAAGGAAATTAGCTATGAATATCAATAACGTCTGGGCAGAAATTCTTATTGAAGAAATGAGACAGCACGGGATTAACCATTTTTTCATAGCTCCGGGGTCCAGAAGCGCACCGCTTACCCTTGCCTGTGCCGCCAACAAGGGGGTGCAGACTCATATTCACTTTGATGAACGCGGACTTGCATACTACGCACTTGGTTATATAAAGGCATCAAAAAAACCAGCAGCAGTCATAACAACCTCCGGCACTGCCGTTGCCAATCTTCTTCCTGCCGTAACCGAAGCATTTCTTACAAGGATACCTTTAATTCTGCTTACAGCAGACCGCCCCAGGGAACTTATTGACTGCGGAGCCAACCAGGCGATAAGACAGGCGGAAATCTTCAAAGACTTTACAGGATATCACTCTGATCTTGCCGAACCGACCGACAGAATACATCCGAAGTATATACAGGAAACAGCTGCAAAAATAGCACAGATCGCATTAACAACAAATCTCCCGGTTCATTTAAACTGCCCGTTTGCAGAACCGCTCTACCCTGCCCAGGGCGAACCTCCTGCTTCAGAAACGATGATCTATATGCAAAGCTGTAGCAAAAGTCAGATACCGGCGGTTGAAATACTCGAAACAGTCGAAACATCCGCTCTGAATTTAACTTCATCTCATAAAAAACTGTTTCAGAAACCGGGTATTATTCTGGCAGGATGCATTGACTCAAAAGAAAAAGCCGAAGCTGTTCTAAAACTTGCACATCACCTGAACTGGTATATATTTCCAGATCCCCAGTCGCAGCTGAGACAGTCTCCGGACACTGTAATGTATGCCGATTTTCTTCTGGATTCGGAAGAATTTTTTAAAATGTCTGCAGGCATAGAAACCCTGCTGATTATCGGCGGACGTTTTATTTCCAAAAACTTCACCCGACTTATAAGAAGCATGGATCATTCCTGCAGGATCCTGTTAACCGAAAATGAAGACATACAGGATCCTGATCATAAGGCATCAATGATAATCAATATGAAAATCACCGATTTTGCCGAAAACATAATCAGAACGGTTGAAGGCAATCAAAAACGGGTGCCGTATCAGAAACTGCCTGTATCAGATCTGAACTCTTTTGCCGAAAGCAATATGGATCCTGATGAAGATAAAATGAATGAACCGGCTGTCATCAGATATATAAGCGGACACCTTCCAGGAGCTCTTTTTCTCGGCAACAGTCTGCCCGCCAGAATTTTCAGCAAATTTGCAGGTCCGGCGCAGTACGGAATTCCTAAAATCTATGCCAACAGAGGAGCATCCGGAATCGACGGTGTGACGGCAGCCGCCTGCGGCATTGCAGACTATGAAAAAGAACAGGTTACCCTCATTACAGGTGATACGTCGGCGCTCCATGATCTCAACAGTCTTGCTCTTGCGGCAGAAAAAAAATTATGCGTAATTATAATCAACAATGCCGGCGGAAATATTTTTGCCATGCTCCCCGGAGCCAGAGACTGCGGGTATATGGAAAAATTTTTTGCACTGAGGCACAGCTACAGTTTCGAACATGCAGCAGCTCTTTTCAACCTTGAGTACCGCATGATCACAGAGTTAAAGCAGCTTCAGGAATGCTTCCCTCCAAAGGAAAAAACGGGAATTGTAATAGAATGCATTATTCCGTGGAATGAGACACCGCAGATTCTTGAAAAGATGAAAAAGAAGACTGAGGGTCTGAAAATTCCGTCAGGAGCTTAAAATTTTCATAGCATAAAAAAATTGAAAAAGAACAAAATCATGCTCCGTCATACTCACCGGCACTGTTTTGTTTTTTAGAAATTATGTACTCCAGAGCCTCCTCCGGTGAGCAAGTTCTGCAGTTCTCAGGATGCACAAAAATAGAATACCTGTAAAAAACCGCCGCCGCGAGCATTTCCACTGTCGCAGGTGAATTCATTCTCTCCCCTCTCTTGCGCCGAGCCTTTGATTTACGATCATCAGTAAGACCGTATCCGGAATAAAAGGGTTCGCCGAAGCATGTTACACTGCATCCGCACATGAGAGCCTCAAAACCGGTGCCGGATGTCACCACATAGACATTTCTGAATTTAAGAAGAAGTTCAATGGAATTAACCGGCGCGGTAATAATATTTACACCGAGCTTTTTTAAATCTGGAATACTGAAATATCCGCGGCCCATTGATACCGAAACATTCGGATGCTCCTTGACATAGACATTTCCGGGCCCCGCCTTCTCAACAGCCTCCCGCAGCATCAGCCTGAAAGACTCGGCATCAGCATTACCCTGCGGAATCGAAGCATCATTCAGAGTCTGATCTATGACAAGCACGGCATTCTGAGGTATGTTATCAGGAAGAAAATCCCCCGGCGGCGGTTCGTGAACGGAGTTATACTTAACAATCCGGGCGGACACTATGGTTTTTATCAGATTGCCAGCACGTTCGCGAAGTTCACCGGTATACCAGTCACCGCTGTGAACCATATATTCCTCAAGCTGAGATGAGGAATCAACATTATAGTATATTCCGGTTCTGTCAAGGACCAGTCCCAGAATTTCATCATCGCTTCCTCTGTATTCTGTCGCCAGTGATCTGATAAAGCTGTCCTCAAGGGCATAGTATGCAAGTCCGCCGGTCCTGGCAAATTTTCTTGCCCGTGCCGCCGTAGGCTTATACCCCCAGCCCACAACCGCCGTATCCTCGACACAGTCAAGGAACACGCGGAGATTTCTGATCTGGGTTATGCCCCGACTGAAAAAAATGCAGTTTGCAATTCCTCCCATCCCCATACGGCGCAGCGAACAGCGGACAAGTCTTTCAATACCGTCTCTGCTGTAAAAATCACCCTTCAGAATGATATCCTCATCAGATACTTTTTTTTCTGAAGGAAGAATTTCTCCGACTGCGGCGGAAGACATTTTTGAAAAATGTCTGAAAAAAGGCGCAAGAAGAAAACTGCCCAGAAACCGGCGTAAATAAACAAAACGGCGTTTTCCTGAACTCGGAGACGAGTCCGCCGTTCCTGATAAAAAATTTGGAGCTCCGCCCTCCCCGCAGTTTTTTTCTTCCGCACCGGTGCATACCGTATAAATCAGATTTTTTGCGGCGGGAGTATTATGAAGAAGCACTGCAGATCCCGGAAAACGGCTGCTCTCTTCAAAGATCCATATTCTGATCCCCAGGGCTTCAGACAAGTCAACCGCGGCGGCATTATAAAAATCTGAACTGCCGTGCAGAACAATATCTGTAATATTTTTTTCCGTGACAACTTTTTCAAGATATGAAGACCAGTTCTGAGGAATGTCCCTGTACCAGAACGAATCGGTAAAACACGGGCGGTCGGCAAAATCAGATCCGCTTACATTAATAAAATAAGCGCAATAGCCGATGTTTTGAAGTCTGCATCTGAGTCTGTAAAAAAAGGAGCCTTCAGGTCCCCGGAGAAAAAGGAAACGGCGGTTACTGAATTTCAGTACTGATGAATCATATTTCGCATCCGCCGCAACAGTATCATTAATCACAAACTTCCACCAAACTAACTCTAACACACTCCCTGCCTGGGACAGCGGCAGGAAAAAAACATGAATAAAACACCGGACCGCAGCAAAGGATTTTAGCACAATACCGGCATTTCATAAAAATGAAGCACTTTTCAGGCACCGGTCCGGCGGATAAAACCATGATTCAGGTAACAGCTTAGCAGAAAGAAAAGAAGACAAATGATGTTGAATTTTTTAAAATCGTCGCCATATAAGTAAAGACAGATTTATAGATAAGAGTTGGATATGTCAGACGATAAAGATATAAAAAATCCTGAAAAGGAAGACGAAGGCAGAATTACAGAAAATAAAGAAACAGAGGCTCCGGAGAATGCGGAAAAAACAGAGTCCGGAGATGATTCTGAAAACAGTACTGAAGAAAATGTTTCAAAACAGTCTGCAGACGAATCTGAAGAGAAAGAAAACGAAAATGATGATGAAAAAAACGATCCTTCAGATTTGCTGAGCGATGTTTTGCCTGATATTCCGGGCGTTACATCAGATATGGTACTCTCGGACTCCAGCACCATCCGTCCTGACAAGGTGTTTATTGTCCCTGTGTACGGCCGTCCGTTTCTTCCCGGACTGATTCTGCCGGTCCAGGTTGCAAACAAACCGTGGCGTTCAACCTTTGAGCAGATAATAAAAACCAAAAACAAAACTCTGGGACTGTTCTGCGTTTCTCCTGAAAATGAAAACGGAGAGGAAGTCACTGATATTGTAGATAAAGAAAAGGAACTTCTGAAAAAGATCCCTAAAACCGGTTGTCTTATCAGAATTGTACATGCAAGAATAAGTGACAATGACATTCAGTTCATTGCTGAAGGCATTGCAAGAATTCAGATTAAGAAGTTCATAAATTCAGGCAAGCCTCCGTTCCTTGCTGAAGTTACATATCCGCAGACCACTAATGAAAGCAACGCGAGCGATGAGGACATCAAAGCCCACGCCATGTCTGTAGTGAACACTGTCAGGGAATTAATTCCTCTCAACCATATATATTCCGATGAGATCAAGCAGTTCACCCTGAAGTTCTCTCCGAACAGACCTGCGGAGCTTGCCGACGGCGCATCGGCCATAACGACTGCATCCGGCCAGGAGCTTCAGGAGATTCTGGACACTATGGATATAGTCACCAGACTGAAGAAGTGCATCACCATTCTGCTGAAGGAGTACGAAATTGCCAAGCTGCAGAATGACATCCGCAACAGTGTTGACGAAAAAATCCAGAAAAACCAGAGAAGCTATTTTCTCAGAGAACAGCTCAAGGTTATCCAGAAAGAACTCGGAATGAGTGAAAAGGAGGCCTTTGAGTTCGAGAACAAGGCGCTTCAGGATTTTGTTAACAAGCTTGAACAGCGCTGCAAGACTCTGAAGGTTCCTGAGCATGTCAGGGAACGATATGACGAAGAAATATCCAAACTCAAACTTATCAATCCAAGTTCTCCTGAATACGAGGTGGTATGTTCATACCTTGACTGGATCACCCAGATCCCATGGGGTGTCGAAAAGGAGGAAAACCTGGATATCGCCCATGCGCGCAAGGTTCTTAACGAGGATCATGACGCCATTGATGATGTAAAGGATCGCATAATTGAGTTCATAGCCCTCGGTCAGAAGAAGGGATCAACCAACGGATCCATTATTCTTCTGGTGGGACCTCCGGGAGTGGGTAAAACATCGGTAGGCAAATCGGTGGCAAGGGCTCTGGACCGACCTTTCTACCGCTTCAGTGTCGGCGGTCTGCATGATGACAGCGAAATAAAGGGCCACAGAAGAACATATATCGGTGCAATGCCGGGCAAGCTTATCCAGGCTCTTAAGCAGTCAAAATGCATGAACCCGGTAATCATGCTTGATGAAATAGATAAAATCACAAACAGCGTGAGAGGCAATCCTTCGGCGGCACTGCTTGAAGCTCTGGATCCTGAACAGAACACAAACTTTCTGGATCACTACATTGATCTGAATGTGGATCTTTCAAAATGTCTGTTCATCTGCACTGCCAACACGACGGAAACCATCCCGAGCGCTCTGCTTGATCGCATGGACAAAATTGAATTAAGCGGCTATCTGGCACAGGAAAAGCTTTCTATTGCCAAGCATCATCTTATTCCAAGACTCATGAAGGAGGCCAATCTCACAGGCAAGGAACTTAGGATCCCGGATTCCGCAGTAAAAATAATCATAGAGGACTACGCAAGAGAGGCCGGAGTAAGACATCTTGAAAAGTTGCTTGCAAAAATCATCCGCAAGGTTGTTGTCCAGATTATTGAAAATCCGCCTGAAAAGCCGGTGGTGATAAACAGGAGCAACATCAAGGAATATCTGAAGAGTCCGCTCTTCAGAGCTGATGACGAGCTTAAGGGCGTCGGAATTGCAACAGGTCTTGCCTGGACCTCCATGGGCGGTGCCACAATTCCGATCGAAGTGGCGCTCATCAACAATTCCGGAGCCGCCATGAAGCTTACCGGCTCCCTTGGTGATGTCATGAAGGAATCAGCTGAAATCGCATACAGCTATGCAAGCGCCAGAATCGGAAAATATATGCATTCCAGAAAGAACTTTTTCGACAAGGCAAAAATTCATATGCACGTACCGGAGGGAGCAACTCCTAAAGACGGACCGTCAGCCGGCATCACCATGGCCACTGCACTGATTTCGCTTGCCATGAACAAGGCTCCAGCCAGGGGTTTCGCCATGACAGGCGAGCTGACGCTTACCGGCAAGGTACTTGCCATAGGCGGCATTAAAGAAAAAACAATGGCGGCCAAAAGACTTGGCATCAAGAAAATCATATGTCCTAAGCAGAACGAAAATGATGTCATAGATCTGCCTGATTTCGTCAAGGAGAATGTTGAATACTTTTTTGTGGAAACCTATGACGATGTTCAGAAAATACTTTTTCCGGAAAAAAAGTCGCCATCAAGTAAAAAGGAAGTAAGCCTGACGCCTGAAGACAGCACAGCTTCGGCAGACGCACAGTAGAAAATTTTCTTCTGATCACAGGCTATACTCCTGAGATAAAAGGAACTCAAAAAGGCGGCGGATCAAAATACAATCCCCCGCCTTTTTATCATTCCGACGCAGGATACCGGAACCCGAAACAAACGCGGTGAACAACAGGGGTTTAAAATCAGATTCCCAGCATCCAGTCAGGTCCGCCGCAAACCGCTGCTGACGATCCGGCGATCCTGTATTCAGCTCCGATAATGACACCTTTCGAATTTACTCCGTGACCAACCTGAGATGTAACAAAAACAGGCAGATCAGACGGAAGAAAGTATCTGAAAACTGATCCGTAGGGATCAATGCCCCGCTTTTGAAGTTCAGTAAATGTTCCAAGAACAAGACCTGAAATTTTTTCAAAGGCGCCAAGCTGCGCCAGGTGGCAAATCTGGGATGCCAGCAGCTCAGGCGTTCCATGATACTGTTCAAGAAGAAGAATTTTGCCGTTCATGTCAGGCATATATGCAGTTCCGGCAAGCTTCAGGAAACAGCGGATATTGCCGCCTACCAGAATGCCGTCCATTTTTCCGCCTGCCGCCATGACGCCTGAGAGAGATGCAAAATCAGCAGATCTGGCCGGACTGAAAAACATGGAATAAAATTCTTCGATTCTTTTACTCTCCGCCCCTGAAACCAGGTTCATAATCTGATAGAGCACTGATTTTTTTCCCGCAGCCGCATAAAGTGCATTAATGAAGGCTGTCAGATCGCTGTATCCGAAAAACAGAAAGTCATTATCCGAAACATTCCTAAAATCAAATCCGCTGAGAACGGTATTTGCCATATCACCGCCGCTGATGTCAAAAATAAAGTCGGCGGCACCCTGCATGCATGCCGAACGAAGATCCTCAAGTCTTGCATCAAGAACCGAGAAATCAGATGCCGGATCCATACCCAAAGAGCGCATGGATGCGGCGGTGCAGTTCCAACCATCGAGCAGTTCCACAACCGCCGGAATTCTTTTCAGCTTTGTTTCTGAAGGAGGATCGGAAAGAGCAGACAGCAGTGCTTTAAATTTCATTTAAACCTCGAAGTCACCGTATAATCTGATGAAAAAAAATAACCTTCCCTGCATAATTCATATACAGATGTCCGGCATGTTCTGCTACAGAAGAATACTTCCCGCAACGTCTGCCTCTGAAGGAACCAATCACGATCAGACTCTCTAAACCGCTGTTCGGGAATTCAGATCACAATGCAACCCGGCAGACTGCCGCATCCGTATCTAAAAATGCACAGAAAACAGAAAATTCGATCTGCAGGCAGCCACGGCCGCGCTGAAATTCTGTACATTTTTTAATCATTAGCTACGCAATAAACAAGTAGAGTTTCTAACATTTGACAAGTATTTTAAGCATAAGTAAAATCAAAAAATCGTATCTGATCCAGATTTCTGGATGTTTAACTTCAGAAGGAATTTTTAAAACAACAGTAAGTTAGGAAAATATCCGGCAGAAAGAGAGCAGCTGCGTTTGTTTTTTTTCTTTTTCTGGCTGCAGTTCCGACCGTGCAGAAATCAAAAAAACAGATGATTTTTAAGTTCCCGATCTGCATGATAGTCAAAACTTTAATGCTGCAGTTCCAATATATCCGTCTGAATAACAATTTCCAGCAATCAATAATTTGAATTTAAGTATTAGACACCGGGATAAAAGTTTTGAGCTCATATATCAATTTTCCTATCGCAATTGTCGGTGCTGCCTGCCGTCTTCCCGGCAACGCCAGATCCCTGGACGGTTTATGGAATATTCTTTCACAGGGATATGATGCCGTCACAAAGGTGCCTCTGTCGCGGTGGGACACATCCAGTTACCTTCACCCCCGCCGAGATATGCCCGGTCATACAGTAAGCGTCAGCGCCGGTATAATAGATGATATTTTCGATTTTGATCCCGGATTTTTCGGTATTTCACGCACAGAGGCCGAAGCGATGGATCCGCAGCAGAAGCTGCTGCTGGAACTGACATGGGAGGCACTGGAGGATGCAGGTATCAGACCTTCCTCGCTGTCCGGCTCCGATACTGCAGTTTTTGTGGGTGCGGCCTCCCCTGATGCAGGCACCAGTCATGCCGATGACATATGTGCAACATCGCCGTACAGCATGACCGGAACAAATCTCAGCATTATATCCAACCGTATTTCCTACATATATAATTTCCATGGTCCGAGCATGACCATAGACACCGCATGCTCGTCCGCCATGCACGCTCTGCACCAGGCATGTCTGGAACTTGCAGCAGGAAATGCCGGAATGGCTGTTGCGGGAGGTGTCAATGTTCTTCTGGCACCGTATCCGTTTGTAGGTTTTTCTCAGGCTCACATGCTGTCGCCAGAAGGACGCTGCAAGGTATTTGATGCCTCCGGCGACGGATATGTGAGATCCGAAGGAGGAGGAATTGTACTGCTCCAGCCTCTTAGCGAAGCACTGGCGCAGGGCAGACACATCCATGCGGTTATCCGCGGAATAGGAATCAACAGCGACGGACGCACCCAGGGTATAGCATTGCCGAGCGCCTCTGCACAGGAAGAGCTTTTAAGAGGGGTCTACGATGCCGCTGGCTGCAAACCTGACCGGCTTGCATATGTTGAAGCCCACGGCACCGGAACTGCCGTAGGCGATCCGATAGAAACATCAGCAATCGGCAGAGCTCTCGGTCAGCGTCGCTGCACGCCGCTGTGGGTCGGATCTGTAAAATGCAATGTCGGTCATCTTGAAACCGCCTCGGCCATGGCCGGTCTCATGAAGTCCCTTCTTGTATTAAGAGAAGGCAGAATCCCGCCTCAGATCCATCTTAACAATATCAATCCGGCTATAGACTGCAGTGCACTCAACCTGAGATTTCCTCTAAAAACCGAGCCGCTTCCAGAAGTTGACGGAAAACGGTGCATAGGCATAAATTCCTTCGGTTTCGGAGGATCCAACGGTCACCTGCTGCTGGAGGCTGCAGATCCTGCCAAATCAGGCAAACGCATCCAGACATCAGTGCCGCCGATGTTCATATCTGCTTCAAGCGAGGAAAGTCTGCACAGACTGGCTGAAAGCTATGCTGAAAGAATAGAGAAAAATCCGGACTCCTACTACGATCTTGCCTGCGGAGCCCACTACAGACGTGAACTGCTGTCAAAACGGCTTGTGGCGGAAGGTGATACTCCAAAAGATGTTGCTCTGGCACTCAGAGGAGGCTCTTCAGAAGATGAAAGCGCATCATGCGGCACTGCCGAAGGTGAAGCCGTCCCGCCATCAAAAGCTGATGTCAGGACAGCATTCGTCTTTTCCGGCAACGGCGGTCAGTGGACCGGCATGGGCAGAGACATGATGGCTAATCCTGCCTTTGCAAAAGCCGCAAACGAGGTGGCACAGCTCATGAAGCAGTATTCAGAAAAGGATCTGCTGGAAATCATGAATAATGCCACAGACGAGGACATGGCTCATACCGATACGGCGCAGCAGCTGCTTTTTCTGATCCAGGTCGGACTCTGCGCCGCACTGGACGCTGTCGGGATAAGAGCCGACGCCGCATTCGGCCACAGCGTCGGTGAAATTGCAGCCGCATGGTACTGCGGAGCTGTATCTCTCAAAGAGGCAGTGCGCATAATCTACTACCGCAGCATGCATCAGGAAAGCACGGCAGGAGCGGGCCGCATGGCCGCTGCAAGCATAGGTGCCGATGAAGCAGCGGATCTTGCAGAGCGCTACGGTGATGTGGAGATTGCAGGAATCAACGCAGCCGATGCCGTTACGCTCAGCGGTAGCGGGGAAACACTTGCACAGATAGGAAAGGAGCTTAAATCAAGGCATATTTTCTTCAAAATGCTGCCGCTTAATTATGCATTCCACAGTTCACGCATGGAAAGCATACACCGGAGTCTGCTGGATGATCTTGCATCAATTGAAACAAGGGCGCCTAAGCTTCACTTTATCTCTAGCATAACAGGAAAGGAGCATACTGAAGGATGTCCGGCCTCATACTGGTGGGACAATGTTCGAAAGCCTGTGAACTTCCGCGGAGCCGAGCAGACAGCTATAAGTCTCGGTGTCCGCCACTTTCTTGAAATCGGACCGCACAGCATACTGCTGCGTTATCTGAGAAGCGGACTGGACAAGGCAGACTGCATGGACGGCGGACAGGTTGAAGGCTGGACAGGAGGAACACTTTCAAGAAACAGTGGCGTCGAGCAGTTCGGCAAGGCATGGAAGGCGGCATGGATCGGCGGATGGCCTGCGGATCTGTCAAAACATTTCGACAGACCGTCGGACAGAGTTGATCTGCCTTTATATCCCTGGAACAATGCCGAATGCAGACTGGCTGCAACACCGGAATGCCGGGGTTTTGTAAACAGCATAAAAGAGCATCCTCTTCTCGGCCGCCGTCTTCACAACCAGAATGTATGGGAAAATGTAATCGATACCGAAGGATATCCATGGATAAGGGATCACAAGGTAGGCGATACCGTCTACTACCCTGCAGCGGCCTATATTGAGATGGCTCTTGCCGTTCTGGAGCAAATTTCGCAAAAAGATGAAAAACTGGCTTTATGCAACACTTCTATTCTCAGACCTGTCATTCTTCACGAACGTCAGCCGCTTGTAATAAGAACATCTTTAAGCGAGTCGGATGATGAGATCAGGATGTTTTCCCGTCCGTATATGCGCGACGAGCCGTGGACTCTTAATGCAAGAGCACGAATAATCCATACAGACGTCACTGCAAGAAAATTTGACAAAGCCGGACATCCGGAGCAGTTCGGAGAACCTGTTTCCGCAGAAAAACTGTATGAAATCACGCAGAAGGCGAATATGAACTACGGTTCAGTATTCAGATCCGTTGAATGCGGCTGGATTGAAAACAGCGTAATGCTCAGCAGATTCAGACATGAGTCCGGGGATGAAATGCAGGACTGGAGCAGAAATATGCTTATACCGCCTCCTCTCCTGGACGGAAGCCTGCAGCCGCTTTTTGCCATAATCGAGAACCAGGTGGACAAATATCCGGCTCCGCGCCTGCCGTACTGGTTTGAGCGGTGCATTCTCATCCGCCGCGGATATCCGGTGTATGCCCGGACGCACGTGCCGAAATCAACACGCCACGGAGTAGTATGCAACGTCTCTCTCTTTGACATAAACGGTGATGAACTGTTAAGACTTGAGGGAGGCCGGGCGCGAACCGTAGAGCAGCTTGCCGCACCGCGTCCGTCAGTCTACGCAACCTACGCCGTGCCACAGCCGCATCCGTCGGCAGAAATTCCTGACGGTCTGCCGTCGATGCATGATCTGTCGGAAAAACTGCGTGAAAAATCAGATAATCTGACAGATACGGATCAGTGGCGTCACTACACCGATGAAATTCTTCCGCTTCGCGAACTTGCAGGAATTGCACTTGCTGATGAACTTGAAAACAGCGATGCGGGATTCCGCTTTGCAGATCTTACCGTTCGTCTGCAGCAGTATGCGGCTGCACGCGGAAATGAGGTAACAGACTCACTGCCCGGTTTTGATGAAATCTGGTGCACTCTTGCTGCAGAGGCTCCCCATGACTCTGCTGTAAACATGCTGCTCGCAAATGCCCGCAGAACACTCCTCGGCAATGAAGAACCGATCTCCTGCAGCCATCCGCTCAGACTCGAATACCGCCGCCAGGAATACCGCACCGACAGCATCCTCTGCCGGCATGCGCTTGAAGAATACATTAAAAACGCCGCCTCGCCGGTCAGCATACTTGAAATAAATGCAGAGCCGTCGAGCCTGGGAAGAATTTCAGGTCAGCAGCTCAGCAGACACTTCAGAATTCTTGCAGCGCAGAATGATGCCGAACTCAAACAGCTCAGTCTTGCATGCGAAGCTATGGATGCATCAGTACAGGATGCACCGGTTGAAGTTGTTGAATGGAACATTCAGAAGGAAAAGGCCCCGGTAAAGGTTCACGCCGCAGTAGCTTTCCACTGTCTCAGCAGTGCTGATGACATACCGGCCGTGCTTGAGCGCTGCCGCGATGCACTCCACGAAAACGGTCTGCTGATCCTGGCGGAAAGCGAACCGAATATTACAGACGACATTATTTTCGGACAGGAGGAATCCTGGTGGATAACCTCAAAGAGCAGTCCCGACTCGGTATCACGCCAGCTTGCGCCGCAGGAATGGGAAAAGGCTCTGCAGGATGCCGGATTTACTGATATTGAGCTAATAAAGCCGGATCCGGCGGTGCCGCGTTTCATAATTCTGGCAAAATCCGCCGGAAAAGAGACAGCGGATGAAATCAGAGCATCCGAGCAGACCACATGGGTACTCTGTACGGACAGCGGTATTCCTCCGCTGATCAGCAGCGTGCTTGACAGGATTTCACAGAATGCATCCCTTAGAGGTGATACAGTAATACATCTCACCGGCGGAGAAAAGCTTTGCACGGAAGGAAATGAATGGCAGTGCAGCACAGATGATGCGGATCAGTGGAAATCCGTATGGGAGACCCTTGCCGGAGAAAACCGTCCTGCAGTTTTGATTGACGCACTGTCGCTCGGCTGTGACGGACTTGATCCCGGTGCCGCAGGACTGCAGTGTTCCGCACTGGTGCAGGCTGTCCGCGGCTGGAACTCAGCGGGACGTCCGGCTGCATCCCTAAGACTGCTGACCGTAAATGCCCAGCCATCTCCTGATAACTGCGGAAAGGACATCCGTCCGTCCCAGGCATCCCTGATCGGAGCAGCCCGCGTGCTTATGAACGAGATGCCGTCCCTTGGCGCATTCTGCATCGATATGCATATGTCGGCCGGTGATGAAAACAACACCCTGCTGATAAACAGCGCTGTAAGAGAACTGATGCATCCTTCAAAGGAGCATGAAGTAATCTTAAAGGGAGCCATGCGCTATGTGCTCAGATCAGAAAACACCACAGAAAAATCAGACGTGAAATCCGGAAATTCACTGAAGCTTGAATGCACAGTTCCGGGTCACCTTGAAACGCTCCGCTGGGTGCCGGCCCCTGTCCCTGAGCCTAAGGGAAATGAAGTGCGCGTAAAGGTTCATGCAACCGGTCTTAACTTCCGCGACGTCATGTGGGCCATGAATATGCTTCCGGAGGAGGCTCTTGAAAACGGATTTTCAGGTCCAGGTCTTGGAATAGAGTGCTCCGGCGTAGTTGAAGCGACAGGATCCGAAGTCAGCGGCATAACCGCCGGACAGAGAGTTCTGTGCTTCGGTTCCCAGTGCTTTGCAAACTGCGTGCTTACAACAAGTGACGCCGTGACTCAGATACCGGATGAATGGAGTTTTGCAGACGCTGCCACAATTCCTGTCGCATTTTTCACAGCATGGTATGCCATCAGACATCTTGCCAATATGCAGTCCGGTGAACGGATCCTTATACACGGTGCTGCAGGCGGTGTGGGACTTGCCGCGATACAGATAGCATCAACACTCGGTCTGCAGGTATACGCCACAGCCGGCAGCGATGACAAGCGCAGTATGCTGAGTCTGCTCGGTGTTGAACACATCTACGATTCCCGCTCCTATTCCTTCCATGATCAGATCATGCAGGACACAAACGGCGAAGGTGTGGATGCGGTGCTCAATTCTCTGGCGGGAGAAGGCATTGATCAGAGCTTAAGACTTCTGCGTCCGTACGGCCGCTTCCTTGAACTTGGAAAACGGGATTTTTATGCTGATAACTCAATCAGGATCCGTCCGTTCCGCAACAACATAAGTTTCTTCGGAATAGATGTGGATCAGTTCATCAAGGATCGACCGGAGCTCGGCCGCAGAATTTTCAGTGAAATAATGGAGCATTTCAGAAACGGCGACTGGACTCCTCTGCAGTACAGTCTCTACGCATCAGACGAGGCCGAACACGCATACAGAGCTATGCAGCAGTCCCGCCATGTGGGAAAAATTGTGATTGAACCTCCTGCCCGGACAAAAGGATCTGCAGAAACAGAGGTCGGCACGGCTCTTGACGTTCATACCGGCGGAAGCTACATCATAACCGGAGGACTCGGAGGTTTCGGTCTTGAAACAGCACGCCGTCTGGCAATGCTCGGCGCCGGCGCTCTTATCCTGATAAGCCGCAGGGGTGCCACGGAGGATAATGCCGCGGCTCTTGAAGAACTCGCCACTCTCGGTCTCAAAGACGGTCAAAAACGCACCGTGACTGCCCTGGCGCAGGATGTTACAGATTACGAAAGCCTTGCCGGCAGTCTTGACAGGGTTCTTGCAGAACTTCCTCCGCTTAAGGGCGTTGTTCACGCGGCCGCCGTTCTTGATGACGGGATAATCACCGATATGACACCTGAGCGCATTCAGCGAGTCCTGTCGCCTAAGCTTGCAGGAGCATTCAACCTGCACCGCTATACTCTAAACAGCAGGCTTGATTTCTTCATCATGTACTCATCCGCCACAACGCTTCTTGGCAATCCGGGACAGGTAAACTACGTTGCAGCCAACCAGGGACTTGAAGCTCTGGCCGCTCTGCGCCGCGGCATGGGACTGCCGGGACTGGCGGTGGGATGGAGTGCAATCAGCGATGCCGGCATGCTTGCAAGAGACAGGCATACTCTTGATTCGCTGATCCGTGTAACAGGCCTTACTCCGCTTACCTCCGCCGGAGCTCTTGATGCCCTTGCAAAGCTGCCTGCAGACTGCCATCCGGCTCCTGCGATCTTCAGCGCCGACTGGAAAAAGCTGTCACGGCTGCCGGCTGCCAAGCTTCCGCGCTTTTCGCATCTTAGAGCCGATGACGACAGTACCGGGGATCATGAAGAATCGATTGGAGGCATTGTTCGCAGTCTGTCTCCTGAAAAGGCTCTGACCAGGGTTACGGAAATAGTTACAGCCACGGTGGCCAGAATCATGCGCGTTCCGGTATCTTCAGTCAAGCCGGGAAAGCCCCTTGCAGATATGGGAATGGATTCCCTCATGTCGGTTGAACTTATGGTTGCACTTGAGGAAAAACTGGAGGGTCAGTCCCTGATGGGCGGTCTCAGTGCCGGCGCCAGCATTCGTGATGTCGCCGAGAGAATAGTCTCGCTGTTCAGGGATAACGGATCAGGATCTGGAGATATCCGTTCAGCCATGGAAAGCAGCCATAACGTCAGTATGAAGGAAGAATTTGCGGACAGGGTTATAAAAGATGTGGAAGGTCGCGGTATATGAGTGAAGTGAAAAAGCGTTTCGGCATCAGCAGGGAGGAGAAGCAGCGTCTTCTTGCGGCAATGCGGGGACAGACACCGGTCAAGGCTGTTCAGTCCAGAACGGCGCAGCGAAGCATCCCGCAGGAATGGCTCCGCTTTGACACTCTGCCCGGATATACTGAAATAAAGGTGCAGAAGGCCGTGGCCAGACAGGCCGGACTTGATGACGTTTATTATGTGCTCCATGAGGGTCTTGCGACAAATCATACGAAAATTGACGGCCGTGATTTGATAAATTTTTCAAGCTACGATTATCTCGGCCTGAACGGAGATTCAAGAATTCTGGAAGCGGTGGAGGAAGCCGCCAGCAAGTACGGCATATCCACTTCAGCAAGCCGTCTTACTGCCGGGGAGCGTTCGGTACACCGGCAGCTTGAAAAGACTCTGGCAGAACTCTGCGGCACCGAGGACTGCATCTGCTATGTAAGCGGTCACGGGGCGAACATGTCAACCCTTGGCTGTCTTTTCGGCTGCAGAGACGTGATTTTTCACGATGCCCTGTGCCATAATTCCCTGCTTCTCGGAGCAACTCTTTCCGGTGCCGCCAGATACTCATATCCTAACAACGATATGGATGCGCTTGAAGAAATTCTAAGGGAGCACCGCTACTCCCATCAGCGCGCAGTAATTGTCACCGAGGGGCTGTTCGGCATGGACGGATGCCTGTGCAACCTTCCGCGCCTGCTGGAGCTTAAACACGAATACGGCTGCATGCTGATGGTGGATGAGGCTCATTCCATGGGTGTCATAGGAAAAACAGGCCGCGGTGTGCGTGAATATTTCAATATAAAGTCTGAAGATGTGGATATCTGGATGGGAACCCTCAGCAAATCCTTCTGCGGATGCGGAGGCTATATCGCCGGAAGTTCTGCTCTGGTGGAATTTCTCAAATACAAGGCACCAGGTTTTGTATACAGTGTCGGAATGCCGCCGTGCATAGCAGCCGCTTCCAATGAGGCTGTGCGCATCATGCTTGCCGAGCCGGAGCGTCTTGAACGCCTGCATAACAACGGTAAACTGTTTCTGACCCTGGCAAAGGAAAAAAATCTCGATACGGGAAAATCGGAAGGATTTCCGGTAATACCTGTTATGGTGGGTGATTCACTGTCGGCTGCATTATTCTCGCAGGAGATGAGAAACCGCGGAATTCTGGCACTGCCTGTAATATATCCTGGAGTCGAGGAAGGAAAAGCAAGACTGAGATTTTTTATATCCGCCATGCATACAGAGGATGATATAAGAACAGCCGTAAATGCGGCCGCCCTGGCACTTCCTGAAGCACGAAGGAAAGCTGCATCATATGCAAAATAACAAGAGGTCATTTCTATTTCTTCAGGGGCCCCTGAGTCCTTTCTTCCGCGAACTGGGAAAAGCTCTGCGCGATTCCGGATGCGAGGTTCACAGAATTAATTTCTGCGGCGGCGATGTAGTCTACTGGCCGCATGGAAATACCCACTGGTGGCTTGGACATGTCTACGAGTGGCCGCTGTGGATAGCCAGTCTGATGAAGAAATATGAGATTACCGATATTGTACTTATGGGCGACTGGAGACCGCTGCACCGCGAGGCAATATGGCTTGGACGGCAGAGAGGAAACAGGATCTGGGTATTCGAGGAGGGATATCTGCGTCCCGGATACGTCACCCTTGAAGAAGGCGGAGTAAACGCCTACTCCAGTCTTCCACGGACTCCGGAGGATATCAGGAAACGTGCGTTCCAGCTGAAGGATGACAAGGCCCCTGTTCCGTCTGATGCACCTAATCCGATGTTCAACCGGGTTTTGAAAACCGCATGGAATCATGTCGGCAACATATTGCTGTGGCCTGTATTTCACAGATACCGGACACACCGCCCCTACACAATCGGCCGTGAGCTTACAGGCCATATTCCAAGATATCTGAACCGCAAAAAGAGAAGAAAGCACGGCGTTGAAGTAACGGATACCCTGCTTAAAGGAAACATCCCGTTCTATCTCATGCCGCTGCAGCTCGATGCCGACTCGCAGGTGCGGCGCCATTCGCCGTTTACCGGAATGCTTGAATGCATGGCCATGGTTATAACCGATTTTGCCCGCAATGCCCCCGCCGGCACCTTTCTTGTATTCAAGAATCATCCTCTTGATAACGGACTGCGCAATTACCGCAGGTATATGAGATCACTTGGCCGGGCTACCGGCTGTTCAGAAAGGATCCGCTTCGTTGAGGAGGTTAATCCGGAGCCTCTTTGCAAAAAGGCTCTCGGTCTGGTCCTGTGCAACAGCACCATCGGTATTTCCGCTCTTCAGCTGAACAAACCGGTCTACTGTCTCGGTCAGAGTATTTATGCCATGCCGGGACTGGCCGTCAATTCAAAGCAGATGTCTCTGTCTGAATTCTGGTACAGGCTTCCAAAACCGAATCCGGTTCTGGTCGACAATTTTATAAGTGTTCTTAAAAATGATGCTCTGGTACCTGGTAATTTCTATTCAAAACAGGGTATACGTGACGCTGTGGAGGCATCACTCATCCGGATGAATAAGCAAAAGGAGATAACAATGTCTGACGTTCCTGTCTTCCGCCCCGCAGCCGAGGATGACGCACCTGTTCTTGCTGAAAAAATCACAGAGGTGTCACCTGAAGTGGTAGATACCCTTCTCGGCGGTCTGGTGCCCGGAATCAATACTGAAAACATTCTTGCAATGGCACTGAGAGACAGCACTTCACACTACAGCTGCAAAAACTGCGTGCTTGCAGAAGTAGACGGCAGAACAGCCGGACTGCTGTTCGCATACCCTGCCGATAAACAGGGAATTCCGACAATAATGGAGAGCATGATACCGTCCAGCCGTCTTGATCCGCTGCGTGAGATTCTGTCGGTCAGTGCTCAGGGAAGTCTCTACATTAATACGCTGTGGGTTGATCAGCAGTTTCGCGGTCAGGGAATGGCGGATTCTCTCATAGACTATGCACGCTTCTGGGCTGAAAGTCTCAATCTGAAATCACTGAGTCTCTTCTGCTGGAGAGACAACACCAGGGCCGTATCATTCTACCTGAGGCAGGGATTCAGGGTGGTACAGGAAATTTCCGCGCAGGGTCCCCTCACGGCAAATCATGAAAAGGGAGATCTTTATGTACTGTCCCTGGAGGAGTCTGATTGAACGCACTATTCTGGTGCTGTGCACTGCTGCCCTTTGCCGTGTTCCTGCACCGAATCTCCATAGACAGGCGTCTTTCCCCGCTCCCAGGGTTTGCCGATCTGGCGTCAGTGCTTATATCCTCGTGGCTGTTTGCACTCTCCTACTCCGTAAGCGGACGTCCTGCATTTGCCGCAGTAATAACGGCAATGCTCCTTTCGGCTCTATGGATCACAAACAGCGCCAAAAAAAAGGTTCTGCGCAATGAACCTCTGGTCATTACAGATCTTGCCCTTGCATGGCAGGTTGCCGTTTTTCCATCGCTGTATCTGCCGTTTCTCCCATGCAGAATTCTTCTTACAAGCGGGATCGTCTGGCTGACAGTTACCGCGGCCTTATGGATATGTTCTGCAAGCGAACATGTTTATGCGGCATGGTGGATATCAGCTTTGATTCCGGTACTGTGCCTGCTACTTATCAGGACCAGACCGGGTATATTTTTAGAAAAAAAAATAACCGTCCGGTTGCCTCTTACCTTCAATCCGTCATCCGACGCTGAAAAATACGGTCCTCTCGGAGCTGCGGTTCTGCACGGCATCTGGCATCTGACCAATAAACCGGAATGCTTAAAAAACTACAGTCCCGGGCAGGAGCCGCCTGCGGATATTGTCTGGAATAAATCATATCTAAATCAGCCAGGAGGCAGACTGCCGAATATCTTTCTGATACAGGCTGAATCCTTCTGTGATCCAAGAATTTTCTCGGATGAAATTCCCCGCGATATACTTGCCAACATGGATCAGATATGCTCGGAAGGCCAAAGCGGCCGTCTCTCGGCGGAATCATTCGGAGCATACACTCTGAGAACTGAATATGCGGTTCTGACAGGTATTTCACCTTCTTCGATGGGTACATATGCATTCTATCCGTACCTTGGAACTCTTGGTTCACCGGTATGGTCCATAGCTCAGCACCTACGAAACCTGGGATACCGCACTGTGTGTGTTCACCCGTTCCACCGGGATTTTTTCTACAGAAACAAAGCAGTGCCGAATATGGGATTTGACGAATTCATAACCGCCGAAAACTTTCCGGACTCCGAGACATGGGGACCGTACATAAGCGATAACTGTGTGGCACGCACCATGATTGAACTCATGAATGCAGATCCCAGACCTTTATTCTGCTTTGCCATAACTATGGAAAGCCACGGTCCGTGGCTTGAAGGACGGTTAAAAAAAGAATTTGAGAAAGGCGATGCACCGCAGATAGGTAATCTGGATCCTCAAATCTGCCGTTATCTTGCACATCTTAAAAACGCAGACAGAATGATAGGCACTCTCTGCAACGGTCTGAAAAATTCGGATCGTCCGGGGATAATGGGACTGTACGGAGATCATCTGCCAAACCTGCCGCAGCTCATCACAAATGAAGAAACTGCAACACCGTATTTCATCTGGAAAACAGGCTCAGACAGGAATCAGAAGCGAAAAATTGACATCAGGCCGGAAGAAATGGGGGGATGCCTGCTGGAAGGACTTTTTAAACAGCTCTGAATGATCAGACAGCAGGCGATCCTGCAACAGGCGGAAACTGGAGCCGCGGCTTCTGAAACATCTCATAAAAAAAGGTTCTTTACAAATTCCATTTGGAACTACGCTGACTAGACGACTGAACTCTGGCTCGTAGTGTTCTCACCATTAAAATTGCATTTCAGCGATAACACAAGCGGCTATAGAACACAAGTTGAGGCTAATTCTAAACCCCAGCAAATAATTATTCCGAGAGGGGAGCTGCGGACAAAATTCTAGACATATATTACTCAGATTGTTCCCTGCTCAGTCCTTCAGTCAATAGGCGGACCGTCGTCCTTGTTTCAAAAAACATAAACTGCTCTCGAGTTATAGCAGCATTGTACGGACTGTTATTTTTTTTGCACTTAACTACCTTCCCAGGCCTTCAACTTTATCGACTACAAACACTAAACCGAATTACGCAAAACAAGGCATTATTTTGTCATATAGAAACAAAATTCGAATCTTGAGGATATTATCAAAACAAATAGTCACAAATCCGAGCAGAAAGCCACAAAACCAATAAAAAATGAGGCTCTTTACAAAATCAAGTTGGAAATATCCAGGATGATTTATTCCAAATAAACAGCTCTCGCTAACATGGAATAATTATTTGCAGGAATTTAGAATTTATACTGATTGCTGTCATGTCATCCCCTAACCAATGATACTCAGTTTTTTTGTCCTTACAGTTACCAGCGTTACCTCTGAAATGCAAATTCTACTGATAGGAACATTACGGGCCAGAGTTCACTGGTTTGTCAGCATCGTTCCAACTCGAATTTGTAAAGAGCCAAATATTTTAGCTTTCTTCTAAACAGAACTCCTGCCAACAGTCATTAAACCTGTCGGCTATTTGACAACCGGTACCGGCAACGGCGTAAAACTTCTTTCCAAATTCTTTTCATTCATTCAGTTTTGTTTACATTTCCAGATTTGCTGAGTCAAGTTCATGTTTCCACGTATTGGGGGTTTTGCCACAGAATAATCTGCATCTTTCAGATCATTTATGTCAAAATTGCGTTTTTCCCTCCATCAAAGGAATTTATCAGTTGCTTCAGGAACAGTTCCACCACCGGCGTAAACACCTGATATTTTCTCCATAAAAGATAGGTCGGCGTTGATAATTTGGGATGGAGCGGGATCCATACAAGTTCGCTGTCGTTGACAAGCCCCCTGTACGAAAGCATGATACAGACATGTTCCTTGACCATGACACTGCCGTTGTAGGCCAGATTAACCGTGTCCGATATTTTTAAATTATCTACGTCCTGACCGCACCATTTGGTCAATTCTTCAGATAATCCCTGTGTTGAAATGATTAAATTCTGATTCAGCAGATTTTCAAAAGTAATTCTTTCGTGTTTTGCCAGAGGATGATCCTTTCTGACAACAATCCCCCATTCGTCATCCGCAGGATATCTGACGTGATTGTACCTGTTAAGATCCGGTATTCCTGAAATGATGATAAAATCCAGAAGTCCTCTGTCCAGCATTTCCTCAACCTGAACGGTCATACCGCTTATGATATGACACCTGAGTCCGGGATAATTTTTACGGAAAGATAAAAGCTCCTTTGCAAATATGTCCATGTGACATGATTCCGGGGCTCCCACATGGACATCTCCCCCGGTTATCTCATCCAGTTCCTCAAATTCCTTTTTTGTCTTGTCAAACAGGGAAACGATGTCTTCGGCGCGCTCGCGCAGCAGCATTCCCTCCTCGGTAAGGTTCATGCCTCCGCTGCTGCGAATAAACAGGGGACGTCCAAATTCCTCTTCAAGCTCCTTCATCTGTTTGGATAATGCGGACTGGGTTATGTAAAGCGTCCGTGAGGCCTGTGTCATGCTTCCCAGTCTTGCTATATGAAGAAAATTTTTTAACAGTTTTATGTCCATGCCGTCTTTCCTCGTTACTAAAAAAAGCAAATAAGTGCGGAAAGGTTTTAATTATTCCAAACAGGAATAATACACTATGAAATTTTACCATTAGTAATTAACACCGTGAAGATGTAATATTTAAAACATAAGGAGGGGGTCATGAAAATAATGCTTAAAAATTCTCAGAACAGCAGAGCCAGCCTCCATGAAGCAGACTGCCCGGATATGCTCTGTCAGAACTGCACCGAATATTATGGTAGCCATCAGTACCGCAAGATGATTTCCGAAATGAAGGGATACGGAAGAAACTGAGGAAAATACTTCAGCAGACTCTGTTTGAGATAGACATTCTGGATGATCTCATCATTAAGATTCGGACAGATGAAAAATAACGAAACTAATCAATAACCGACGAGAGGGACAGCTATGAGACTCAACAAACTTTTAACAGCAATTATTACAGGAGCAATACTTATGGGAAGTGCTGACGTTATGGCAGGTGATGTACCGGTATCAGTCATATCCGGGGCATCGCAGATGAAAATGTCATCTGTGGAAGAACTCCGTGATGACACCAGGGTATTTAAAATCAACAAGGACATTCAGGCCCTTAAGGTAATGTTCACCAACCGTTACGGTTTTGATGTTGCCGGACATCTCTATTTACCGGCAAATTTCAGCAATGACAGGAAATATAAGGCTCTGGTAATTTCCGGTCCTTTCGGAGCGGTTAAGGAACAGTCATCAGGTCTTTATGCTCAGGAGCTGGCGGCAAGAGGATACGTTACTTTGGCATTTGATCCGTCCATGACCGGTGAATCCGGCGGCGCACGCCGAGACATGGGTTCTCCTGACATCTTTACTGAGGATTACAGTGCCGCAGTGGACTTTATCAGTAACCTAAAATTTGTTAATCCGGAAGAAATCGGAGCAATAGGTATATGCGGTCTGTCAGGCATGGCCATCACGGCAGCATCAAATGACATCCGTATCAAAGCCGTGGTAACTTCCGCCATGTATGACATGTCCGAAAGCATCAGTGATCACTACAAGGAGGCTTATTATACCGATGAGCAGCGTAATATCGTAAAGAAACATCTTGCAAAGATGCGGGATGAAGAAGCAAAAAGCGGTAAGCTTATTCGCGGAGCTCATGAACTTGGTGTTGATGCCAACGGCAATATTCAGACATTTAACACTATGTTTCCTGACACTTTGCCGGACGATGCCGATCCTGTAACCAAGGACTTTTACGGCTATTACGTTGGCAGGGCATATCACCCGAGGGCAATGAACTCCAACACTTCGGCCTGGGATGCAACCGCAGCATACGGATTCTTTAACTTTAAGCTGATGGATAATATAAAAGAACTTTCACCACGTCCGTTACTTCTCATTACCGGAGACAGGGCTCATTCAAAGTATTTTTCCGATAACGTTTATAAGGAAGCCCAAGAGCCAAAGGAACTGGTTGTAGTCAAGGGAGCCACGCACGCAGATCTTTACGATCAAATGGATAAGATCCCGTTTGACAAAATTGATAAATTCTTCCGTGACAACCTAAAGTAAAATCCGATATCAGTCTGAGAATCACATGCCGTCAGTTATCTGCCGGCATTTCAGTATTTTTATCTGCTCGTGCCGTAAAACCATGCCCTTTAGGGCATGAATAAAGTAAGGCATAAAAATCAGGTATAATCTTCTCCGCCAAAAGAGATAGACTTCGGCTTTCTCAATGACGGCAAATCAGGATGGTGCATAGCCGCATAGCTTGTGAAATCAACCTTCTTCCCGGTCAGCAGCATGAACCATCCGGAAGCAGCCGACAGCTTGCTGTGGAAACTGGCAGGAGTCCCCTGCCCTCAGCCAGAAGAAGATGTCAAACTGCTGTTTTAGGCAAGTCCGTCACTATCGAGACAGCAGTCCGGGACAGCAGGTATAGCAAGAATTTTGTACTGCAGATTCGTCTCATGCATCATTTTTCATCTCACTTTGAAAAGTTGGGATGAAAGATCAAATAATAAGAAGAAAAAAGGATGACGCCGGGACCTCCGTAAATTCTCAGTCCCCTGTCAGACAAAACACTGAACAGGCGCATCATGCTCGTCGCTGTTCCTTGAGTAACAGCTGTTGATTTCAATTTGCAGCCATTACTCTGAAAAAGGAATGCGGTTTCAACCATGCTGCATGCGGATGAAATGTGAAATGTTCCCTCATGGCGGTGATAAGGCATGCATCATCCCTGTCCGATACAAATTGAGAAGGGAAGCTGCGAAGGAAATCCGGCAGCACCGCCGGTTTATCCAGTTAAAAAAAACGCTATCGCATAAAACTTCTGCAACTAAAATGATCTGTATGAAACAGACTAAAGCCATCCGTCACTTCTGTAGCCTTCTGCCGCCTCTTTCATACCATCTCTGAGATTGATCTTAGGAACAAAACCAAGCTCAGAACAGATGCGGTTCCCGTTACAAATCCATCCGGTCTGTTTGGCCTCCTGATACTTGTCAAAATTCCACTGAGGCACCCGCCTTATACCGTGTCCCGTAAGACGTCTGAGCAGGATATCCGCAACAGAAGCCGAAACGGTAACAGCAAGTGCAGATAAAAAAATCACAGGAACAGGCAGATGAAAGATAAAAATTTTACTATTTTCATTTCTACCGCATACTCTGTTGACCGCCATGCCCATAGCAGTGTAAAACTCGTCTATGGTATAGATATTTCCGTCACTGACATGATACACTCCGCGAGCATCGCCGCGACACAGAAGAAGCACCGCACGAGACAGATCATCCGCATGAACAGCACTGACATAAAACTGTCTCCTCCAGCCCGGACAGAAGGCGAATCTCATTTTTTCACCCCTGAACATAGGAAGCAGTCCTCTGTCGCCCGAGCCGTAAATAATCGGAGGTCTGATAACAGTCAATGCATCGCCGAGTTCCCGCCCCAGGATCTCCTCAACAAGAAGTTTTGACCATCCGTAGGAGGAAACAGGCGAAGCTCCGTCAGAATCAGAAACTCCCGGAGCCTCGCCGCACGGGCCTGTTGCCGCCATACTTGAAACAAGAACAAAACGGAATCCGTCCTTAAGATCTCCTGAAAGACGCAGTCTCCTGAGAGACTCTGCAAAACTTCTGGCCATGGCAGAATTGTTTTTAAAATAATCCTGACGATAAAGGCCAAACAGAAGAGCCGCCATGTGTATAACAATATCCTTTCCTGCTACAGCTTCATCAAGACCGTTTCCTGTCAGTAAATCAGCATGCACCACGGCAACATTCCGGGGAAGAACAGATGTATCGGAAGACTCACGAACAAGGCACGTAACCTCCGCACCTGCCGCTAAAAGCATCGGCATCAGATGCCGGCCGACAAATCCTGTTCCGCCTGTAACAAGAACTTTTTTATTCATAAGAAACGAAAAGGAATCACAATTACCGTTCAACATCATCAACCTTTTAAACAAATTAGAATTCAAAATTGTTTGACAATCTGATTATCAAAATCCGCCTGTCACTTTCAACGATAATCAACACGCTAAATGAAGGAGATCCGACCTGCATGAAACTGTTAACTTCTGTTACGCTGCAGGTGCAACAAAATGATGATCCATCACGGCGCCGCATATCTGATATTTGCAACATTATATCTGACACCGGCAGAGAACTTAATGCACATCCGGTAAATCAGATCCGGATAAATGACGAAAAAAAATCCGTGAAGATGCAGAAGATCCACAAAAGAAATGATCTCTTGCGGCATCACACCAAAAATAATAAAATTCATATGCTTTAAATTTGTTTAATCTGTATCACAAAAACGAGAATTTTCATGAGTTCCACATCTCAAAACAGCACAGACAGCACACCGCAAAACTGCATATGTCTTTCTCCTGAAGGTATTGCCAAGGCAAGCGAGGATATTACTCATCATAAAGTTAGCAAGCCAGCACTAAAAGCACTGCTTCTTGCGATAAACGCCGGTGCATTCATTGCGCTTGCATTCATGTTCTACACAACAGCTCTTGCCGACGGACACGGGAAACTTGTGGGAGGTTTGTGTTTTTCTCTCGGACTTATGCTGTGCATAATCATGGGAGGAGAACTTTTTACGTCCACCACCCTCACTCTTGTAGCAAAATGTGCCCGTAAAACAACATGGAAGGAACTTGCCAAAAACTGGACTCTTGTTTACATCGGAAACTTTATAGGCGGTCTGCTGATAGTCGTGCTTATGATGCTGTGCCGCCAATATGACGCCTTCAGCGGAGAATGGGGAAAAATCATACTCAACACATCGCTTCATAAATTATCTCATGTAAGAGCTGATGAACCGTATATCAGAGGATTTATCGAGGCTATGAGCATGGGTATATTCTGCAATATCATGGTATGTGCGGCTGTGTGGATGAGTTTTGCCGGTAAAACGCTTACAGACAAGATGCTGGCAATGATTTTCCCTGTGGGAATGTTTGTTGCTTCAGGATTTGAGCACAGCATTGCCAATATGTTCATGATCCCTGGTGGAATAGGAATTGAAAATTTTGCAGAACCGGAATTCTGGAGCAAAACTGGACTGAATCCCGACACTTATTCAAAACTTACGGTTGGAAATTTTCTTATCAATAATCTGATCCCGGTTACCATCGGCAACATAATCGGCGGTGGACTTATGATCGGCGTATACAACTGGTATGTGAACACCAGACTTTCAAAATAAAACTAAAAACCTGTTTTCATACAGATTAAAAAAGGTATTAGGTCTAGACTCGTAGTTTAGACCTAACACTTTTCTTTAATGCTCTTTCTGTCCACATCATAACGCCTGCAGAACTCCAGTATATCCTCATCCGAATTGATCAGCATTACCTCGCGGAATTTGCCGTTTTTTCTGTTGCAGAAACCAGCAACCTTCTCACCGGTACAGATTCCGATCCTCAAAACAGGTTCCTCCTCTTCTGGATTATATGGAGTTACGGAGTTCTTCTTTTTAAACAGAAAATCGAAAAATCCCATGATCAGTCCTTATCAATCACCATCATCATGCACCGTCTGCAGTCAAATTCAAGCCTCAGCACCTTTGATCCCACAACCAGCTCCAGAGGCTCTGCAGCACGCTTATGATTATATTTTTCACACATGCCGAAACAGTATCTGAGACACTGTCTGCAGTACATAAGCACCGCCCTTTTTCTCTTCAGCGATTCATATGATCTTTCAGGTGCAGAGCATCCGTGCTCGCTGTAAAACTCTTCGGCAAGGCGGTTATTGATATTCAGCTGATAACCGCCTCTTCTGTCCTCCTGTGTAAGAGCCGGAACATTTCCGACAGCTCTGAAGGTTCTGCCTACAGGTTTGTCACTCTGACGCACAAGCTTCTCAATCAGTTCATGTCTGAGTTCATTAAGTCTGCTTACAGGAACAAACCAGCCGTAGTCACAGATGATCCTTAACCCGGCGGAATAATAATGAGTTCCGCCGAGACGAAGAAGACGACTTCTGATATTTTCACACTGAGCCTGCGGATTTGTAGACTTTTCAAGTGCATGATCCTTTAACTCTACAACAGCCTCCGCACCCGTTTCATCATGCCCGGAAAGTACAAAACCGTCCGGCGTTTCAGTAAAATTCAACCACAGTGCAAGACTTCTTACGGATGAACCGGTTCTTGCAATCTCACGCTCAAAATCAGCATCCTTGTTGCGATAAAGCTTCATTCCGGGCTTCAGATCATAAAGAGGCTGAAATATTTCAAGAACATCAGCCTTTGCCGTGCTTACTCTGAAGCCTTTAAGCTCGCCGCGGACAAAATAGTTGCACTTGTCACCGTTATGAAGCTCACATCCCGGCACCTGCTTTATTCTGACAGTATTCTGCCTACATTCACGGACCTGTGCGACCTCCTGCCCAACAAATTTTGGTGAATCAAAATTTGCAAAGTTGTCACGCACCCCGTGAAGACAGTACTCAGTAAATCCGCGGTTGAAGCTTTTAGTCACATCAGGAACAAAGGTGCATTCTGTTTTTCCAAAGGAGCTGCGAACATACTCGCTTCTGCGGGCGAAAATCTCATCAAGACGGGAACGGTACCATGCAGTAACGTTTCTGACATACCCCTCATCCTTCAGTCTTCCTTCAATTTTCAGAGATCGAATGCCGGCATCAAGGAGTTCCTCAAGATTTGCAGAATGGTTCAGATCCTTAAGTGACAGGAGATAGCGATCCTTTGCCAGATATTCGCCTGACACCGTTCTCAGACTCATTGGCACGCGGCACAGCTGTGCGCATTCACCCCGGTTGGCACTTCTGCCGGCAATGCACTGACTGATGTAGCATCTTCCGCTTACTCCGGCGCAGAGAGCTCCGTGAACAAAAAACTCCAGTCTTGCATTATCCACGGCCGCACTGATATTTCTGATCTGATCTATTGAAAGTTCACGGGCAAGAACAATCTGGCTGAATCCAAGGTCTTCCAGAAACTTTGCTTTCCCGGGAGTAGAATTCTCCTGCTGAGTGCTTGCATGAAGCTCAACTGGAGGAAGATTCAGCTTAATCAGCCCCAGATCCTGAATAATCAGAGCATCCACCCCGGCCTCATAAAGCTTCCAGATCAGTTTTTCCGCTTCTGTGATTTCATCATCCGAAAGTATTGTGTTCAAAGCAACATGAACCTTCGCTCTGAACCGGTGGGCATAGCTGCAAAGCTTTGATATGTCTTCTATGGAATTTCCCGCATTTACTCTTGCACCGAAGGACGGACCGCCTATATATACGGCATCGGCGCCGCTGTCAATTGCAGCAGTTCCGCAGGCCAGATTTTTTGCCGGTGCAAGAAGTTCAACAGTACAGGAACCGTTATCTTGAAGCATAAATCACAACCCGGCGATTGATTCTGCAATTGATTTAAGAACCGCGAGAGGATCTTCAGCTCTTGTTACCGGTCTGCCGATAACAAGATAGTCTGAACCGTTAAGAACAGCATCCTCAGGAGTAACTATTCTGATCTGATCCCCTGCCGCAGATCCCTTCGGTCTGATCCCCGGGGTTACAAGGACAAAATTATCTCCCCGCTCCTTTCTCAGACTTTTTGCCTCCATGGCAGAGCATACCACACCGTCAAGGCCGCAGTCGGCAGTCAGGGCGGCAAGCCTCATAACCTGCTCGGCCGGTGAAACAGTAATCCCTGTTTCCTGCAGCTGGGAGGAATCCATGGATGTAAGAACTGTTACAGCAATCAGGTAAGGTGCGTCACTGCCGTAGTGTTCAAGACTCTTAACGGCGGCGTCCATCATTTTGCGACCGCCTGAAGCATGTACATTCACCATCCAGACACCAAGATCCGCGGCAGCCTTAACCGCCATGGCGACGGTGTTAGGAATATCATGAAATTTGAGATCCAGAAAAACGTCGTATCCCTGGCCCATGAGTCTTCTGACAAGAGACGGACCGAACCGCGTAAACATCTCCTTGCCGATTTTAAGCCTGCACAGCTTCGGATCAGCCGCATCGGCAAATGCCAGGGCATCCTTCTCCTCCTGAAAATCCATGGCGACAATTATGCGCGGATCTTTTGTACTCATGATAAAAAACCTCGTAGAAAAAAGTATAAAACAAGGTACGGATCAGTCACCGTCCAGACCCTTGACAGGCTTGACACTGTTCCATTCGTTGCATGAAGGACAGTTCCAGAACATAGTTTTTGAAGAAAAACCGCAATGCCTGCACACAAAGGTTTTATGCATGGCTATTTCCGTAGACACAAGATTCTGAAGCATGCTGAGACTTTCCTTGGCGTCGCTGTCCCTGGCGCTTCTGATCTGATAATTCATAAGGCGTTCGAATATTCTCAAAGATGCCTTTCGCTTTATATTCTGGAGAATAAAATCACTTGCCCGGTTCAAATCGTACTGTTCCAGCACAGAGGCCATTTCCAGCACAAGTGATGAGGAGTCGGATTTTTCTATCCAGACCTTGAGAACCTCGATATACCGTTCGTTTTCAGCGGGAAGTCTGAAACATTTTTTCAGAACCGGAAGAGCGATCATGACTATGTCAGGATCATAGTCCGGGATCTGAGTAATAAAGGAAAAGGCCTCGTCATAACTGCCGGCCTCAGCCAGCATGGACGAGAGCATAATAATTGCACGGGAGCAGTGTCCGTCAACACGAAGAGCCTTGCGCAGAAAAACTTCGGCTTCGGGAAGTTTGCCTAAATTCTGGCACTCCTTGGCTTTCTCACACAGAAACTGGGCCCTGTATATGCAGGTATACTTCTCTGCAAGAGAGGATTCGTTGCGGTGAATAATATCAAGTGCAAAGTCCCAGTCTCCCAGTTTCTGATGAATCTTTATCATAAGTTTTACGGCTTTTATACGGATTTCATCATCGTACCTGAGATCCTCAAGCAGTTCCACAGCCTTGTCGTAAAGCCCGACAGCTATATAATCCTTGGCCAGTTCATATGAGGCAAGATCGAGTTTGATTCTCGGCAGAGATGAATTCAGAAGACGAGTGTGGATCTGCACCGCCTTATCCGCATCGCCTCTTGTACGGTAAACCTCAGCCAGAGCCAAATTGGCATCAAAATTTTCAGAATCGACATGCAGCAGATCCACAAGGACCTCTGATGCCTTGAGTTTCTTGTTTGCCAGGAGAAAGCGCACTCCCGACATGATCTTCTGAGCTCTGCTTGATTCCTCCTTTTCAATACCGTGCCTGGCATAGCGAAAACCGATATACCATCCGTACATTACAGCCAGAGGCAGGAGCAGGAAAAGAAGTTCAAGCATAAACAGCGTCAGCGACCTGCGGTTGACACTGCCTTAGCCGACTTTCCTTTTGAAGGTTTGAAAAGAAATTTGAAAAACAGCACAACGGCATGAAAAAACTGAGAGAGGAGAAAACCGGCTGTAAACGCAACCGCTGCAAATGTAGCAACTGAGGTTCTAACCTTGACTGCAAGCAGATTGATCTCCACCTCACCTGTATTTGAAAATCCGAAATAAAGCCCAAGAGTTATGAGAAGTACGATAAACAGCAGTGCTAAAATGAACCTCAGCATGACATAATCCTAAATAGAAAATTCACCTAGAATTATACAATATAGCTCTGTTTATAATCAATTTTTAGAAGAAAACACACACTGCATTGCGCCAAAAAACATACGGTCAAAATCTCATGCTGAAAATTCTGAACTGAACACCCTGTGAAATTATTTTTTGTCCTCTTCAAGCTTCTCCCTGAATTCAGAGATTATACGCAGCATTCCGGCCATTTTGGCATCCCCCGCCCCGTTTACCCTCTCGGTAAGTTCCTTGCCCGGTTTGAAAAGAACCACTCTCCGCTCCGGTATGGAAACAGCCTCACCTGTTTTTGGATTTCTTCCTATTCTGCTGGCTCTGGTTTTCACGGTAAAACTTCCGAAACCCCGTACCTCAACCTTATCCCCCTCCTTCAGATTTTCAGAGAGATAATCAAAAATTTCATTAACGCACTCACTTACCTTGTACTCATCCAGAACACAATTCATTCTACTAAGAGTTGCTATCAAATCAAGTTTAGTCATTTCTAATCCTTCATAATAATAGAACCTGAGCAGTGCTGCTCTCAAAAGAGCTGCTCAATCTTCAAATTCTTGTAAATACATTGTCTGTCAACTGGTGAACTTTCCGCCGCTTTAGGCAGCGGACTTACGCCCTAGGCTCTGTTTAAAAAGCCTGATATTAAAATTTCCGCCTGGATATTAGGCAATCCTCATTCCTGCAGGAATATCCACTTCACCCTGCCGTAACTGATTTCATATCCGCTGCACTGCTTTTTCAGCGTAAAATCAGCCTACATCCGGCCACACCAAAACGGTGTTCTGAACTCCCTGTATATATATATGAAATCAAATTCCGTTTCGTCAATACATCAGACAAACGATGCAGTACACAAATCCGCCAAATCTACCTTCAGCTTGTATGTATGCCGCTCATGAAATAAAAACTCAGACAGCATATAAACATTGTCTGCAGCCAAGCAGCACTGTCCGAATAGCAAATTTCAAAAAACCTACCCGCTACAGCATTTGCTGACGCTAATCAGCCGCAACGGTTAAATACCATAAAGGACAGGAACATATTGACACCGCCACGGCTATCGTAAAACAACTGGAATTGACGGCGGACAGTGAAATTCAAAACTTAAAGATCCTGTTTCCAGCATAAAACGGCAATGTACACTTAAACTTTGCAGAAGTAAAACTTACCACATCATCTCAAATGCGTACTATCACCCCCGCCGGAACAGTATTCGGCAAAAAAAGAAATCAAAGGACAATAAAAAGCAAAAACACCCGCAATTCAGTGCTGTTCGAAAAATATCGAGCATGCAGATCAGAATAACAGTCTCAACTGAGACCATAATATATCATACAATCAGCAAAAATAAATCTTTAAAAGATGTTTTAATGAAAGTTTGCGAGTCACATTACACAACGACGTTTTTTTGTAAAACAGTCCTTCTCTCAGACAAAAACATAAACTGCAAAGTTCACTTTCTGATAGACGACCGCATGCATTCCGGTATGTAGGCCGGCATACCTGACACAGCACAGTTAAAACCGCAGGGGGCACAGACTGCAAACGACTGACAGCATTAAAAACTGTATCGTCTAAAATAAACGTCAGCCGGTTGCTTTCAGCCTCCTCGTCGCACTGCAGTCGAAAAGAAGAAATTCAGAGGAAATCAGAACAGAAAAAAAGAGGGATCATAAAGATCCCTCTGTACATTATTATTCAGGTCAAATCTAAATCAGGAGATTACTCACCCTTTGCTGCCTTGAAAGCTTCCATCATGGTATTGTTGCCTTCGCTGATTTCCTTGTTCTTTGCTTTGGCGTTTTCAATTACCTGCTTCTCCTCAGCCTCATCCTTGGCCTTGATAGAGAGAGAAACCTGGTTGCTCTTGCGATCTACACCCATAAACTTGGCTTCAATTTCCTGACCCTCGGAAAGCACCTTGGTAGCATCATCAACAGGATCGCTGGAGATATCAGAGGCTCTGATATAACCCTCAACCTTGTCACCGAGATCCACAGTAGCACCGCGGGCGGTAACAGATGTAACAACACCCTTGACAATGCTGCCCTTCTTATTGTCAGCTACATACTTGCTAAGAGGATTCTCAAGCTGCTTGATGCTCAGAGATATTTTCTCCTGCTCAGGCTGAATATGACGGATCACAGCTGTAACCTCATCGCCCTTCTTGTAGTTGTGGATAGCCTGATCAGGCGGAACGTTCCAGGAAATATCGGAAAGGTGTACAAGACCGTCAATATTGCCTTCAAGACCGATGAACATACCAAAATCGGTAATAGACTTGATCTTGCCGGTAACCTTATCACCGTCGCTGTACTTCTTGCTGAACTCTTCCCATGGATTAGGCTTGCACTGCTTCAGGCCGAGAGAAATACGTCTGTCATTTGAATTAACGTCAAGAACCTTAACTTCAACAGTCTGACCGATATCAACAAACTTTGAAGGATTGATGTTCTTGCTGGTCCAGTCCATCTCAGATACATGAACAAGGCCCTCAACACCAGGCTGCAGTTCTACGAAACAGCCGTAATCAGCAATATTGGTAACCTTGCCGGTAACCTTTGTTCCTGTTGGATAGCGCTCTTCAATATTCTTCCAAGGATCTTCAGTAAGCTGCTTGAGACCGAGAGAAATACGAAGGTTCTGATCATTAATAACCTTAAGAACCTTAACATCGATTTCATCACCGACATTAACAACCTCGCTAGGATGCTTAACGCGCTTCCAGGCCATATCTGTAATATGAAGGAGACCGTCAAGACCGCCGAGATCAACGAATGCACCGTATTCGGTAAGATTCTTAACAGTACCTCTTCTAACCTCGCCCTCGGCAAGATTCTTAAGAAGAAGTTCTCTCTCGGATGAATTTTCCTTCTCGACAACAGCCTTGCGGGAAACTACAACATTGTTGCGCTTCTGATCGATTTTGATAACCTTAAACTGGAGAACATTGGTAGTATCAACAAGATCGTCCTCGCGAACAGGCTTGGTATCAACAAGTGAACCAGGGAGGAACGCCTTGATGTTGCCGCACATAAGTTCAACGGTAAAGCCGCCCTTAACCTTATTGTTGATAACACCTTCAACGATAGCCTTCTCTTCGAAAATCTTCTCGAGTTCATTCCAGGCCTGTGTCTTCTTGGCCTTTTCATGAGAAAGTTCGGTTGATCCGCTCTCGTTTGCAAGGGATTCAACCATAACATCAACATCGTCGCCTACAGCAATTGTAAGTTCACCGGCAGCGTTCTTGAACTGAGCCACATCCATATATGATTCAGACTTGTAGCCGGCATCAACTATTACAAACTTGTCAGTAATTCTGATTACCTTTCCTTTCTGGATATCAGAAGACTTAGGTTGATCCTTAATAGATTCTTCAAAGAGTTCAGCAAATGATTCTGTCATAAAAAATAATTCTTAAAAAAAATAAAAAAACCCAACATCAATCCATGACGCCGGTGCCATTAAAAAAGTCCATCAGTCCTTTGACGGAATTCCAGCTGCCTCGGATACGCTTCCAGGCAGTCGAGCTATATTATCACCTGTCAAAAAAATATACAACAAAACACACTAACTATTTTTTCAGCAGCTGAACATGAAATTTAAGAAACAGAAAAGCGCCTTGCCTTTCTGCTGCGGAAGAAAATTAAATGAAGCAAAACTCCAGCCCGTGATGCGGCTTCCCTGTTTTTTTTGACGCTCAGCCAGACAAAGCAGGGGGACACTGCTTCACGGATCACTGCATGGCGAACTGCTTCTTATACAGCCTCCGGGAAAACCGCCTGCTCCGGCTTTTCAGCGCAGGCTCATATTTTCAGTGTGCTCTGCGGATCTGTCAGCCCGGACTGCCGACGGATATACAGATCAGGGATTTGCCGGTCTGTAATTTATATGTACACGCTAGAAAAGCCGGATATCATCCTCACTGCAGCCCCCTCCAGCACGGGTTATAAAACCCGTCAGGATCCGATGCCCCTGTCTGAAGCCAGAGAGAGAATTCTTTCCACAACCTCGGGTATCGTCATTTCAGTAGTATCTATTACCACTGCGTCATCCGCCGGTTTTAAAGGAGCCACCGGACGGTTGCGATCTCTGTCGTCTCTGATTTTTATCTCTGCAAGAATCTCCTCAAGAGGCTGCGGATTGCCGTTTTCCTTCTGCTGAAGATAACGTCTTCTGGCACGCTCCTCCGCGGACGCATCAAGAAATATCTTAAGAGTGGCATCAGGAAAAACCACAGTACCAAGATCTCTTCCGTCACCTACAAGCCCCGGCTCCTGCTGAAACGCTCTCTGCCGGTCAAGCAGAGCTGTTCTTACACTCGGCAGTGCAGCCACCCTGCTGGCATTGCTGCCTGTAGTCTCATTTCTGATTTCCTTTGATATGTCCTCTCCGTCAAGGATCGCGGCAACCCCCTCTCCTGCCGGTCTGAAACTCAGATTAAGACTCAGGGCAAGTTTGCAGAGAGCATTCTCGTCAGCAAAATCCACATTGTTTTTAAGCGCTGCATAGGCAAGAACACGATATATAGCCCCTGAATCGAGGATATGAAAGCCGAATGCATCTGCCACAAGTCTTGAAACAGTGCCCTTGCCGCTTCCGCCAGGGCCGTCTAGAGTAATAACCGGTACCATAAAATTCTCCTGTTTTGCTTTTATTGCTGATACCCGGCATCTGAAGATGCCGGAATGCCGTTTTCTGAAGTTTAACTGTCTGAAGCATTAAAAACAATTGGAAAGTCAAACTTCTTCGGGATGAATTGAACAATTAACAATGTCTTTGAATGTGCCATGTTATATAATAGACGCGTTTTCAAAGCCGCCAGCCCGGCTGCTTGCAGCAATAAACGCAGGATTCCAAATGAGTAAAATAATAAAGGTAGCTGAAGCCAGACTGCCGACAGTGTTCGGAGAATTCAAAATTGTAGGTTTCAGGGATACCTCTACGGACAAGGAGCACATAGCTCTGGTGATGGGTGATGTGGAGGATGCAAATCCGGTTCTTGCCAGAATACATTCCGAGTGTCTTACCGGCGACACTCTGTTCAGTCTTAAATGCGACTGCGGATTTCAGCTTGAAGAAGCTCTGAGGATGATTTCTGAAAAAAAACGCGGTGTGCTGCTTTATGTAAGGCAGGAGGGAAGAGGCATCGGTCTTTTAAACAAAATCCGGGCATATGCGCTTCAGGATCAGGGACTGGATACCTACGACGCAAATGTGGCTCTCGGCTTCAAGCCGGATGAAAGATGCTACGACATATGTGCCGAAATGCTGAAGCTTCTCGGAGTAAAAGAGGTCCGTCTCATTACAAACAATCCGGACAAGATAAGCGCCCTCAGAGGATACGGAATCGAAATTGCCGGAAGAGAACCGATAGAGGTTGGAAGGAATAAATTCAACAACGGATATCTGGAAACCAAAAAGGCAAGATTCCATCATATGCTGAGTGAAATCAACTGACACACAGCACGGCTGAAGCCGGATGATTTCAGAGAAATCAGCTCAGACTCCGGCTTCTCTGGCTGAGAATCGACACTCGGTACGGTAGCATTCCTTCAGAATCATTTTCTGCAGCTTTTCAGAAGAGCGATCTCTCTTCCGTATCCGGGAACATCGTTAGGCGTTTCAAGATAGAACGGAAGGTCTCTGAGTTTAGGATGATTGATGATTCTGACAATCGCCTCCATGCCAAGCAGCCCCTCGCCTATGCACGCATGACGATCCTTGTGGGAGGAGAAGCCGAATTTAGAATCATTCAAGTGAACTGCCCTGAGACGCTCAAGCCCCAGAATGCTGTCAAATTCATCCAGCACTCCGTCAAGATCACCTGCTATGTCATACCCACCGTCGTAGACATGGCACGTATCAAGACATACCCCGAGTTTATCCGCTGAAGGAGAACCGCATTTTCTGATTATCTGCTCCAGTTCCTCAAAGCACCCGCCAATCTCTGTTCCCTTTCCCGCCATGGTTTCAAGCAGAATTACCGTATGGGAGTCGACTTCAAGCAGACGCGACAGGATCCCGCAGATATGCCCGATACCGATCTCAGTACCCTGAGAAACATGGCATCCGGGATGAAAGTTATACATACTTGCGGGAATGTGAGAAAGACGCATAAGATCATCAGTCATGGTACTGAGAGCGTAATCTCTGAGATCCGGTTTTGCAGCGGCCGGGTTCATTGTATAAGGTGCATGAGCCAGAACAGGACCAACGGAATACTCCACGGCCAGACGGTTGAATTCCTCAACATCGCTCAGATCCAGAGCCTTCGTAGTGCCGCCACGGGGATTTCTGGTAAAAAACTGAATAACGTTAGCCCCTATTCCGACAGCTTCGCGGATCATGGCGGCATATCCGCCGGTAATCGAGAGATGACAGCCTATCTTAAACATATAAAATTCCTACCGGTACATCACTGAATCAAAAAAACGAAAACTTTTCCGTCCGCAAGCGGACAGCAGAAAAATCCAAAGCAAAATCCGCAGGCCGGAAAACAAAAAACATGCGAAGGAGGCTGTTTTTCAGACAAACGGAGACGGATCTCCCGCACCTTCTCTGACAATGCTGTATTCATCATCAGACATGTCCACCACTGTTGTAGGTTTACTGGTCAGGTAACCGCCGTCAACAATATAATCCACGGCATAATCAAGTTCATCCTTGATCTGGTACGGATCATTCTCCGCCTCCTCCCTGCCTGGCAGAATCAATGTGGTGGACATTATAGGCTCTCCGAGTTCAGCAAGCACTGCCATGCATATGGCGCTGTCAGGAATTCTGATCCCGATTGTCTTCTTTTTTTCCTGCATTACGCGGCTTGGAACGCTCTTGCATCCCCTAAGAATAAAAGTGTAGGGACCGGGAGTATAGTTTTTAATAAGTCTGAACTGGTTGTTATCAACAATCGCATATTTTGAAGCCTCGGAAATGCCGGGACACACAAGGGTAAAATTATGCATTTTATCCACATTTCTGATTCGGCACACCCTTTCAAAAGCACGCTTGTTGTCAAGCATGCATCCGAGAGCGTAGCCGGAATCCGTAGGATATACTATTACACTTCCATCACGCAGGGCATCCACAACCTGATTTACCATTCTAGGCTGAGGATCCACTGGATGGATCACTATCATGCGGCTCAATTGTATATTTCCTCAAATCTTTTATCTGTCCTGACAGATCTGCAGTCTGCCGGAAGATAGCTGTTAAACCAGGAGCCCGAATCTGTCTGTTCCTGTCACCGTTATAACCGGAACCTGACAACCCGTAAGGTCATATTCTACAGACAGTGCTGCAACTATTGCAGTGATTTTAGGAGAAAAACTTTCAAAGAGGAGATCTTCCTCCGAAAACGACGTTATTATCACAGTCCACTGCACGACACTGATTTTAAAATCATAGACAGGTCTGTCAAGCATTACCTCTTGTAAAAAACGTTTATTGACGTCATCACCTGCCGGCTTTGCGCCGCATAACCGGCTGTCAGACAGCTTCAGGCCAAAGACTACGCGACTGAGCCGGTTCTGATTAGCAGCTTCTGGTTTTTACAGTGTTCCTGTTCACGGCTTTTGTGCCATACCCGAAAGGACGGATTGTCAATACTCAAAGACAGAATAAACAGAAATCCGGTCGGAAAAATCAGTGCGGCCAGGCCGAAGGTTTCACCTTCCGCAATAAGCAGTTAAAAAAAAACATATTGACTGATGTTCACAAAACAAACAAAAACAGTTTGCTCCGCGGCTCCAAAAAGGTCCATATTTAGCTCTCTATCTAATTTTTATCATATAGTAATTGATTATTCTGTTCTAAATAGTAGAATTCTTTTATAAATCTTTTTAAGTTTGGTCGGACTGATTACTATTGCAGATACAAAAATAAATATTGTCCGTCCGGATCGATTTTGTATTAAAAGGGATAACAATGTCAGACAACAGTTTGCTCACTCTTAACAATGATATATGGTTAAGTTTAACAGAAGAGGGTTACATGGATCGTTTCTTGATCACTCTCTTTAACGATATGAAGGAAACCAAGGTACAGGAAATTACCAGTGTAACAGTAAGTGAAATCTCATCATCTCCTGTAGCCGACAAAACCATAAAAAAGGGTGAATATAAGAATCTTAGCGGTTTTTGCATCAATGCTCTTCTTGACTCAGTTCCGACCGAGGTTATTCTTCTTGACGAGGAGATTCCGTATCTGAAATGGTGGCATGATAAAAGCTTCTTTACTCTCAACTACTATTACGAACATGCAAGAGCTTTGGAAAACGGGTATGACGATATAAAGCAGCGCATGGTAGTTTCATTCCTGCTGGATAAAAATCTGAATCTTGATAAATTCCATACCCTCAAATATATTGATAAGCAGGATCCTGCCGATCCGAACAAGATGGTTCCGGACTATTCCTTCTCTGTCCATGATCTGAACTTCCTGTGCATTCCTAGTGATACCAACAGTGAAACTCAGCTTTCGCTGTGGGCTTCCCTGCTGATTGCAACAGATATGAATGAAATTCAGAGAATAACCCAGAAGCAGATAACCTGATATTTTTTCTGATCAGATATGAGAACCCGGCTTTTATGCCGGGTTTTCTTTTGCATTCAGCTGAAATTGGTGTGCATATGCTCAAATAAAGAACTACAACAAATGTAAATTTGTTACACATTAACGTAATACAGCCTTAAAATATAATCAGCGGTACGGTTTTCACCGGAATTTCAATGTTTCAGACAGAATAGTAATTTCAACAGGCAGTTTGGAACTGTCAGAACTCAGAGGTAATTATGTTTAAAAGAACAAAAATAGTGGCAACTCTCGGTCCTTCAACCGACGATCCGGCAATTCTGGAAAAAATGATCAAGACCGGTGTGAACATGGTTCGCCTTAACTTCTCACATTCCATTGCCGATGAGCACAAAAAGCGCGTGGAAGAAGTCAGAACAATAGCCAGGAAACTCAATACTTATGTTGCAGTCATGGGAGATCTTCAGGGACCTAAAATCCGCGTTTCCACATTTAAGAACGGTAAGGTTGTTCTTCAGAAGCACCAGTCTTTTGTTCTTGATTCCGAACTCCCTGCGGGAGAGGGCAATGAAAACCAGGTCGGCATTGACTACAAGAAACTTCCCGAGGATGTAAAGCCCGGAGATATACTTCTCCTTGACGACGGAAAGATACAGCTGATTGTAACCAGCATCCACGCGAGCCGCATTCATACAACGGTTGCAGTCGCCGGAACCCTTTCTGATCACAAGGGTATCAATAAAAAAGGCGGCGGTCTTAACGCCAAAGCTCTCACGGAGAAGGACAAAGAGGATATCAAGCTGGCGGCCGAGCTTGACGTTGATTATCTGGCTGTTTCATTTCCTCACAGCAGCGATGATCTCAACCAGGCCAGAAAACTTCTGAAAGAGGCAGGATCCAATGCCAAAATTGTAGCCAAGGTTGAAAGAGCCGAAACCGTCAAAACAGAAGAGGCTATGGAGGACATAATACTTGCTTCTGATGTTGTTATGGTTGCCCGCGGTGATCTGGGAATAGAAATCGGAGATCCTAATCTTATGGGTGTGCAGAAGCGTCTTATTAAAAAGTCACGCCAGCTCAACCGTGTTGTTATAACCGCAACACAGATGATGGAATCCATGACAAAATCTCCTCTGCCTACCCGTGCCGAGGTTATGGATGTTGCAAATGCAGTACTGGACTGCACTGACGCCGTTATGCTTTCAGCAGAATCGGCAGTGGGCGAATATCCTGTGGAGACGGTTCATTCAATGACTGAGGTTATTGCAGGTGCTGAAACGGATCCGTCCATGAGTCAGTCAAGCTACCGCGTAGATCGTGAATTTGAAACACCTGAAGAAACAATTGCAATGTCTACCATGTATGCCGCAAATCATCTTAAGGGCATAAAGGGAATTATCGCTCTTACAAGCTCGGGAAGCGTAGTGCGTCTTATGTCCAGACTGAAGTCGAGCCTTCCGATATATGCCCTCTCCAAGCATGAAAAGACTCTCAACTGGGTCGCTCTTTACCGCGGAGTAACACCGGTATATTTCAGTCAGGACGACAATCTCTCCCGCAAGGAAATAACGCTTAGGGCCATCGCCAAGTGCAAGGAAATGGGATATTTCAATTCCGGAGACAAAGTGATTATGACCTACGGAGATCATATTGAAGAAGTAGGATCGACCAACTCTCTGAAAATTCTAATCGTCAAGTAGGAGTTTAAATGTCTCAGTTTTTCACCATGTCAACCGGCGTAATCAATACCACACCCATGGATATTGCCGGTAATCGCAATCTGATTATGAACTGCATAAGAAGAGCGGCCTCGGCCGGCAGCAGACTCATTCTTCTGCCCGAGCTTTCTCTTACAGGATACGGATGCGAAGATATATTCTACGTGCAGGCATTTATCAGAGAGGCCATGGCTGCCCTGAAAAAAACGGCGGATGAGATGCCGGACGGCATAGCCGCGGCTGTCGGCATACCGGTGCTCATAGTGGGTCAGCTCTATAACGGCTGCGCCATGATCAGCAAGGGAAGAATTCACGGCATTGCACTCAAGCAGTACCTTGCCAGAACCGGAATTCATTATGAAAACAGATGGTTCACCCCGTGGAAATCCGGTGAAATCTGTGAAATTGACGAACCGGTCCTTGCACAGAAAAAGCCGGTTGCGGCAGGTGACGTATGCTTCATTCTGGACGGAGTGAAGGTTGGCTTTGAAATCTGTGAGGATTCATGGGTTGCGCACCGCCCCGGAACCGGACTGTATGCCAGGGGGGTTGATATAATTCTCAACCCTTCCGCGTCTCACTTTTCCATAGGGAAACAGGCCGTAAGACGCAACTTTATTCAGGACGGCTCCAGAGCATTCTGCTGCGTATATGCCTACACAAATCTTGTAGGCAACGAATCCGGAAGAGCAGTCTTTGACGGTGATTCAATTATTGCAAGCGGCGGAGATATTATCTATCAGTCACAGCGGCTTGGTTTTAAGACCTGGAATGTTCACACGGTGACAGTTGATCTGGAAAGAAACCGGAACAACAGACTTCTTTCCTCCGAAAATGTATGCCACCCGTGGAACACTTCTTTTATTACCGTTGATAATTTTGCAGCCGGATCATCACAGGACGGTATTCTGACAGAGCCGGCAAAGCTGAAAGACGAAAACGAGGAGCTGACAGCATGCCAGGCTGTTTCCCTCGGTTTGTGGGATTTTATGCGAAAAACCCGTACCAGCGGTTATGCCCTCAGTCTTTCAGGAGGAGCCGACTCTGCACTCTGTGCAATGATGGTCTATTACGCCGCAGTTCAGGCTGCCGCGGCTCTTGGTATCAGCGAATTTATCACGGTGCTCAAATCCTGCGGCATAGAGGTCGAACACCCTGCAGGAAATACACCGGTAATCGAATTCGTTAAAAACAGGGTGATGCCTGAAATTCTGATAACTCTGTACCAGGGATCCGATCACAGCAGTGAAACTACAAGAAATGCCGCTGAATCCCTTGCCGGATGCATCGGAGCTAAGCACTATGAATGGAAAATATCAAATCTAGTAAATGAATACGAGAGACTGGTAAACACCCTGCTTCCTGCTGATGAAAAGCTGTCATGGGAAAATGACGATACAGTTCTTCAGAATATACAGGCCAGAGTAAGATCACCTGGAATATGGATGCTGGCAAACAAATTCAATAAACTGCTTATAGCAACGTCAAACCTTTCTGAAGCATCTGTCGGATACTGCACCATGGACGGCGATACCTCGGGAGTTATTTCCCCAATAGCGGGTATCAGCAAGTCGAGGATCTTAAATATCAACCGCTACATCATGGAAAACGGGCTTGAAATAGACTCGGGAGCCGGCATACAGACATTGGAGATACCAGCGGTTGAACTTATAGTCAATCAGGCTCCGACAGCAGAATTAAGACCTGTAGAGCAGACTGATGAATCAGATCTGATGCCGTATCCTCTTATGGATGAAATAAGGAGACTGACTCAGACTCTTAATCTGTGGCCGAAAGATGTACTGATATACCTTAAAAACGGTGCATTCGGGCGGATTTATGATACTGAGTATCTTGTAAAGGCTCTCAAAAAATACTACAGACTGTACTGCCGCAACCAGTGGAAACGCGAAAGATTTGCTGTGGGATTCCATATTGAATCAGACAGTGCCGATCCGAAAAGTTTCAGACGATTCCCTGTGCTTTCAAATCAGCTGAAGGAGCAGATAGACGAGCTGGACAGTTTCCTGCATAACACTTAATTTAACCGGTACAGATTTCTCATACATGCTGTATCCATACAAATTGAATCTGTTATTGGACATTTTTACAAAAACTGAAAAGATGCCGTACTTTTGTTTAACAGATTCAAGGGTTATAATCAGAAAGGTTTAGGAGCCCGGACTTGAATACCTAAATTGCATATGCATCAGTTTATTATGCTGCTGCATGAAACATATGTGCAGAAAACACATGAGCCAATATCATAAAATTAAACAAGGAGTTAGGATGAAACTGTCTCATCTATTACTTACTGTTCTTTTCGGAACAGCTATGACACTGTCAGGATGCGTCGTAGTTGATGACTATGATTATGACGATCACCACCATCACCATCACGAACCGCCACCTCCTCCGCATCATGATCCTCATCATGATCCACACCATGATTCGCATCATAATTCACACCATGATTCGCATCATAATTCACATCATGATTCGCATCATAATTCAAATCACAATTCGAATCACAACTCGAATCATAATTCGCACCACAGTTCACATCATCGGTAATTCAGTTTGCCTGATAGAACACAAAAGCAGAAACACGGGTTTCTGCTTTTTTATTCAACTGTAATCAGCCTTCAGCCCTTTTTAAACCGGCATTATTCAATCAGGAGAAGTCAGTCTGACTTCGAATCCTCGTAAGAACAGTTAATAATCAGGAACACAATAGCAGACAGCTTTACGCTCAGGAATCGTTTAAGAATGAACCCCGGCTTCCTGTAGGATATTTACCATACATATGTAGGATTACTATGCTATTTTTTGTAGGAACAAAGCACCAATAAATTTATAACATATTGATTTATAAAGAAATTTATTTAATTATTTTTCCAATAAACATAATTTGCCCAACTTATCCACCATTGCATATATAAAAAACTGTAATACAATAAGTAGTAGTTGCAGGAAGCAATTTTGACATGGATGTCAATTCTCAGGAAGGGAAAGACCAGTATGGTCGGGGGATAAAATAATTTTTTCGCAAGGAGTTGCAAGGACTGCAACTCCTTTGTTTTTTTATACAGGCACCCGCCTCAAAAAACAGTATCGGATAAAAAAGCAAACTGCATCCAATACTGTCTGTAGCTATTTTCCTCTTTCATCCGGCTTTATATCTCCCCAGTGCTGATCCCGCATTCTCTGCTCCATATCCCGCATTGCCCTGCTCTGTGCAGACTTAAGGATCATTCGGTTAGACCGGTCATATGTGAAATAATTCCATACCCAGTCAAGAAAAACAAAAAATTTGTTTCTGACTCCGAGAATTGAAACAAGATGAACACCCATCCAGAGGAACCAGGCAAAAAAGCCTGCAAAATGGAATCTGCCGATATCAGCCACCGCCTTATTCTTACCTATGGTGGCCATAGATCCTAAATCCTTGTATTTGAACGGTGTCAGCGGACATTCCGCCTCAAGCGCCTTCAGATTCTTTGCAAGAAGAGCGCCCTGCTGAATTGCAGGCTGTGCCATCTGCGGATGTCCGTTAGGATAGTCCGAATCCCCTCCGTTCATCAATGCAACATCACCTATTGCATATATATTGAAGCTTCCCTTGACCTTGTTGTACTCATCAACAATAACGCGCCGTCCACGCCCGATGCACTCCTCGCCGAGTCCGTGGATTTTATTGCCGGTAACGCCGCCTACCCAGATAAGATTTCTTGTAGGAATACGCGTACCGTCACTCATAACAACACTGTTATTCTCATAGGTTTTAACAAGAGTGTTGAGTTTAACCGAAACGTTCATTTTTTTAAGAAAACTCAGAGCCTTCGCCGATGCTTTCTCTGACATTCCCGCAAGGAGCCTGCCGGAACCCTCCACAAGAAAAATATTCATTTTTGAGGTATCCATGTCAGGATAATCCTTAGGAAGAATATACTTCTTCATTTCGGCAAGAGCTCCTGCTATTTCAACACCTGACGGTCCGCCTCCAACAATTACTACATTAAGAAGCTCCTGTCTTTCATTCTCTGTCGCACATGTTACAGATCTTTCAAAATTTATAAGCAGAGCATTTCTTAAAGCCATTGCCTCTGAAACCGTTTTCATCGGTGCCGCTACAGCCTTAATCTGATCATTTCCATAAAAATTAGTCGTTGATCCGTTTGCCAGCACCAGATAGTCATAATCTATCTTTCCGATAGACGTCTGAATGTAGTTTTCTGCAGCATACACCGCCCGAAGCTCAGTCATGCGGAAATAATAATCCTCTCTGTCCTCAAACAGTTTCCGAAAAGGAAAAGCAATGGAGCTCGGGTTAAGACCTGCCGTAGCTATCTGATAAATCAACGGAGGAAACTGGTTGTAATTGTTGCGATCTATAAGAACCACCTGAAAATTTGAATGCTTCAAATTGTGGGCAAGTGTCAGACCTCCAAAACCGCCTCCGATTATCACTACTCTCTTTTTACCGTTACGTGCAATATTAAAACTCATAAAACCGCCTCCATGCCGAATCAGACGATTCAATTCTATCATGCTACGATTTAAACCTGCCATCGCCGTGATCCATCCATGTGACTGAAGTTAAATTTGACCAAAATCAGTTCTCATCAGTTGTTGAACATCAGCAAACACTCAGATCCCAGTGATGAATCTCAATACACTGCAGCTTTAAATATATTCGAGATTTGTCAAATAATTAAAAAGACAACTGTGATATCCGTTAAATCCTCACTTTTTATCTTTTTACTAACACAGAAAAATCACAGAAAATCTATTATGAAACGGAGTACCGTGCGCATTATCCCGCACTTTTCATGATAAAAGAGGTTATCCATGTCTGATAAATACGAAACATCACTTGGTCACTGCCGCTTTTTAGGTCCGACCATAGAAAACGGCGGAGTCAATTTTGCCATCTACTGCAAAAATGCAAAAAAAATTGAACTTCTCCTTTTCAAAGATCCCAAGGATCTGTCGCCAGATGTAATCAAACTTGATCATAAAAACAAGTCGGGGTACTACTTTCATATTTTCGTCAAGGGAATCGGGGACGGACAGCTGTACGGCTGGAGAATTACTGAAGTAATCAATACAAAAGTCAACAAATGCTGGGATCCGACCAAGGTTCTCCTGGATCCGTACTGCTATCGCATAATATTTCCTGAAAACTACTCAAGAAGTGACAACTGCAAACCGGGAAGCAACATATACTCAAGTCCTAAATCAGTTGTTCTGGATCTGTCAGAATATGACTGGGAGGGAGATACATATCCGAGACACAGTTTCAGAAAAACTGTAATCTATGAAATGCATGTCAAAGGTTTTACAGCACATCCGTCTTCAAACGTAACTCCATGTAAAAGAGGTACCTACGCCGGACTCATTGAAAAAATTCCGCATCTGCAGGAAATAGGAGTAACAGCGGTAGAGCTGCTTCCGATCTTTCAGTTTGATCCGTCAGTTAACGGAAGCGGAAAGGCAAACTACTGGGGATATGATCCTATATCATTCTTTTCTCCACATTCCTTCTACAGTTCAGATCAGTCTCTGCACGGCCCTTCAAACGAGTTCAGAGACATGGTTAAAGCACTGCACCGGGCCGGTATCGAAGTATATCTTGATGTTGTATACAATCACACTTCGGAAGGTGATGAAAAGGGACCGGTATTTAATTTCAAAGGTTTTGATCAGAGCGAGTATTATCTTGTCGACAAGGAAGGAGATTTCATCAATTTCACCGGCTGCGGCAACACCATAAATGCGTCAAGTCCCGTAGTAAAAAAAATGATCACCGACAGTCTCAGATTCTGGACTGAAAAAATGCATGTGGACGGATTCAGATTTGATCTGGCATCAATTCTTTCACGCAACACCAAGGGAGAACCAATCTCCGATGCTCCTACACTGCTTCAGATTGATAATGACTGCAGACTTGCAAATACTAAAATTATAGCCGAAGCCTGGGATGCGGCGGGACTCTACCAGGTCGGCAGTCTTCCCGGCAGAAGATGGAGAGAATGGAACGGACAGTTCAGAGATGTGGTAAGGAGATTCATCCGTGGGGATAACGATACTGTCAAAATTCTTGTAGATCGCATGAACGGAAGTCCTGATATCTACAAATCGAATGATACTGATCCTTATAAAAGTCTTAATTTCGTTACGTGCCATGACGGATTCACATTATGGGATCTTGTAAGCTACAACAAAAAACATAATCTGGAAAACGGCGAAAACAACATCGACGGTGCTGACTACAACTTCAGTTTCAACAACGGAGTTGAAGGAGAAACTGACAGTGTTGAAATCAATGAAATCAGACTGAGACAGGCAAAAAACATGATGTTCATGAACATTTTTTCAATCGGAACATCAATGATTCTCATGGGTGATGAAATTCTCAGGACCCAGCGCGGCAACAACAATGCATACTGCCAGGATAATGAAATCTCCTACATGAACTGGAAGCTCAACAAGATGCAGAAAAATATGCTCAGATTCACGTCTCTGCTCATACGTGCAAAGACTGAATTCGGAGATCCGAATGATGAATCAGACATAGTGACTCTTCATGAAAAGTTAAGAGCAAGCCAGCATACACTCCATGGTGTAAAACCGCATCTTCCTGATCTCTCACCGACTTCCCACTCGGTAGGCATGATGTACTACGCTATCCTTCTCAAAACGTATGTATACATCTACATTAATAACTACTGGGAGGATTTAAATGTAACACTGCCGGAGATTCCAAATTCAAAAAATTCAAAATGGGTCAGATGCATTGACACAAGTCTCCAGCCTCCGCAGGACGTGACGCTGTACTCCCCGAACAAACCGGAAATCGACGGCACATATACTGTTAAAGCAAGAAGTATAGTCCTGATGCTTTCAAACTGAGAAGAAAACAGCGTTAAGAACAGTTTTCACATAATTTCAGCATACGCCGGAGCTACCAGGCTCCGAGTATCTGGCTTTATCAGCCTCGGTAATTGTCCGGACAACCCTGCATGGAGTGCCAAATGCTATAACTCCGTCGGGTATTGATTTTGTGACCACGCTTCCCGCCCCGATAATAACATTGCTGCCGATTGAAACTCCGGGCAGTACAGTAACATTGGCACCGAACCAAACGCTGTGACCTACAGTTATACTCTTGGCAATCTCAAGACCTCTGTTCCTTTGAATCCTGTCAAGAGGATGTGTTGCAGTGGTAAATACACAGTTAGGACCGATAAGCACATTGTCGCCGAAAACAACAGGAGCGGCATCCAGGATCACAAGATTTGTATTCGAATAAAAATTTTTGCCGAATTCTATATTGAAACCGTAATCACAACGAAAAGGAAGAGTCACTTCGCAGGATCCGGCAATAGAGCCGATAATCTTTTGAAGATACCCTAGTATTTTCTCCTGCTCTGAAGGACGGCACTGATTAAGTTCATAGCACAAATCCATACATTTCAGACGCATGGAAGATATTTGAGGATCGTTGGGATTGTAAAGATATCCCGCCTTGCTTTTTTCCCACTCATTCATAAAAAACTCCGTCTTGAATTCTGATCTGACTGTACAAGCCTTATACATCAATGATTATACAGCTAATTCACGTCATTCACAGAGATCCAAAAAACAAAAAACCCTAGAGCGAATCTAGGGTCAAACAAAACTTACTTGGAGTTAAATACTATTAATTCGCAGTCAATGTCCAGGTTAACTTCTTGTCATTTACAGACAATCTGTAGTTACCCTGCTTACTTATCTTGACATCTGGGCAGGAAGCCTGGTTTGAGCAAAGTGAATTGCCGGAACCCTGGCCCCAAACAGTTCCCTTCCAACCGTCTGAATCAGTTATCTTGAAGCGCTGAGCACCGTTTGAGTCACCGTCACCGGTCAGATAGAGGTCGATGTACCAGTTGCCAGTTTCGCTGTCAAAAGTCATTGGCTCATGAGTCCAGCCGTTTGTTGTTCCGGCATAGTACATGGCACTGTGAGTTGCTGCAAAACCGCCCTGACTTTCAAGAGTCCAGGTCATATCGGTATCGTTGACGTAGAGGGTATAATTGCCAACCTCGTCAATCTGGATATCACCGCAGGACGCCTGATTGTTGCAGAGAGTATTGTTGCCTGCATCACCCCAGACATTACCGGTCCAGCCCTTCTTATCAGTGATCTTGAAGCGCTGTGGTCCGTTGCCGTCACCCTCACCGGAGAGAACAAGATCGATAGACCAGTTTCCGGTTGTTGGATCGAAGGTCATTGCATCATGAGTCCACTTGTTAGCGGTACCTGCAAAGTACAAAGCATCATGATTTGCATGAATAACATCATAGCTGACCTTTACCTTCTTGGAAGCAGCTGCAGAATCAGTCTTGCCGTCATTTGCAACCAGACTTACAGTATACTCACCGTCAGAACCGTAGGTGTGAGTTACAGCTGAACCGGTTGCGGTAGTTCCGTCACCGAGATTCCAGGTAAGCTCAAGATTGTCACCGTCAGCATCTGAAGAGTTGCTTGTAAGGGTAACAGTCAGTCCGTCGGTAACAGCATTGAATGCGGCTACAGGAGCGTGATTCTCTGTAGACTCGGCAACAAGCTTGTAGCTCATATCAGAATCCTTAACAGCAATCACATACTGACCGACCTCGCTCAGAGCTACGTCACCGCAGGTTGCCTGGTTGGAGCAGAGAGTATTACCTGTACCCTTACCCCATACCTTGCCATTCCAGTTAGGCTGATCGGTAACCTTGAAGCGCTGTGCACCGCCCTTGTCGGAACTTCCTGTAAGATTTACAGAAATCTCCCACTGGCAGCTGTCAGAATTGAAAGTGAACGGCTGATGCTTCCAGCTGTTGCTTGAACCGGCATAGTAGAGGGCTGAAAGTTTAGGCTGGCACTCGCCGCTTACATATACACTGCCGTTGGCAGTAACAGTCTTGTCACCCTTTGTTGCCTTCAATGTTACATTGTAGGTACCTGTTCTGTCATAAACATGGGTAGGGTTAGCCTCGTTAGAGCCGCTGCCGTCACCAAAATCCCACTGGTAGGATACACCGGAACCGTTTGTAGTATTGTTGAATCTTACAGAAAGTCCGTCTACCTGCGAACCGAAGGATGCAATAAATACGCTCTCACCGGAAAGATTGTAGACATTATTGCTGTCAACAGTCAGAGTAAACCTTCCTGACTTACCGTCGATATCAACATCTGTGCAGGATACCTGATCGGAGCAGAGAGTATTGCCTCCCTTTGTACCCCATACGGTACCGGTCCATGATGCCTGATCAGTAATCTTGAAGCGCTGAGGACCGTTTGCATCACCCTTTCCTGTAAGATCAAGATCAAGAGTCCAAACCTTGGCACCCTCATTATATGTCATCTTGGTGAACTTCCAGTTGTTGCTTGAACCTGCATAGTAACGATCACCTACGCACATTGCAGCACCAGGATTGCTCTTGCAGACGCACTGCTTACCGTTTGGATCCTTGTCGCACGGATCAATAGCATCGCCGCCGCAGAATCCGTTTCTGCCCGGATCAACACAGATTGCAGCTGCCTTGTGAGCCTTGACTGTAATTGTTGCCTTTCCGCCGGAAACAGTAACCTGCTGACCGCCGCACTTGTCATCCTGCTGCAGAATTTCACAGTACTGTCCGTCAGGTACGGTTACAGGGAAGGTTTTGGTAATATCATTGTCACCTGCATTCAGAGCATAGAAACCCTTCTTGCCGCGGTTGAACCATATTAACTTGCCTTCAGCACCCTTTGATGAAACTGACTCGCCACGGGTTGCACGTGCAAAGCCTACAGCATTATTTACAATTGAGTCACGATGCTCGCAGTGCCATCCGCCCTGGCAGCGTTCAGCCCAGAGAGGACCGCCCTGATCGTGATCAGACCACTGATAGCCTGAGTAAATCTGACGTACTGTACCGTAAGGATATGCAACCATGAAGGACTGAGCCAGCTGGAATGCCCATCCGTTGCTCTGTAAATTCAGATAGCTGGTTCCTGCAGAGTTTCTTTCGTTGTCGTGGTTTGCAACAAACACCTCACTTGCATAGCCCGGAAGATTTGTCCAGGTATCATCCATATTGATAA
>JAEEOK010000125.1 GCA_016284235.1 Succinivibrionaceae bacterium
CTCTACCGTCGAAGATCATCAAACCTGTCTTGTCTCAACATCCCGCGCCCGTCTGCAGGAGGTCACAAGACAGGAGATTTTATAATGAGGAAAGTTACGTTAAAAAGATGATTAGCAAAAATTATGGCTCTGTTCAACAAAAGTATTGATGCAACAGAAAACCAGTACATTTCATAATGTATTTATATTTTTGAACTTAAAAAATAAATTTTTAGTCCAAATAACTTAACGATGTACTGCGTTGATTCTAGGATCAACACTATTCTATAACAGAGCCAAAATTATTTGAACAGGTTAAGACTCATTTCCTCTGTAATCTGAGCACACCACCTGCTGATTCTTTCATCAGTCTGCTCATACTGGCGGTCCTCATCTATTGCAAGGCCTGCAAAATGTTCTGGATCAATAAGAGCTTTTTCCGATCCGAAGCTATAGCCATCGGTAGACCATTTTCCAACCAAAACAGCACCCTTAGAAAGAACTAGTTCCTTAAGAATACCCATGCCATCAAGAAAATAGTCACTGTAATCTTCCTGATCACCAAGACCGAAAAGAGCTACAACCTTGTCAGTAAGATCGATTTTCTGAAACTCAGGCATAAATGAATCCCAGTCGGACTGAAGTTCTCCGGTATACCAGGTAGGTGTACCTAAAATCAGAAAATCATACTTTTCCAAATCTTCCTTCTTAGCCTTGGCAATATCGTACAAATCAACAAGATCGGCTCCAAGTTCCTTCTGAATTCTTTCTGCCACCTTTTCAGTATTACCCGTATCACTGCCGTAAAAAAGACCAACAACCGCCATTTTCGTCCCCAAAAACCAATAACAAAATCAATAGAACGTAGTAATTATAAAAAAAATGTGATCTTTAATCCATTAAAATGAGGAAATGAAGAGATTAATATCAAGCAGACTCATTTTCTACAGCACAAAAATCAACCATACAGAACAAATTCTAAAAAAAAGACAATCGCTTAAAACAGCAGTACAGCAACTTGCCATCTCTCCCCGCTGCCTAATGCAGAGAACTCACAGCAGTTCCAACAGCATGCTGCTCCCGGAATATTCTTGCTGCTGACAGGCAGTACGGTTCACTTCACAATCTCTGCGGCTATGCCCTGACCTGATGTGCGTCATCGAGAAAGCCGAAGTCCATATATGTTAGCAAGAAAGACTATACCTAATTTTATGCCTTATTAACCACACCTTAAAGGTCGTGTTTTTACTGCACGACCAGATAAAGCCTAAAAAGCTGATTGAAGCAAAGACGGAAAATCATATCTTTCTAAACATTCCTGAATCTGATGATAACAACAGTTTTATCATCAGCAGATCCGTTTTCAAGCGACTTTTCAATCAATTTATCGGTTTTTATCAAATCTGGAACACTGTCATCAGCAAGCAGCTCCTCCATCCAGTCCAAATCAACAAACTCATGAATGCCGTCACTGGTCAGCACGGCAAGTTTCGGACACTTACCCGCATCATAAATCGCATTTGCCTGTATTCTCGTCAGATTTTCAGGACCACCGCCTCCCATGCAGCTAATAATCTCACATTTGTTGCACCGTTCCGCAGCCTCGGGCTGTCCATGATCAAGCAGAAACTGATAAGTTGTAAAATCAGTTGTCAACTGTTTGAGGTACCGGGAGTGCATGACTGAAATCCTGGTATTGCCTGTATGGACATAATAGGCTTTTTCAGAATTGGCATATATGGCACTGAAAGTTGTAGCCATAGTCTCCTTGAACCGAATCCCGGAAGAATAATCTATAAGTCTGCCATTGAGTTCCTTGAGAATTGATTCAAGCTCCTTCATAGCTGAAATTTCAGATATCCGTCGACTGAAATCGGTCAATCCGCACAGAGCAAACCGTGAAGCTTCATGAGCTCCTGGATTTCCGCCAACTCCGTCAGCAACTCCAATCAGAAACGGAGTGTTGATCTCCAGCTCTTTTCTTACGCGGTTGAAAAGAATTGACTGACTATTCGTGTAATCGTAGTACAGTGCATGATCTTCACAGCATACCTTTCCAAGCCCCGTCTCACATTGAACAGCAATTTTCATAAGTACCTCTCAAACAGACTTGCCCAAATTCGAATGTCATTAGCGCTTCACATCGCAAAGCATGGAGTCTACCAGCTTTCCGAGGGGTTCTGCTTTAATCTGCTCCTCGTTTTCTTTTACAATCTGATTGACCGTAACCGAGGCATCCGAAAGGACCTCTTTATCAAACAAAAATCTTGAAAGCGGATTAATAAAATAAGTTTCAACAATGTTGCCGATACCTCGGCCGCCGTTTGCAAGATTTTTAAGGGCAAGTGTTTTCAGCTGCATCATTGCGTTGTCGCTGAAAGTGAGCTCTATATTCTTGTTCTGACGCATATTTACAACAATCTTCTTCAGCTGAGCCTGAAGAATCTCCACCGCAACATCGGGTCTGATAAAATCAAAAACAACAATGTTCTCACCGATTCTGTTCAGAATTTCAGGACGGTTAAGAACTGATTTGAAATGATTTTCAATAGCCCCCCGAACCTTCTCGCGGACTTCATCATAAGGATCGTCAGGAGTGACATTCGGGACTTTTCTGCCGGTTTCATCCTCGACATTTATACCCAGATTACTTGTAAAAATAATAACAGTTTCAGAGAAATACACTGTATTTCCCTGACTGTCGGTCATTCTTCCGTCTTCAAGGATCTGAAGAAACTTATCAAAAATTGTCCCATGAGCCTTTTCTATTTCATCAAAAAGAAGAATGGAGAAAGGATTGTTCTTGACGGCATTGGTAAGCTGACCGCCAGCCTCATATCCAACATATCCCGGAGGTGCTCCGAGCAGTCTTTGGTCACTATGCGACTGACTGAATTCACTCATATCAAATCTGATGCACTTGCTCTCATCACCGAAAAGATTTTCTGCCAGAGTTTTTGCCGTTTCAGTCTTACCGGTACCTGTGGGACCTGCGAAGAAAAGAATACCCTTCGGCTTGGTATGGGATGAATGCTGAAGACCATCCATACCGGTAATTGCTCTCTTGATAACATCAAGGGTCTTATCAATCGCCAGATCCTGTCCTTTGACTCTACTGCGGAATTTCTCCTTGGCGTTCTTTATCTTCTCGATATCAAGAGACTGCCACGGATTTTCCTTTACACCGTAACGGTAGAGATCAACCACATTGCAAAAGTCGGGAATACGGTAATGCTGATTTTTGCACAGTTTCTGCAAACCCTGCAGATCAACATATGTAAACCCTTCTGTAAGACCCACAAAACGCTGTTTAAGTTTGTCAAGTTCTACCCTGTCAGCCTCGGATGAATACTTTTTTATATCCTCACTGTATATGTCGCTGTCAAAGAAAAATTCCAGCTTGGAATCAATATAACTCTCCCGCTCCTCTTTGCCGGGTGGAAGAATATTGATTGTTTTAACAAGAGGATTGTTCAGGAAAAGCCAGGCCGGAAGATCATTGACCTTGTTGACAAGAAGGATAAGAGAATTTTTGAGCAGACTGCCGTTCTCGGCTCTGACCTCCCTGGCATCAAGCATCATCTGCTGGATCCTTGTAAAAGCCATAACATCAGGGTATGTCATGTTGTTCGGTCCTATAATATAGCGAGAGGCGAAATCCATAACAAGAACCGTGGATTCAAGATCCTGACACAGAGCTCTGGAGGCTAGGGTTGTGGCTGTATCAACATTGGCCTGAATATGTGTAAGATCCTTATGACCCGGGAAAGGTTCAGTGGTTGCATTTACAAGATTGCAGAACTCTTCAAGCTCTTTAACCGGCTCATCAGCGCAGTCATTGTAGAATCCTTTGATAAAATTATAGAAGACGACATTTTTATATCCCAGATTCTTGAAAAAGGCATAAAGATAACTGTTGATTCCGCTTATTTCCCCGCGGGACCGATAATCGTTATCCTCAGGATAAATAAACTGATCAAATATATTTCCCTCCATAATAATGAACGGTTTGATTTTGTTGAAAATCAGAAGTTCTTTGTGCCACTTAGGCTTGTTATCATCGTTTTGTGCGTTTTCAGCCATAATCACTCCCCTAATGAAAATTTTCAAACAGACTGCGGATCAGAAACGCTGACTCCGTTTTTCAGCAGTCTTTTATGTAAATCATCGGCAAATCCCCTTTTTACAATTCCAACAGACACAAAGCCTGTAGATGTTCTGAACAGCTGAAGTTTGTTCCGGCCGTTCCTCAGATATTCGTCATAAAGGGTCTGAAGCTGAGGATTTAAAATAAAAATGCGCTGGTTATCCGAACCCTTCATAAAGGATCCGGTATTTTTTTCATCAATATACGGACCGTCAATAAGAACGCCGATTTTTGAAAGAATATCAGCATAACCCAGAGATTCAAGTTTCTCCTTCAGAAATCCGGTATAAACAAGTATATCCTGAGAAATTTTTAAAAGTTCATCAAGCAGGACCCGAAGAGCTTCCGGCTGTTCAAACGGTTCACCGCCGGAAATCGTTATTCCATCCACCCTGCCGGTCTTTGCAAGATCTGTCAAGCATTCAACAAGACTGGAAACCTGCATAAGAAATTTAGGATCTCTTTTGCTGAATTCAGGGGATATGCAGCACCTGCATCCGCGGCTGCATCCAACCAACCATATTCCGATCCTAAGACCGGGACCGAGTACCTTGACCGGATAAAGAACATTACCTACATAAATGCTGCGGTTCAAACCAGTTTATCCCCGATAACGAATCAAAAAAAAACAGTCATATAATATGTCAGCTCATCAGCACATCCGAAACATAATCAGTCAGATTCAGCCGTATCATCTGTCAGGATATTTTATGGTAAAACATCCCGAATCACCGCAATCCCACAATCCACCCAGAGAAATGCGATCACCGTCCTTAAGCTGCTCGTCCTTCATTGACTGGATCCTTTTATTGTTAACGTAGGTTCCGTTTGTACTGCCGCCGTCATTTATAACAACAATACCTTCATACACCTTGAGCTCACAATGTTTACGGCTCACATAATTGAAATCAGCAAGGTATGAGGCCATTTCATTCTCACGTCCGAGAATAACAACAGGATTATTCCGCTTAACAGTGAAAATTTCTCTGCCGTCAGGTGCAAAAAGAACAGCAACCGTAGAATTGACAGATACCTTTCTCTCAGGAACAGCAGTCTGTGACTGATCAACAGCCTGGGCACTTACATTTCTCAAATCGGCAAAGCAGTTGCTGCAGAGCTTGACTTTTTCACCCATCAGGCTTTTGCAGTTCGGGCATATCTTCATCATTCTCAGACCGCCGGCGGAGGTTCCGGACTGTCCGGAGTCTCCTGAAGACTGCTTATTGTTCTGATCATTTATCTGCTGATTGCGAGAGCCGGTGCTTCCTTCATGCCCGCCGGCCGGGGTTCCTGACTGTCCGGAATCACCTGAAGACTGCTTATTGTTCTGTTCATTTATCTGCTGATTGCGAGAGCCGGCGCTTCCATCATGACCGCCGGCGGCGGACATAGAATCATCCTGCCCTGACTCTGCCGAAGCAGCGGTCCCGTCATTAATATATTCAATATTCGCATACCTTATATCAGCGCCGCAGGTGCATTTCCGCATTATTCTTGGATTGACTGCACCGCAGCTAGGACAGATTTTGACAGCCTTTTTTTCTGAAAATTCAGAAGAAGAAACATCAGACTCATCAGTTGATGACGGCGCATTCTCCTGAACCTGAATTTCAGGCACTGGATTATTTTCTGAAGGATTTTTTGCTGAATCAGGCTGCGGTCCGTCATCCCGCACAACTTTCTGATCTGTATTTGCGGAACTGCTCTCAAGTCTTTTGAGTTCCTCGTCGCTGTAGTTGACAGCCTTTATTCCTGTAATGTCTATCCCGCATCGCCTGCACTCGGGATCAGACGGACTGTTTATCCATCCGCATACGGTACAAATTTTTTTTCTGGGCATCTGTTTTTCCTGTAAACATTCTCCAAGACTCAACAACTATTTTCTGAACGGCAGAACCAGCTGGCATCCGCCTGCGCCACCGGGGAGGGAACGCAGATACAGGTCATTCATCCACATGAAGCACATTCTGCTCCGAAGCGGCGGCATTGTGCATCGACGCCTGCTCATTTCTGATTATATCTTTCTGCACAGCCTCATTTACATTAAATGAACTGGCATTTATGAGAATGGCGTTATCCGGCACCGGAGCCATACGGACCTGCCTGCTGATCGGCATGCCGTTTGCTTCCAGAATTTCATTGAGTTTCCTGTGCTTGCTGCAGAATGACTTTGTTTCTGCCGCAACTCTTCTTTTCTCATCGTAGGTAAGCTCGCGATCCTGCATGGAAAGAGCGCCAAATTCAAAACTGCCGGTTCCGTCACTTCTTACTATGGCATTAAGTCCGTTGCCTCTCGAATCACGGTAGAGCCGGCTTGAAAGGATCGAATCAGGTATCTCCTGCTCTTCTCCGATAAGCTCGTAACCCATTTCCTCAAGGGATTTTCTAATCGCCTCTGCAGTGTAAAGCTGGGCATCCTTTCTGGCGGCAGCTTTATGAAGTCTTGTAATCTCAGCCTGGATCAGAGGGATGCTCGATTCACTGAGTGCAAAATCTTTAGGTTCCTCATCGCAGTACTGAGCCAGAACCATATACTCCGCATACTCCTCATTGAATTTTTCAGCAAGCTTCTTGTAAGAATCAATCTCCTTGCGAATGCTCTTGATTCTTGGCTGAATACTGATAGCATACACGTCGCTGAGTTCAAAATTATCAGCATCTTTAAGGACATTGAACCTGCTGAGAAGTTCCTGTATGGAATCATAAATCTTCGATGAAATAAAAGGTTCCGCCAGCAGCTCGTCAAACTCCCTCCTGGCAAGTTCAATAATCTTCAGTTTCTTTTCCTGAAGTCCTGAGCGCCGTCTGTCCTCCTCCTGTTTTCTTGCGATGCTTTCGGCATCAGCTTTTTCTTTCCTTCGGATCTCCTCATTGACCCGAATTTTCTCAATCAGATCGGAAATCTCATTTGTAAGGCGCGTGCTGTATTTGCTCTTGACATCATCCATAACGACTGTAAAAGAACTGTCTTCAGCCGCAATTTTGGAGGAAAGAGAATTAAATTCTGATTCAATTTGCTCAAGCTCCGATATGTTATCCGTATCGATTGACTTTCTGCCCAGATCGGCATTATTTTTCTTCAGGACGTCAAATCGGGAAAGAAGCTGATTATAGGATGCTACAGAATCAACGGCATAATTCTTCATGGCAGCTTCTATTTCGCTGCAGGACTGGCCGCTGAATCGAAACTGGGATTCTATTTTTTTCTGCACGTCTCTTATATTGGCGATGATGCCGGAGCATTTTATGATCCTGCTTTCGATATTGGAAACGGAGACGGAACAGTTTCTTATTTCCTGCATAAAACCGGAAAGACTGTCAAGTACTCCGCGCAGATAGTCCTCATCCTCGGGCTTCTGTATACGGATGCCGTCAAGTCTTTTTTGGAAATTGCCGAGCTGACTGAGAATCTGCTGGGATCCTGTCACCTGGCTGATACCGTTATTTTTTGCTTTGGCGCAGGTGCCGTGGATCCGGGAGGAGTAATCACCAATCAAATTTCTTATGGAATTCATAGTTGCATTTATGCTGCCGTTAAGCATAGCCAGACGTTTTCTTCGCTGAATTTCCCTTCTTCTTCTTTCCTCTTCGGCTTTTCTTCTAAGATACTCGAAATCTTCATGGGACATGATTCTTCTCCTCGTGCAAAAAAAAGTTTAGTGCCGGCAATAATTGAAACAGAACTGTACAGCAATAAATCTCAGTTTCTCAATTCTGTGGAAATTTTTAAAATTAAACACCAGCCACCGCCGCAGTCGGCGGAAAACGGTGAAACAGCCAGAATTCTTCAAAAACAGAACTAAGGATTAAAAAAGCCGATAATCCCGATATGCAGCAAATTCACGTATCATTATAGAAAAACGATGCATTCAATATTACCGTGCATTTCACAAAATGCGCCATTAGCTTGCATTTCACAAATACGCCGGACATGAATGCGTTTTAATCAAAGATCGCAGGATCAGGCAAAAAAAGTGCCGGTTTTTCCATGTACCGGCACCTTTATCATTAATGCTGTGCAAAATCCAGAAAAATCACATGCTCAGTTACTTTCCGGCCTCGGCCTTGCCAAAGGAATCTCTGAGTGTAACCGTCAGGTTGAAAACCGGATGATCCTCTGACGAGTGTCTGGAGTCAGGGCAGAAATATCCTTCACGCTCAAACTGATATGTCACTCCCGGTTTAGCCCCCTTAAGCGAGGATTCAAGCATTGCACTGTCAATCACTGTAAGCGAATTCCTGTTGATAGTGGAAAGGAAATCCTCCGCAGCGCCCGGATTTGGAACATTAAACAGACATTCATACAAATTAACTGTTGCCTTTACAGCATGCTTTGCGCTTACCCAGTGGATAACTCCCTTCACCTTCTGTCCGTCAGGCATGTCGGCTCCCAGAGTTTCAGGGAAATACGTACAGTGAACACAGGTTACTCTTCCGTTCTCATCCTTTTCACAGCTGTCGGCGCGAACAACATATCCGTAGCGCAGACGCACATTTTTGCCCAGAACAAGGCGTTTGTACTGTTTATTGGCTGTTTCCCTGAAATCCGCCTCATCAATATAAATCTCGCGGGTAAACGGCAAATCTCTTTCGCCCATCTGGGAATTCAGAGGATGATTTGGAGCTCTGAGCACCTCCTCCTTATCCTCCGGATAATTATCAATGATCATTCTGAGGGGATGAAGCACCGCCATCGCACGGGGAGCGGTATTGTTCAAATCGTCGCGCACACAGTTTTCAAGCGCTGACATTTCAACAACATTTTCCTGCTTGGTGACTCCGATGCGGCGGCAGAATTCACGCAGGGACGCAGGGGTAAAACCTCTGCGTCGCATTCCGGAAATCGTTGCCATTCGCGGATCATCCCACCCGTCAACATAACCTTCATCGACAAGAAGCTTCAGTTTTCTCTTGGATGTGAGACAGTACTCAAGATTAAGACGGCTGAACTCGTACTGGTGAGGTCTTGCAGGAGAATTAAGAGAGATATGCTCCAGCACCCAGTCATACAATCTGCGGTTATCCTGGAACTCAAGGGTGCAGATGGAATGGGTTATACCCTCAATAGCATCAGAAATACAGTGGGTAAAATCATACATAGGATAAATACACCACTTATCACCGGTCTGATGGTGCTTCTGAAACTTGACACGGTAGATGACGGGATCACGCATGCAGATAAAACTGGATGACATATCAATTTTTGCTCTGAGACATGCCTTTCCCTCTTCAAATCCGCCGTCGCGCATTTTTTCAAAGAGTCTGAGATTTTCTTCAGGAGTGCGGTCGCGGTATGGAGAATTTCTGCCGGGAGCTGTCAGAGTGCCTCTGTATTCTCTTATTTCATCAGCAGACAGCTCATCTACATATGCAAGACCCTGATTTATAAGCTCAACCGCATAGCCGTAAAGACGATCAAAGTAATCCGAGGAATATCTTACATCACCGTCCCAGCTGAATCCGAGCCACTTTACATCCTCCTTGATTGAATCCACATATTCCGTGTCCTCCTTTGAAGGATTGGTATCATCAAACCTTAAATTGCATGTACCCTTGTAATCAGCCGCGATCCCAAAATTCAGGCAGATGGATTTGGCATGACCTATATGAAGATATCCGTTAGGCTCAGGCGGAAATCTTGTTTTAATACAGCTGAACTTTCCCGACGCCAGATCCTCATCAATAATCTGACGGATAAAATTGGTTGGAATATTTTTCTCTGGTGAATTGTCTTCCATAAAAAACCTCAAAAAATCCTTACAGGATAATTTTTATCAAATTGACATCTCCTCTGCCTGAAGGCAGGGATTCTACCAGTTCCCGCAGCAAGCTGCAGGCTGCTCCAGGCGGGTGCTTGCCGCCGACCGGCAATACGGTTCACTCCACAATCTCTGCGTCTATGCACCAGCCTGATTTGCCGTCACTGAGAAAGCCGAAGTCCATCTCTGCTGGCAAGAAAGACCATACCTGATTTTATGCCCTAATCAGCGTCCTGACGCGGTTTTACGGCTCAATCAGATAAACCGGTGTGAATTATACCTTAAATCCGCCACCTGTGCATCCGCACTTATACCGGGCGCCGCGGTTTGCTGCCCGGCTGCTCCGAATGTTCCAGAAGCCTCCGTCTCAGAATTCATGATTTTCTCATGCTTTTAGAATCAGATACGTATCTGCCGCTTTCCCTGCAGTTCCGGGATGAAATAACGCATTTTTCAGAAACAGCATATGCATCAGCATTTGGAGCAAGACCGGTCAGTGAATCTCTTGCCTCGTCCTCAAGTCTCCCCTTCAAAAGACTGTGATATCCGAAAAAAACAACCAGAAAGATAAAGAACAAAACAAAAACAGCAGTTCTTGAATCACTGTCTTTTCCTGACATCGCAAAAAATGCAGACAGCAGACCTGATATACCGGCAAGACCGCCAAGCAAGGCAAGTACACCGTTTTCAAACCAGAAGGGAAGTGATGTTCTTGCAAGAATATAGCATGTGGCGCATATCACCAGCAGCATAGGAATAAATATCAGAACCTGGCTGAATCCCGGCAGATAATCTGCAAGAAATCCGAGGCCCAGGATCAGAAGCATTGAAATGCACGCAAAGAAAAGAACACACATGTTCACGTTGAATTTTTTTACAGGGAAATTGCCCACTATCCTGCCAGTCTGTCCGTTCATTGCGTATTTGAAAACTTCACCCCGCCACGGAATATCCAGCAGATAAACAGGAAACATGGCATAACGTATGCTGCCAGGTTTTATCACATATTCTCTTTCAGTGATACGGCACGCATCAAAATCATCGCCGGATATGAGAAAACTGTCCAGGGAGGCCTTCACCCTTCGCTCCACATCCTTAAAGCTTTTTCTCGATCCTCTGTTTCCGATCCGGACATTATGTCCCGCAAAGTAGGCGAAACTGTACGGAACAGATCCTGCCACGTCAAAGGGTTCAAGCCTCTGGGAAAGCTCGTCATCCAGCTCGTCGGTTCCGTCCTGGGGAATGCCGCAAAACTCCTCTGTTCCCTCGCCGCTTAGTTCAAAGACGGTATGCTCCCATTTTTTATCACCCTTGCGGGATATTTTTTCGGCCTTTGCCTCTGCCCTGCCGCCTGCTGATATATCAAAGATCCAGAACGGGAAATACTGGGCGCTGATATTTTTTTCCTGAGCCTCCCTCAGAAAATCACCGGGTACAAAATGACGGTTGTAAAAAAGCTTGCTGTATTCCTCGGCAAAAAATTTTTTTTCCTTCATGAAAGGAATAATCAGATCCGGCTCCTCTGTATCCAGTATTTTGTCGGAGAACACAATAGGCTTGCCGCAGAACGGACAGCTTGCGGATGCACTCAGAACGCCCGGTGAAACCTCTCCGCCGCAGGTGCTGCATATATATGTGCGGCGCATAACCCTGCGCCGGTATCCGCCGTCCTTTGCCGGTGCCGCGCCGCGATTTTCAGAATTTACCGTCTTCTTCCCGAGAAAATCCTCATATTCGCTGACGGAATATTCCCTGGAACAGTGGTCGCACCTGAGACGCTGGAGAGCTATATCAAAAATCAGATAGCCTGCACAGGCGGGGCATTTGCAGCTTTCAGGAATTTTCATCATAACTTTTTCCGGTTAACAGTCCTCAGAAACTAAAATCAAAAACTACTCATGATTATATCAGCACCGCAGAATAAATATGTGACAGGATCCATCTGCTGAATCCGGCGATGCATACAGCATCACAACAGGTGCTCTGAAAGAATCGATTTAAAGTTATCCGCCCCGGATTTTGCAGTTTTTTTCTTAAAATCATCTCTGACAGACATCCGGTGAAACAATTTTTAAAATCCGGCCGCGGAAAAGCTGTCTTGGCTCTGAACCCTTCATACAGACTGATGTTTGAAGGAAGAGAAAAGCAAAAATAAAGGATATGATATACTGTACGCGCTGACACACGCGGACTGAACAAATGTGAACCGCCGCTAAAGCGTTCATAATCAATATTCAAAAGTAAAAAAAATGGAAAAAAATACATTATCAGGTCATTTTGCCGCACTGTTTACAACAACAGTGTGGGGGATCACCTATGTCTCTACAAAATACCTGGTAGGAAGCTTCGCTCCAACTGAAATTCTGATTATCAGACTTGCCGTGGCCATAAGTCTTCTGAGCATTGTATGCCGCAGGAAAATCACTTTCTCCTTCAAAACAGAAAAATATTTCATGCTTGCTGGCCTGACCGGCATATGCCTGTATTTCACCCTCGAAAACTACGCACTGACCGTGACATCCGCCTCAAACGTCGGAATAATCGTTGCATCCGCCCCGCTCTTCACCGGAATTCTTTCATGGATCGTATACGGGGACAGACAGGCGCTTTCATGGCAGTTTATTACCGGTTTTTTTCTCTCTGTCACCGGAATCGCCATGCTCAGCCTCAGGGGTTCGGATATCTCTGTTCATCCGGCAGGAGACATGCTGGTAATTCTCGCATGCATAAGCTGGGCGGTATATTCCATTACGATAAAAAAAATCAGCAGCTACGGCTATAACAGCATAGCTGTAACAAGACGGGTATTTCTTTGGGGACTGCTGTTCATACTTCCGCTCATTCCGTTTTCAAACATCAATTATTCCGACCTGTCAAGGTATGCAGATCCTGTGTCAATATCAAATCTGCTCTTTCTCGGAGCCGTGGCATCCGCGGCATGCTTTGCCTCATGGAACTATGCCGTAAAGATAATAGGCGCGGTAAAGACATGCATCTACATATACGCAGGCCCCGCCATAACAGTGCTTTTCGCATTTCTGTTTCTCGGAGAACAGCTTAATCTGAAGGGATTCACAGGATGCGGACTTACAACCCTGGGACTTGTTATTTCATCACTGAACCGTCAGCAGAGAAAAGGCAGGGAAAACGAAAAAACGCATCCTGAAATAAATTAAAAAAAGACTCTGTTCAGCAATAGTGCCGGTACCGCAGAAACACAATACATTTCTTCCGAATCTGCACCCAGTATCGCAAAGTGCGCAGTTCCCTGCAAATTCCTTCATGAGTGTTCTCTGCTGGAATTCCCGCTTAAGCTTCAGTCGGTTTACTTTTTCCTCCCTTTCTGACTCTCTGTCTGAATAAAGATTGTGAACTTCTCAATCTATTCTTAAATTATGGTTGAGTGCTGAAAGAATTTCTCTTTTTTTAGAAACACCATCTTTATGACTCTAGCATCGTGAGATTTTGCCGGAGGAAATCTGACAGGATCTGTAACTAAACGCGGATAAACAAGCAGCAGAAAACGCCTGGAGAAGAATGGAAGAAAATATGCAGATTTTTGTTTAAAAATAACCAGACTCCTGAATCAGTAAAATGACAAATTTTAATAGCGGAAAACCGGATCTATGAGTTAAGTAACGCAATTTGTGATTAATACAGACTAGAATCAAGAAGAATGATTTATTACTTGATGCATTAACTGTCGCGGGGTATTTATGAACCAAACATTAATATTAATCAATCCTGTGGGAGCAGGAAAAACAGGTATCAACCTGAATTCTGATAGTGATTCCGCTGTTGAAAATCTTGTTGGAACTAAAGTTCTTGATCATTACAACATTATTGCCAAGCTGCAGACGCAATCGGGGGAGGCTGCAATCTACCTTGCCATGCCTGATCAGAATGCCAGTGAAACACATAATATCAGTATCAATGCGCCGGTTGTCGTCAAAGTATACAGGCGCAAAAACGCAGTCAGCCGCGAGGTTCTTGAAAAACTGTCAAAGCTGAAATCTCCCAGCATTGTAGAAATAATAGACTATGGCGAATATAACGGCTACCCGTGCATTATTCTTCCGCAGTTTGTCAATCAAAGCCTTCAGGGAAAAAAATTGTCCTTTGAGCAAATCAGGGACATAGTTGTACCGGATGTTATTAACGGTCTCAAGTATCTCCACAGTCAGGGGATCATTCACAGAGATATAAAACCCGGGAACATGATGGTGACCAATGACGGTAATCACATTCAGATAATCGACTTTGGAATAAGCGAGGTACTTGAAACAGGTGACAGTGTGGTCATGTCCAAAACAGGGTTTACCAGGGATTACTGTGCTCCTGAAGCTTTAAATGGCTCATGGGTGGAAGAATCAGATTACTATTCACTTGGGATCAGTCTTTATGAAATTTTCAAAGGTGACACACCGTTTGGAAAAAATATTTCAGCAGAAGAGCATGCCGCAATGCAATCAGTCAGCAGCATTCCTTTCACTGATGATTTTCCAAAGGCGCTTGTCAATCTGATTAAGGGACTCACATATAAGGATATCTCCAACAGGAATGATCTGTCTAATCCTAATCGCAGATGGACCTGGAGAGAAGTGGAAAAATGGTGCAAAGGTGAAAGTCTGCCTGTTCCCGGAGAAAATTCTTCAAATGGAGGCAATCTGTCAGAAACAGGAGAAAAGCGTTTTCAGAGTCTTTGGTATTTGAAAAAGCCGACAAAGAAAAACTATATGTTTACACGCTTAGCGAACTGGTTTCTGCTCTAGGACAGAATAGCGAAATAGGGAAAAAATACCTTGGCAGAGGCAAACTGACTGAGTTTTTCAAAAAAGAGGGGTGGCAGGACGTAACTTCTCTTTTTGAAAAATATGAACAGGAAAATTTCTTTGATGAATTTGTCTACTTCAGAATGCTCAGCGAACTTCAGAAAAATTCAAATGATCATAATTTTTACTGGAAGAACAAAGGCTACAGCGATCCGGAGGATTTGGCAGAATTTTTTAAACAACTGCTCAAAACATATGAAAATTCTGAAGATCCAAGAATACAGGAAGATGATTTCAAGAAAATATATGAATATCTTGTAAACTGGTACAAAATTCTTGGCAGCAATGACAAGGCTGAAATTCTTGAAAAATATTCAAAAAAATCAGAAGTTGAAAATTTGACTGTAAAAAACATGATGCTGGGTGTCATATCATTCTATGATCCTAACATGAAAATCAAACTGGATACTTTTGAATTTAATAACATTGAATCATTTAACGATTCTCTGAATTTACTATCAATGTTAAGCAGTGAAGATTATATTTCATTCTTAAATAGCAATAAAAATACATTTAGTGAACTGAAGAATTACATAGATCCTCATATATGTAATATTGCCATTATTCATAACAAATCATATAGCAATCCAGTATTGGATTCTATTAAAGATATTAATATCGAACTAATTAATCAAATAAGAAAAAATGAATTAGATTCGTTAACAATTAATTATGAGTTTGCTGATTGTCAGAATTTAAACCCTTTTATTTTTGCCGATTATTTTACATTATACGAGGTTTACGTCACACCTAGAGATAGAGATAGAGTTAGAGATATATATTTTGATTTTTTTTACCCTGGTAATCCAGCTCAAAATGGTAGAGGAGTTCTAAAAAGACTTGAATTTGAAATTATTTTAGGCCCGAATGTTCATAGTCTAGATGGAGCTTTTGAAGGTTGTAGAAACCTTGAGTATGTTAATATAAAAAGCACTTCTAATATAACTAGTATGATAAGAACGTTTGCGGAAGCAAATAAATTTAATGCCCCAATCGGCAACTGGGACACTTCCAATGTTACTAGTATGAGTGGTATGTTCAAAGATGCAAAATCCTTTAACCAGCCAATCAGCAACTGGGATACTTCCAAGGTTACTAATATGAGTGAAATGTTTCGTGGAGCAGATTCCTTTAACCAGCCAATCGGCAACTGGGATACTTCCAGGGTTACTGATATGAGTGATATGTTCAGTGGAGCAACATCCTTTAACCAGCCAATCGGCAACTGGGATACTTCAAAGGTTACTGATATGCGCGAGATGTTCAAAGATGCAGAATCCTTCAGTCAGGACATTAGTAATTGGAGTTTAGCTAGCATTAGAATTAAAGGTACAAGATACATGTTCTCCGGTTCTGCCTGCAACTATAATTACCAACCAAGAATAGGAAGATATTAGTAAGATTTTACATCGTAAAAAGGCTCTCTCTAAAGAGGTCCTTTTTTTTAATTTCATGAGTTTCAAAATGAACGACAGCACCATCAGGCTTTCTGCCGATACATCTGCTCTGACGAATTCACTAGCAGAATTGCAGAAAATATGACGATCATAATGGATGCAGTTTCTTATTCTGCTGCAGCAACGGGCGCAAATCTTAATGACTCGGCAAATACAGGCGGAAGCTTCTGATGCCGCCATTCACGGACATGATGACAGCGTTAAGCTGTAACCATTCAATCCACGAGAATGCAAAAAAACGTTACTGACCATGGCACTGAGCAAAGTAGGGTCAGCGGGGGGAATTATCAAAGCGTTTAATACTCAGCAGAAGGATACTGTAGAGAGCTATCTTATTTGATCTTAACGAGCAGAAGAAAATTCATACAGGAGCAGGAAGCTGAAAAATAAAAAAATAACCCCAGCAGTGAGCAATCAGACCGGAGTTCTCAAAACAGATGCATCAGGCAGGATATAGCTGATGACAGGCTTTGCCATCAAGTTTGCCCTGAAACTGCATATATATTTATGAACATCATTTCCACCGATCTTGAAGCAGCACGTGTCAATGAGGACATACCGGCAAAACTCCCTCCATTACTGGAGATCTTTAAGCAACTCAAAAAACTTTCTGGGTTTAAACGCTCTTAAGGACGAAACCGCTGCAGCCAAGAATAAACTCGCCAATCCTTTGTTAATTCAGATTTCAGCATCGCACAAGACATAAGACCAAAATCAAATCCGATGCTGCGGTGGAACCGATGATTTTATAGGATTAGTTAAGAAAAAAATTGTTTCAGGATCTACATGATGAATCGTAAAGTTATCAATGTTTAAAATTTTAAGTTCAAAAATGTAAACACATTATGAAATGTCTTGAGTTTCAGCAGTGTATCAATACATTTTTTGAACGGAGTCCTTCAAGAGAAGGCAGTCATGAGATTTTTTGCTGATGGGATCAGACAGAAATCCGTAATTCAGCACGGAAACAAACATCAGTGGAAGCTTCCGATGAAGAATGGAAGGGGATACCGATTTGCTGTAAAAAAATCAGATTACTAATTTAGTGAAATGACGGATTTTAACTGTGAAATTCCAGTTAAAACAAAGAATTCTGTCCGTTTTTAAGTGTTGACTGCCGGGCAGAAGTTATCCGATCTTCCGGCAAGATTTCACCGATAAGCAGCGGAGAATTTTCATTGTGCCTTTTGGCATTGCTCTTCACATCATCTTCAAGATAGTTGGCATAGCAGTACCTGCACATATGAAGACATGAGTTATAGGTTCCAATATCATGCCCCATAACGCAGTCGCAGCTTCTAAGCCTCTGGTATTTCTCCCTTTTAAGAGGATAACCAATAACCTTCTCATACAAATCGTATGTCAGACATCCACCGAACTTTACCGGAAGATCAGAAAAATATGAAAAATTCTCTCCGCAGAGCTTTACGGTTATCCCGTAACCGGATGCAATTCTTGTAAAATTGACTATCATCCTTCTCCTCACATCCACAGGCACTGTCATCAGCTGAGGAAATGTGTACTGATGCTTGGGATATTCACTGATGAAGCTGACAGCAGCTGTGTCAATCGAACCCTTCAGACACCGGCAAATTGAATCAAAGGATTTATAGTGTACTTCCTCTGTATATACACTGGTAAGAACAACCGGATCATAGCGAAGCGCAACACAGCCGGATGGAAGAACGGACGCAAGCTGAATGACGGATCTGACAACAGATTTAACCGGAGGGACATAAGGTTCAAGATCAGTGCCGTACGGAATTATTGAAACAAACCAGTACTGGGAAAAGCAGCCGAGAGAGGATACGGAACTGAGCATGGGAGCAGGATTTTTAGTGCAGAACCCGATAAGATCCACAACCTCGGGATCAAGTCTGTACCGTGTCACCTGGTGGAAATTATACGGATTGCGGACCATAACAAAGCCGGCTCTGATACGGTTCATAAACCATCTGCTGTAAAACGCAGGAATGTCTGTTCTCAATCCGGTCTGAATTATCATACGGTTATCCTGAATGTTTCACTGATAAGGCGGGAATGCCGCTATCCGGCACTCATGCGGCTGAGCCCTGTCATCAATATCGGCAAGTTTAAGTAATGATAAACAATACATTTACCCGGAAGCAAGAATATTTAAGCCTGCTGCCAGCGCATATCAGCTCTGCTCCTTTGAAAGATTCAGAAGCTCATCGACAGTATATTTCCGGTAGTGCTTCCCGCCGCCAAACAGCGAGGATGACGTATCCGGTATGCTCTGCATTATTTTTTTCAAATTCACATCCTTCGGAAGTGAAAGAAAACAGCCATTCTCGTCCTCTGACTTCAGTGCACAGAATATAAACTCTCCGTTCTCGAAGCTGATGTCAAAATAATCAGAAACATCTGTAGAATTAACATCCAGAAGTTCACCCTGCATTTCAACAAACTTTTCATAAATGAATTCATACAGTGCCTGAGGGCCAATTTTTATAACTCTGACTTCATTTTTAGAAATTTCGTTTTTCCCCATGCCGTCTCCTTTCAAACAGCCTTAAATCTTAAACACAATCATTGAGGTTTCTGTACATATGGTACAGTCCTCAATTTTTTTGCAGTAAATCTAATTTACGGTAAGTTGATGATCTGGTACAAAATTAATTTTTTCTAACAATTCT
>JAEEOK010000126.1 GCA_016284235.1 Succinivibrionaceae bacterium
GGTGGAAACGAGAGCAGACTGGATGAAATAATTAAGGACAACCATCTGCTGATAACAGCCGAACTGATAAAAGATCTGCTCAAAAGCAGCTTCGAAAGCAAGACAGCATACGAGATGAAGAACCAGGTAACCAAGGCAATAACCCTATGCAGAGATACAGAAAACGTGCATTTCTGCAGGTATGCAAACTTCCTGAAAAAACACATGCAAGGAATAATTTCTCATGCAAGATATAATATATCTTCAGGAATGGTTGAAGGCTTCAACAATAAGATCAAAACGATGAGAAGAAAGGCATATGGATTCAACGATGATGAATATATCTTTCTAAAGATTATTGATATTTCGAAATAACATTAATGATTATTACCAACTTATTTTGGTTCTTTACAAATTCCAGTTGGAGCAACACTGACTAGACGACTGAACTTTGGCTCGTAGTGTTCCCGTCATTAAAATTGCATTTCAGCGGTGGCACAGGTGGCTATACGAACACAAATCCTTGAGTATCAGTATGTCTGAGAATAACATGATAGTAGCGAGGTTAATTCTAAAACCCTGCAAATAATTATTCCAAACCGATGAGTTCTGCATATTTGAAATAAATCATCCTAAATATTACCAGCTGAGTTTTGCAAATCCCCCAAAAAACAAAGTGCGCAAGCTCTTTACGATAACTCACGCACCATACCGCCAAAATCCATGAAAATTCAGTCTTTTCTGAATGCAGAAGATCCGGACGGAAAAAGATCGAATCAAACTTTAATGGATCTGCGATTAAGTTTATTCAACAATCCTTTCAAAATTTATGACATCATCGGGATTGCCCTCGTAGTATTCATCAATACCTGCTTCAGTAATAACATATTCAGATTTGTCAGACTTTGTGAATTTTCTTATGACCTTACTGTTCTCATTTTCGTCAATCTCGATTTCTTTACAGTCTCTGTCTGTTACGAGTACCAGCCTGTCTCCTTTAAGTTTGGCAGTGGCTGTACACTCAATAATATTTTCAGCACCCATTGAATCACCGTAATCCATCTTATACGTGCCGTCAGAATTTTTTGAAATTTTTACCGAATAATGATAACCGTCACCAAAGAATCCTTCAAAACCTGCTGCATTTGCAGATGAAAAAGCCAGCATCAAAGCGGCTGCAACAACAACTTGTACTGATTTCATATCAAACTCCTAAAAAACAATCAGCTTGTCTATGATAACATTTTTCAAAGCAAAATTTGAGTCTCAAAATTCAAGTTAGCAATATCCTGCCCAACGAACATGACGGGAAGGATTTCTTCAAAGACTTTAGAACTGCAGTCTTTTCAGCAAAAAACACATTTTTCAGTAAAAATTTCACAGGGACGAATAAACATCGATCGAGAAATGCCGCCAGGTTCGCACGCTCATACGCGCTCCGGCAGAAACTTCAATTCCGGAATTTACGGGTCCGGCATCGGTACCGTCTCCCCCGGAAAATTTTTTAACAAATACCGCAAAAAAAAATCCTGCCTGAAAGAGCTGTCTGAACAGCAGGCAGGATCTGCTTCTTTTCAGAGCCGCCCCGCTCTAATCTCCGGTCCTGGCGCATCTGACCTCATAGAAGCTTCCGGAAAGCGCAGGAAGAGTCATCACACTGCCCTGAATAACGGAGCCGTTAAGGGATGTAACCGTGCAGGACTCAAGTCCAAGTCTGCCCCACACGCTGTCATCCAAAGTAACCTGTCTGTCGGATGTGCCTGCATTCAACGCATAGATTATCATGTCATCTCTGTAGCGCTTGAAATCAACAAAGATGCCGTGATCGCTGAACAGATGGATCCTTTGACCATGGCTTAGAGCTTTATGAGAATCACGAAGTCTGAGCATGGCGGCGACATCATTCTTCAGTTTTTCCTCATCAGGCGAGAGCCGGTCAACATGCCCGTCGGTACGGGATACATGATCATCGCACATATCCAGCTTTCCGCAGTCATCCGGCTGCATAACAAAATTTAACGTTTCATCACCGGTTTCATCGCCGTAGTAGATGGTAACCGGTCCGCTGTAGGCAGCCAGAAAGCTCAGAGCCGCACGATGGGCATCAAAATATGATCTGCCGTGAACACCGTCTTCCTCATACCCTGCCCGCTGAAGCAGATCACCGAATCTGAGGACATCATGATTTGTCAGAAACATATTAGGCATGGAGCCTTCAGTATACCCCTGCATCATCCTGTAGCTGTTCTGAAGTTCAGTTGCCGGCTGACTGCAGGAATTACTGTCGGACATATTTCCCTTGGTGGCCAGAACCTTCACCAGTTCAGCTCTGAGAGGAAAATTAAAGGCACTTGCCAGAGCGTTGTTTTTAAACACCGTTCTTTCGATTGTCTTTGGTTTGTCAGACCATATTTCTCCGACCATGTAGCCGAGAGGATGCACGTTTTTTCCGTTCATTCTGTAGGTGACTGTTTTTGATGTTCTTGCCACCTCGTCAGAAATTTCCTTCCAGAATTCATTTGTCACCTGATATGCCTGATCAAGACGCCATCCGTCAATTTTGACTTCTTTAATCCAGTAGGATGCGACCTCCTTTAGGAAAGGCAGGGATTCAGCGGTATCGAAGCACCGGGTTTCTTTCAGGGGGATTTTGTCAATTTTACCGTAGCTGTCTATACAGCGTACTGACAGCTTAAGTTCATTTCCTTTCGGACTTCTGACTGCCACGTTAATTTTGGCATGTCCGAAAACACCGTCCAGGAACACATAAATACCTCTGGCATGAGCCTGATTTACAAGCTCGGCAAGCTCCTCCTTCGTTCCGAATTTCGGATCAACGCTGAAATAGTCAGAAGTGTAATATCCTGTTCCGTCCAGCTTGTCATAGGTCCAGTCCTGTCCGTCAACAGGAAGAGTCTTGAAAACAGGGGTGAGCCATATTGCATTGGCTCCCGTCGACCTGATATAGTCGAGACTGTCGATAACTCCTCTGAGATTTCCCTTATGGGAAGATGGTCCCCATGACTTCAGCGGTCCTGAGGCGCCGCCGTTGCCGTGTCTGAAACTTTCCGTCATTATCTGATATATGCGGATATCGCACAGGGCGCTGTCGCCGCCGAAGCATCCCTTGTCATTTTTCTGAAGACTGATATTGTCTGCTGAAAGTGTCACATCCTTATCCGATGATGTGCGAACGCAGGAGGCATAACCGGATCGTCCCTGCCATCCTGAAGAATTCCGGTCTCCCGTGGATGAGCAGCCGGAAAACAGAAAAAGCGCTGCTGCAAGACTGATTATGGTGCATTTCATTGCCTTTATCTCCTTTGCACTGATTAATGGTATTCAAAAAAACATTCACACGCCGGATCATCAGAGGATGCGAAAGTACAAAATCACGTCATCACAGGAATGCCTCCGGTAAATATCCTGATGCTTTGAAAGGATCAGATTGTGAAGACGGAGGCTATTTATCCGTCTTACGGCAGCATCACCCGCCATGCTAAGAGAGCGGTCCGGTTCTTTCTACTGCTGCCTTGCCTTCTCGGGAACCGGGTGAGTATATGCCCTGGCCTCCCTGAACATATCATTCATGTTCGTAACCTTTGACAGATCCCATTTTTCGATGGACTGGTTGAAGGAAATTGCGCCGGAGAACATCATTTCCATATTCTGCACGGATGAGGTATTCCATTTATCCAGCGGCTGATTGAAAGCCTGGGCTAGAGCAAACATGCTGCTCATGTCAGTCACTTTAGACGTATCCCAGTTTTCCAGAGGACTGTTAAAACTTCTCGCCGCGGCAAACATGCTGCTCATGTTGGTTACCGATGATGTATTCCATTTATCCAGAGGCTGATTGAATCTGGCGGCGTTTATGAACATTCCTGACATATCCGTGACAGCAGATGTGTTCCAGCCTCCCAAAGGCTGGTTGAAGTTCACGGCATGAAGAAACATTCCGCTCATGCTGGTTACCGATGAAGTGTTCCATTTTTCCAGAGGCTGGTTGAACGATTTTGCATAGGCAAAGGCCACAACCATACTTGTAACCTTCGAGGTATCCCAGTCTCCGACGGGATGATTGAATGACGTGGCTCCGTAAAAAATACCCTTCATGTCGGTGATGCCCGATGTATCCCTGATATTGACGGATGCAAGATCACGGAAAATACTCTCCTTTCTTGAGTCGTCAAAACCGCCGAAGGCGCAGGCAAGAGATTTAACCTCCGGAGTGAATCTGATTTCGAATTTAAACTCCTTCACCTGCCTGCGCTTGTTTGCCTTCTTGAAAGGGTTTGTGCGCAGCTGACTCTGGATCCAGGATGAGTTGCTCTCATTCATGTCGGCACATCTTGTAAAACTGTATCCGATGGTAAGGGACTCCAGACTGTTGTCCAGCATTCTGGTGATTAAATCATCAGTGATATCCTTTTCTGATTTCAGAACAGGATTGAGTTTTTCCTTTTCCGAATCTGAAAAGAAAAAAGCCAAAGAGGCGGATGAAACCGCAAGCAGGGTTAAAGAGGCAAGTGCGATAATTTTCTTTTTCATTTTTCTACCTATGTAAATTCAGCAGCGCTGCATAAAAGCCGTAAAGCAGCGAAATACTTTCCTGAACCGGCTTATCTGTCAATTTCTGCAGATCCGCAAAGAGCGTCTTTGCAGAAAAGGCGGAGACAGCCGTCCGCGAGGATCGGGTTTTCCGGGACAGGATATGTTCAATCAGCAGAATGACTGCTTGAATGCGGCGGATTATCCGGTCGCATCTCAGGGACCGAAAAAAATTTTTTCCAGTCTGAAATAATTTTTTCTGTCCTTTACACCCCGGGCAAACCGTCCTTCAAATCTCCGCTTCGCCGGCTTTCAGACCGCTGACACCGTGTCGCAGTCCGACAGACCCTGCTGATATAAAAAATTTTCTAATTCTACACGATTTGCACAATTCTACACGATTTGCTCATGACGCGCTCTAAATACATTTTTTTCATTAAATATTTTTCTGGAGCGTCTCACGTTCCGCCGCTGAATGCAGTGTACGTGTTACTGGTGTTACTGATTACACTGTACAAAAAATAAGTAGCCGGAGTCCGATTTTGTTAATTTATGTGACAATGATCAAAATCAAAAGTATGATGAAATGAATTAAACCTCATATGTAGGCAATGTGCGTTAAAATGCGACATATGAGTGACTATATTTCAGTCATTACTTTAAGCACGGTAATAACAAATTCGAGGGTACCATGAAATTATCAAAGTTATCTTTACTGGTGGCAGCAGCAGTGCTCACCGGAAATACGGCATCAGCGGCTTCCGGAGCCGGCGGACTTGATGTTACAAGAGTAACAGAGGAAAACACTGTAGGATCTGCAACCTCATGCATAATCATGTCAGGCAAAATGGAAAGTCAGAAAAACGCTCCTTCAGTCCTTGCCCAGTATATAAATGTTCAGAACCTCTCATCGAAACAGGAGAACAGACCGTCTCTTCTTGTTCAGGGCAGAGCATTATGCCTTGGCAATCTGAATTTCGGCACCAAATACAAGGTAACTCTCAAAAAGGGAATGATTTCAGCTGAAAACACAATGCTTCTGAAGGACAAGGAAGTGGAGTTCACCACCGTAGATCATCAGGGAGTTGTGCAGTTCCTCAACGGTAATATAATTTCGTCGTCATCCAGCGATAAAAAGGTTGCTGTTCAGACTGTCAACCTGAACAAATTCAGACTTTCGCTTTTCAAGATCTCCGACAGCGACCGCGCCTCATACTTCGGCAACTATCTGGGAGATTCAAACTACCGCTGGGGCGTCACCGAATCGATTTTGTCTCACGGCAAGTTTATCGGTTCTAAGGACATAAACGTCGACGGAGTAAAGAATCAAAAAACAGTTACAATGGTGGATCTCAAGGACCTGACCGACGAGATGACGTCAGGCAGCTACATGCTGATTCTGACCGAAACGGATCAGGAACAGTGCGACGCAAGTCTTGACTGCATCGACAATTTTACCTCCAGCGACGCACTCTTCCTTGCAAAGTCAATTATTGTGACTGATCTGGGTGTTACAACATACCTCGGCAGCAAAAACATGGATGTGGCTGTTCGCTCCCTGACCACCGCCGAGCCTGTGGCAGGTGCAAAGGTATCCCTGATCAGCAGATCAAACGAAATTCTCAAGACCGTTACGACAGACAGGGACGGCTATGCACATTTTTCAAAGGAAGACATTTCCGGAGCACATTCCCAGTCACCTGTTCTGGTTTCCGTAGTAAACGGAAAGGATTCCTTCATCCAGGATCTGAGGGGAGGATCCAAACTGGTTGTCGAGGATAATTTCACATCGGATACGGCACTTGCATCATCTGATGACATAAATGTCTATTCCTATACAAACCGTACTCTTGTCCGTCCGGGTGAAAAGGTTCTGTATGAGGCGATTGTGCGCGACGGCAAAATGAAAGCGTCCGATCTTAAAGCACTGAAGCTCATGATTGTCCGTCCGGACGATCAGATATACCGCGAGGTTACGCTGAAGGATCCTAAGACCGGAGCCTTTGAATATGAGTTTGAGTTTGACGAAACCGCTCTTACAGGCAACTGGGAATTCAAGCTTGGATTTGACAAAAAGCGGATCATTTCAACAACCAGCGTCAAGGTTGACAATTTCATGCCGTCCAGCATAAAGGCCAAATTCAAGACCGGAAGCAACTTCCTTACCGGAAGTGACGCCATTACCGTCAATACAAGATTCATCTACGACGCTCCGGCTCCTGATGTTGCCGTTTCAGGCAATTATTACACCTCACTGGATAATCATCCGGTTGAAAAATACAGTGATTTCTATTTCGGTCCTAATGAATATAATCAGAGCACCTATGATAACTTTGATTCAATCATGACCGACCGTTCCGGCAACGCAAGAATTGATATTTCATCAGTAGGCGACAGCAGTGTACCGAGAAAACTGACACTTAACACCGAAATATACGATCCTAACTCCAAGATTCTTAACTATACCAAAGAATTCAAGCTTGCAGTAAAAGGTCCGATGATCGGCATCAAAAATGATTTTTCAAAAATCAATCCTAATGAATCCGATATCAGCGTTATTCTTGCCGACCAGGAGGGTAAACTTTATCAGGGGGATGTCAGCTACAGCATTTTCAAGCGCAACGTTTCATACCAGTATGTATACCGCAACGGCAGCTGGGAATACATCCGCAATGAGTACAAGACTCCTGTAACAGCAGGAACTGTCAGTGTCAAAGGCGATACATCCGCAAGAATCAAGACAGAGCTAGCAAACGGCAACTATCTTATTCAGCTGAATTATGCCGACGCCGAGACTTCCTCCTACTTCTATGTAGGTTCTGCATCTGATGTGGATCCGTCCCGTCCCGACCGCTTCAGCCTGTTCGCGGACAAGAAGGTGTATAAGCCTGGCGAGACCGCGCGTCTTGAATTCGACAGCTATTTCGACGGTTATGCCGATCTCATGCTTGACGGCGTTTCAGGAAAGGCTCTCTCTCACCACAAAGTCACCAAGGGACACAATACCATTGATGTCAAGATCGGTGACAACTTCTCGCGCGGCTCCTATGCAATAGTCTCCCTGTACTCGAGAAACGATTCAAAACTCGGAGCCCAGCGTGCAATCGGCATAACCTATCTGGATCGGGACAGCAGTGATAAAACTCTGAATATCGCTCCGTCAGGATCAGCCAAGGCCAAACCTAACAGCGGATTTGACATTGAACTCAAAGTCGACAATGCCGACAGCAACACCTATATTTCTGCAGCGCTTGTTGATGAAGGTATTCTGTCAATCAATAATCAGAAGTCTCCGTCACCTGACAAAGCCCTGTTCGGCCAGTACAGTTTCAACACCGGCATCTATGATGCGTATGCCTTCCTGATGAAAATCGCAGACGCCAAATCCCAGGGTTACGGCGGAGACGACGAGGAAGCCATGGGTGCAGGTCCGACACTGAACAACGTAACCAGGAACCTTTTCAGTTATTACGTTCCTGCAACACGCGTTGACAACGGCGTTGCAAAGATTCATTTCGATCTTAACGATGTAAGCACCACCGCCCGCCTCATGGTCACCGGCTGGTCATCCGACAAAGTCGGATCCTACAGCGGTGAAATTCCAGTCAAGGATATCGCTGTAACGCGCCTGAATTCTCCTCACTATATAAGATCCGGCGATCAGCTTACTGCAGGACTGACCATCAACAATCTCAGCGGCTCAGCCGACAGCTACACCTACAAGGTTACCTGCCGCGGAGTTATAAAATGCAGCAAGTCAGGAAAGATGGATGTCAGCAACGGAGAAACAGGTTCAGAGCCGGTAACTCTTACCGCTTCAGGACTTGGTGACGGATTTGTAGATATTGATGTCAAATCCGGCAGCTACACCTTCAAGACAACCAAGGAAATTACATCTGTCAACCGCTACTCCCGCATGACTGAAAGCAGAATCGTGATGCTCAAGCCTCATGAATCCAAGAAGGTTTCATTCCTGAACACTTTTGAAGACAGCTCAAAGGCTGTGGCAAAATTCGGAACTGTTCCAATGACCGACCTGGATGATATTCTCAAGGATGTCATGGACAGCAACGGATACGGTGTCTTCGACGAGGTTTCAACCGGCATGATCCTTCTTGACGTTCTCAAGGCTGCTGAAAAGGATCCGAAGACAGACAAGGCTGAACTTCAGAAAATCACCAAGAGAATTTCCACTCTTGTGGCTGCAGTTGAAAACAGATTCATGTACGGCAATATCACCAACAGCGGTTATATGGATTCATCATCTGAAACCTATGCAACCGCCTCCGCCGCAACCTTCCTTTACCTTGCAGATCGGGCAGGCTTCAATGTAAGCCGCGACGGTCTTGCACAGCTGAGGAAGCAGGTAGTCAGCAACAAATCCTCATCAGATCCTCTGTCGGCGGCAGTCAGCCTGTACGCTCTTGCCAGAATGGGCGACAACGTTCATACGGAAGCAGTCTATATGTTTGACAATATTGCCAACAATATGTCTCAAAACAGAGAAATAGCTGTTGAATCCATGAGCTACTTTGCCCAGATTTTCGGAATGTACGGTGATTCAAGAAGACAGAAGGATGCACTGAAGCTTGGCGTTTATCTCTTCGAGGCTTCCCAGATTGATGCCCAGATTAATTTTGCCAAGACAACCTACAGTCAGATTGCAGGCAAGCTTGCGGTTCTTCTCAAGTACTATCCTACTGATGTAAATACGGCAACTCATGATTCATTATCTCTGATCAGAGCAGCCATGTTTGCTGAAGCTCCGCAGACGGCTGAAAAGCTCTACAATTACATTAATGCCGACACATATCTGTCCCGCAGCAGCAAATATCTGCTCAACAATATGGCGATCAACTTCAAGGGTAAGCAGAGCAAGGCTGAATACAAGACTGCAGGCAACAGCGTCACTGTAACAAATCCTACGGATGAAACCATGGTTGCAACAGTTGCCGCCACAGGAAACGTCACCGGCAAGACCTCCTACGACGGATTTGTGAACATGACCCAAACCATCTATACCAAGAGCGGTCAGCTTCTCAAGCCTCCTTACAAGGTAAATCTCAATGATGATCTGCTTGTTGTGAATACCATCGAGTTCAGCTCTCCATACTCCGGAAATCTTGAATATGAAGTCAAGATCCCTTCAAACACTCTGTTTATCAAGAGTCTCACCGGCCAGGATGTCAAGAAGCTCTATCCAAAGATCTACAACGACACCTTCGGCTACCCTTCAGTATTCAAGGGTGACACCGCCGTACTCATCAAAGAATATGTAGGCAATACTAAATTCAAATCATTTGCCTACACAATCAAAGGTGCCTACGTAGGTTCATCGATGCCTCTCATGAGCAGCGTCAAGATCAACAAGGTACAGAGCAAAATGTTCAACTTCTACGATGCGGCCAACGTCATTCAAGTGAAGTAATGCGTTTTTTCAGGTATCTTGTACCGGTTGTGATGATCACAGTTGCAGTGACTGTGATCATCTTTTGTTACAGCAGTATCAAAGAACTGGATTTTTCACTGCTCAATCACCGCTCAAGGGTACTGTATGCCGCTGACGGCTCGGTGGCTGCTTATACCCTTTCCTCAGATACAGAATCATATCGCTTCTATACAAGAGTTGACGACGTCAGCCCGCTGTATCTGCGTATGCTTATTGCCGGAGAAGATCGAAATTTTTTCTCACATCCCGGTGTGGATGTGCCGTCTCTTTTCAGGGCATTCATAACAAACATTAAAAACGGTCATGTAACCTCCGGAGGCTCCACCCTCGCCATGCAGGTTGCAAAAAAGCTGACAGGTCACGAAAGAACATATTTCAACAAACTTAAGGAAATTGTGCAGGCTGTCTATCTCACCCGGAAATACGGCCGCAGACAGATCCTTGAATGGTATATGACCCTTGCCCCCTTCGGAAGCAATATCGAAGGTGTTAACGCGGCATCGCTGAAATGGTTCAACCATCTCCCGAAAAGTCTGTCTCCGTCCGAAGCAGCCCTGCTGACGGCGCTTCCCAGAGCCCCGGAAATAATAAGACCCGATCGCAGCATTAAATCCACGCTCTTTTACAAAAACGAGGCCCTGAGACTTTCCTATGAAAAGGGTGTGATAAGCAGGGATGTGTGGCAGGCTTCCCTTAAAGATGATCTGCCTCATCAGACATTTAAAATCAGTCAGACAGCATTCAGCTGCATGAACAGTTACTTTGAACGCGTTTCATCGGCAGAGGAAAACAGACAGCCGCAGGCTCCTGACGTGGACATTTCCTCCTCGGACAGCGTATCGTCCGCCGCCGTATCAGAAACCGGCAGAACAGCTGCCGCAAGAAGCGAAATCAAAGAAGACGGATTTAAACATACAGAAGAAAATCCTTCAGAAAACGGATCTGCCCCGGAACCTGAGCCGTTAAGCGGCAGGATAATGGAAATACACTCATATCTTGATCCGTTTATCCAGAATATTCTGCAGCAGGAGGGAGAACGGTTCCATGCACTTCACAATGACGGAGCTGTTCTGTCTGCGATCGTGCTCGATGCCGATCATCACCGCGTCACCGGGATCCTCGGATCCTCCGATCTCGGCATTTCTCAGATATGTCTGCCGTTTGCGCAACGCTCTCCGGGCTCCGCACTTAAACCGTTTGCATACGGCATGGCCTTTGAACAGCATAAGCTGCATCCATATACCACGCTTCATGACAACAGGAAACTTTTCGGTACCTGGAGTCCCCTTAATTTCACACGTACCTTCATCGGTAAAATCACTGCAGAATCAGCCCTTGTCAGATCACTTAATCTGCCGGCCATCGAGGTTCTCGAAATGATAGGACCGGCAACATTTGTAAACTTTTTAAACCGGTTCGGCCGCAGGGTCTACGTGCGCAACAACCAGGCGGATTATTCCGTAATTCTCGGCAGCGTCAATATAAATCTTTTTGATCTTGCACAGCTCTACGGCATGCTCAATGAGGACGGACTCCTTTTCAGATATCCGCTGTCACAGGAGGAGCAGGGGCCTTCAGAAATGCAGTGGAGTGATTCCGACAGCGAACTATACAATTATATCAACAACTGTGATCCTGTTTATGAAGGAAAGGAATGCAGATTAAAAATGGCTGAGTCTCAGCACTCTGATAAAAAGGAAAATTCTGACAGAAAGACGGCAGAAACTCTTCAGAGCAGAGATCCTCAAAATAATCAGAACGGCAGTCCGGGTGCAGAGCTTGAAAGTCTTCACCTTGAAAGTTTAAGCAGAGGCGGAAGTATTATTTCCGGCACCTACCGCACTTATCCTATTCAAATCTCCCCGCTGCCGACGGACAAACCTGCAACAGATTTTTCTTCAGACAGTGCCGACAGTTTCAGACAGTCCCCGGATTCTGATGATCTATCCTCCGCCGGCAGATTTTTTTATGCAGATACAGCAAGAGCCGTATTTAAAATACTGCAGAAAGCCTCACAGCCCCTCAACTCTGACGACCGGGAGAAAATTTCCTACAAGACCGGAACTTCAAGCCGGTACACTGACGCCATCTCTGCAGGATCCCTCGGCAACTATACTGTTGCCGTCGCCGTAAGACTTCCTGACAACCGCACCGGCTTTTACAAATATTCAGGCAGCAGGGATGCTTCTCCTCATTTGTTCAGCATATTCAGCAAACTGAAAGTTAAAAATATGATTAAACCTGAGATCAAAAGTGAACTGCTGGAAAAACGTATTCCCGACTTTCTCAGGGAGAACAGAGAAGCTAAAAACCTCATTGATGAGAATGAAATCAGCATTATATTTCCGGAAAACAATACAACAGTCCTTCCGGACTATAACGGAGTTGTTCATATAAAATATACCGGAGGAAAGGGAACCATATACATAGTTGCAGGAGGAAACCAGACTGAAGGAGCTTCCTTTATTCCGGATCACAGCGGGCATTATATTGTTACTCTGATGGATGATGAAGGGCATTCAGATACAGTAGACTTCCATGTTACTCTTATGAATGATGAGAATCAGTCTGAAACGGAAAAATGAAAATAAATTTTCCGCTATAAAAAAGAAGGAAGGCAGCATGAAAAGGGAAACGGAAAAATTTCATCTCACTGCCCTGCCTGCCTTATGACAGGACTGCTGATCCGAAGCTAAAAATATGTGCATGCAGTCAGCTTCCGCGGCAGATAAAAATTTCAAAAACCTTTCAGAAGAATCAAAAAAGCACAGCCTCCATGACCTGAAAAAGTCTGCAGTTTCATATCTACTGTCCGGACTCGTTTTCCTGCTCCGGTTTTATTTCCCTGGACTTATCAATAAAACTGTTAAGAAATTTTCTTACTTCGGTAAGTTTATGATGCTTGCTGTACGGAACATTAGATGTTGAAATGCGTACTATCCTGCCTTCATGAAAAAACTTGCAGACATACTCAGCACCGGTCATTTGCTCAGCCTTTTTATTCTCGTATTTTAACAATCCCAGCCGATGAACCAGATTCATTACCTCTTCATAGGTTTTCTTATCAGTTTTAAAACCTTTGTGGTATTCCCGGGTATATCCAAAATCCAAAAAATATGTATGAATTTGATATTCGCCGGTTTTTTCATCTAAATAAAGAACAGTTTCATTATGACTGTCACCTGCACCTGTGGCAATAACCTTGCGGCAGCAGTCAATCAGAAGTTTAAGCCCCGCATCACTTGGTCCGGGAGGAATTTTTTTCTGATCATCCTTATCCGGATTCAGCGGCATTACATGAACAACAGTATCCGGATCCGGACTTTTGACGGAGGATTCCGGTAATGATACATTCTGACTGATATTATCGCTCAGGAGCTGTCCGCATTCAGGACAGAATTTTGATTTCAGCGGAACAGATGCACCGCATGCAGGACAGATTAACGCATTGTTTTCATTACCCATATTCCCGGCTCCGTTTAAAATTTTTTCTTCAGATCCTGAAATCAGATCATGAGCATATACATCCGCAAAAGTCAGAGAAAAAATCATACCGGACAGTATCGTCAACAGCACTCTTTTCATTTACAAGCTCCCAAGCAACTTTCATATCTATCTGCAGCTTCCGCCCGGAAGCCGGATCCTGTCTTGACTCCGGATCAGTCAGATCTGAAATACCGCCGTCTGACACAGTCTGATCACTGCAGGCGCAAAATATGCCGCGGAATATCAGAATCACAGGTCCTGCCATTCACGGCTTCTGTGATCTTCCCTTCTCATGTCTCTGCAGTCAATGGCAAATATATCATCTGACATCATAAATAAAAGTTATCGGGATCATCAAACAGGCATTAAAAAGCATGATATCATTTAACAGTTCATTGAATTTTATTATAATTTCTCAGTTTTGAAACCAGCATTTATACAAAGGATAAAACAATGTTATTAAGAAATATTATATCAGCAGCTTTGATCTTTGCCGCCGGCTCTGCAGCATATGCAGATCCTTTTTCAGGCACCTGGGAAAGCGGTCAGAACTCTCAAATACATCTTTCAGCTTTACCTGATGATGAGAACAAATATCTTGTAGTTGAATATTCAGATCTGAATTCGGATTCAGGATACACGGAATGCTCATATAACGCCACCAAGATTGATGACGAGACCCTCAAGCCTGTTTACGAAACTGTTAAATGTTCAAAGTACGAAAAGACAGGAGATGATTACAAGTCTACAGCAGTTGAAAGACCTGGCGAATTTACAGATTACATTGAGCTGAAAATCAAACGTCACAAATTAAACTGCGAGGGAAAGAACAACGGTTCATCATGCGTAGAAGAATACCATTTTGCTGATGAAGCAGTAGGTTAAGATCTGCTCTGAAATTTTTCATTTTTTCAAAAAATAATGCCGCTGAAACAGTTCTTTATCAGCGGCTGTTTTTTTTAATCAAAATACATATCACAATGCACAGTCAGAGCCGGGTAAGAAGCAGGATACCGATACAGCGAATCAATATCAGACAGTATTCAAACTAATCAAAAAAAAATGTCAAACACCGCAATCCTGCTCCGGTCACAGCCTCTGAAAGATAAGTACACAGAAACAATGAATGGTGTCATAAAAAAAAAGTAAGAGTCTTTGTTTTTGCTGTATGTTTAACTAGAATTAAACTGATATCGATATCCCGCGGAGTTTAAACATGAGCAGTTCCGTTCCACCTGAGAGAAAAAAAATCTTAAAAACCGTTCTTATCATAAATCTGTGCGGCTCTGCTGCAGTCATTGCTGCCGCCGTGCTGCTGTTCATGCTTAATATTAAGGATCCCGCACAGCGGCTCATCCAGAAAAATAATATCAGTGCTTCAAAGACCGAAAGCGCATCAGAACAGGAGAATTTGGAAATGTTCGACGGCTGGATCAACAAACTGCCGGGAAAATACACGGTAGGAGAAAAAATCAGGATGAACGATATTAAGGAATTTTATTTCACCTATGATTCATCAACCAATCCGCCGTATTTTCAGCGATATAAGCTTTCTGTAAAGGACGGAAGTTATTTTTTCTACCACGAGAAAAGAGAAGGTGACCACTGGCCGCTTACTGAAAAGGATGTGACCGTAAGCGGAACAAAAGAACTTTCAAAAGAGGAATTTTTAAAATTCTATTCACTGCTCGAAGGCGGAAAGGTTGAAAGAAGATCTGAACATCTTGAAGCCGGAGGATCGGGTCCCTGGATGTTTCTTTACTGGAACGGTGATATGAATGATTATCAGGAATATGAATTTGAATCCTACGGAAAAAGAACTGATTTTGAAAAGCTGTGCCGTGAAATGTCCGGCTCTGCAGACTGACTCTGCCCGATGTTTTTTTAAGCATCAGCCGTGCCTGAGATAAAAATCGCATGACCGCATACGGGAACTTTGAAGAAATTTCAAAAAAGCGAGGAAAAACAAATGAACCCCAATCAGCCCTTCATATCTCTCTCACCGCTGTCCCGGGACATGTCATCAAAGGCAGGCTCTCTTAAATTCGAAAATATACCGACAGAAGACGAATGGCGCATCCAGACTGAAGATCTGAAAAAATACTGGGTTCACCCGGATGCCCTTGGAAAGCAGCCTGGTTTTTTCCCTACATGGCGGCTTAATGACGGCACTCTGCGAACCCCTGACAACACCTCCTTTGACGGTGGTGATAGAATCCCGGGATGGGTGCGTGACGGCATTAAATATGATTATACGAGAATGCTCTCCCGCCAGACATTTGCATATGGTGCGCTCTTTAATCTTACAGGAGACAGAAAGCTCCTTGAATATCATAAACAGGGAGTGAAGTTTCTGCTGGAGCACGCCGCTGATCCAGAAGGCGGATTCTATACAAAATTTAAAAACCGGAGCCCCGTAACAACGGACCGGCTCCACCGCACTTCCCAGGATCAGGCCTACGCACTGCTTGGTCTTGCCATGAATGCATATCTTACCGGCAATCCTGAAATTATTGACATACTCATAAAATCACAGAAATTCATATACGGCAGCTACTATGATCCGCACGAGAATATAATCAGATGGACATTTGAGGACGGTGACGGCGAAAAGGCGGATCAGCAGGATCTTGTAGCTCATCTGGACCAGCTGAATTCCTATATGATGCTGGCATGGAGACAGATCCCGGAAAATATGCGCGGTTACTGGACTGATACAATCAGACAAACCATAGACTGCATCAACAGCAGATTCTACAATTCAGAACAAAATACATTTATCGGCTGTATAAACCCTTCTGCAGGTACAGATGATAAAAACGACTACGGTCACAGGATAAAAAGCTTCTGGCTTGAGTATATGGCAGCTCATGCCCTCAATGACAGAAAACTTGCAGACTTTGCAAGAGTTGGAATGCAGGAAACTCTGTGTCAGGCATTAAAACCGGACGGAAGAGGATGGTATCAGTCAGAAAAAGACGGAGACAGGGACGCTCACTGGTGGGTATATGCGGAGCTTGATCAGTCTGCTCTCACCCTCGCACTTACAGGTCATTTTTTTGTGCCCGAAACCATTAGAGTACTTATGAACGAGCACACGGATCATGAATATGGAGAATGGAAATTCGGATTAAAGACTCATATGTGGAGAAACGGTTTCCATTCAACCGAGCATGCTCTGATTGGAACAATCCTGTCTGATACCTTAAGGGAGAAAAGCAAATCAGACACAGTGCTATATTTTGCACCGGAAAACCCTTCAGACATGATCTACACACCGTATATATACGGCGGAGACGTTACTGCAGTAAAAATGAAGGATGAAACGGCTGAGGTTCATTTTACTGATATAGGTCTGCCGAAAATTCTCTCGAATTAATCGTGCACAATACTCTGCAGGAAAGCCCTGCCCTTTAAGAAATAAAAGCCATGCTGAAACAGCTCATTCACTGATTCAGCAGAAAAGTAAAAGAGAATAAAGACAAAAATACAGATTAAGCACTAAATATGCCTCTCATGTGATGTGTATCCGAAACATAGGAATCAACATGGTGATAATAAAACTGGAATGCTCATGCTGCAGTTAAGAGGAGTTCAGCTTCTATGCAAATGGAAAATCAAATTCAGATCGATGCAAAAATTGGATCATGTATAGGAATTCTTTTAGAGACGAATCAGATATTCGGCAAAATCATATATCTGTCTGCCGTTGAAATAGGAATTGAATCACAGGTTGAAGGCACGGTTTTTATTAAATATGAGGACATTCTCAGCTACAGAATTCTTATAGATGAAAATACCGTCAAACAAATAGACTCAACAGAAAATTTATCTCAGAATACTGATTATAAAGAAGAAAATTTATTTAATATCACAGATCATAAAGCTGTTTCAGAAAGAACAAACGATACAGCTCTGCAGAAACTAAGCTACAAAATTCCGGACAGCAATACATCAGAACAAATTGAAAAAATAACAGAAACTTTCAGTTATTTTAATTCAATTAAAATTCCTGCCATAACTGATTACAAAAAATATGCAAGAAAGGATAAAAGCAGAAAAAGTAAGTTGATTATTCGCATTATAAAAGAGATCGAAAAAAGGCTCACTTCTGGTTACAAAGCTATAATTAAAAATACAATTATTTCAACTTCTATTTCAAATTTATTAAACGGACAGTCCGTTGAGCATGAGAAGAAGGATATTTATAACTTTTTAGGAAGTTTATATTTTAAATGTGACTACTATAAATTAGCTCTCGATTATTTCGAACTTGGTGATGACAATGTATCCGGATTCATGCTGGCAGAATCCTGCAGGCTGTACAACAGGCAAATTAAATTTGCAGTAAGACATTTGTTTGATAAAAAAACGAAGGAACCTTATATAATCAAATTTCTCGTTAATACGTTTATCGAACAGGATGATTATACATTAGTACTGTATTTAGGACAGAATCTTAGAAAAAAATTAAACCTTCTTCCCGTATATCACACTATATTGAGTGTAATATTAAGATATCACGGGGTTAATATAAATAATAAATTTCTCTTAAAAGCTTCACTTGAAAACACCAGGCAGCTGTATTCATTATTCTGCAGCCGTCCATTCGGAACCCGAAAGGTATTCATCTATTCTCTATGTAATGCACTGGTGCTTAATAAGGATTGTTACCAAAATCCTTCAGTTCCAGTAAACCCTGTATCTGCAAGAAAAACTGAGATCAGCATTACAGAAAACGAAAATTATCCAGTACAGGATCAGGAAAATACAGGCGCAGATGCAGCAGACAATATATCCTCAGCTCAGACTGACAGCCGGGATATTACAGATGATTCATCTGTTCCAAATCATCGTGCCAATACGGTAACAGAGCGGTTTAACGGAATTCCGGATTATAATGCTCGTGGAAATTCTGCTGTGCTCAGAAAAAATTACAGACAGGCGGTAGACTACTTTAAACTTGCAATTGACAACAATCAGAAAATAACATCAAGTGTTCCGCAGTTGGTTTCCATTCTGACCAAGCTTGAAATGTACAGCGATGCATATGACATTTTAAAACAAAATGAACATGCTCTGAATTCAAATGTATATTATAATCTGCAGATTTCAATTTTCAAAAAAAACAAAGATCCATCACTGGAAAATGACTGCATAAATGCATTTGAAAATTTAATCTCCTTAGCCAGAACCGAAGGTAATCAGATTAAAATATTTCAGCTGACCATAGATCTCTCTCAATACCTTCTTAAAATTAATAACTGTATTGAGAGTTTTAAAAGACTATTTGAAATACGGGATGAATTTTTAAAATTTCTTGATAGTGAAGATAAAATTTCCGGGAATGAACTTCTCATAAATTCCTATTACTCGGCTATAATCTCTGATTGTGAAAAGTTAGGTGACTATTCAAGAGCTGAAGAATATGCCAACGAATTGCTGCACTTATGTCCTCAATCAAAAGTAAAAATAGCCGCCAGATATCAAAATAAGCCGATTAACATAAATATAAACCTGGCCAAAGAAGACTATCTGGTGATGGCTACCAATGCGGAAAAAAATAAAAATATTGACGCAGCTATAGATTACTACAAACTGGCAATTCAAAACAGACAGAAACTCTCCACAACTGTACCGAACATCGTGAACATACTGTCAAGAATCGACAAGGCCGATGAGGCTCTGAATATTCTGGAAAGTCACATACAGGATTTGGATAACTTCGTTTTTTGCAATCTAAAAATATCCCTTTATAAAAAATTAAAAGAAAAAGGAAACAAATCAGACTGCCTGAAAGCATATGATTATTTAATCGCTCATGCCACGGATCTGTATAAGTCACTATCAATCAAAGTAGACTGCGGAATATATCTTTCTCTGTTAGGTGATTATGCCAGATCTGCCGAATTACTTACTGAATGTCTTATGATATTAAAATCAGCAGAAATCAGTGAGAACCAAATTAAGAATATAGAAACTCCTCTGTATCCAGCATTAATTAAAAATTATCAAAAACTCAATGATCTTGACAGCGCACACAAATTTGCCAAAGAATATCTTGCAAAAAATCCTTCCAGCAAATTTGCTCTTTCTGTTTTAAATAATAACTCAGATTATGTTGAAAACAACAAGCCTAAACCGAATCCGGCTGATACAGGTATTAATAATTCAGCTATATTGCAGGGACAGGAGATATTGTCAAACTCAGATTTTTTAGGCTTAGTTTCAATTTTCTCATATGTGAACGATCAGATAGATGCTGCACATCTTTCGGAGCTTTCATTAAATCCTATTAAAAAGGATAAATTTCCAGGTGACATGACTCAAGCGAGAGATGTAATTTTGAAGGCCGAACAATGGGTACAGATTCTAAAAAAGAATCCAAGAAAGAAACTCTATATAATGCTCGCCATCACCAAGCTGTACAGACAGCTTCTTGAAAAAAATTTTGATATGTTTGAAGATGACGTGATAAATGAAGATAAATATTATTCATATATAGTAAAAGGAGCAATGGAGCTGGCCGGATCAAAGTTTCAGCAAAAGGCAAACAGTCTCGAATCAGCAAGATATCTCTATCTTCAGCCAGTTTTTCTCCACTCGCATAACGAAAATTTCCTAGATAAAAAAGTACCGGAAAACGACTGTATGACATCAGTTTACCGATACATTGCCACTTTTTTTATAAGGGATGATATACATAAACTTTTAAAAAAAATAAATTTCCCTACAAAAATCAGTTCAGCAACTGACATGAAGTTTTTAAAAGAGGATTTTTCTGACTTTCTGCGCAGTCATCTGACTAAGGGGCTCAATACGGATATATCTACATTCATGGCAGATATGTTCCTTCTTCTTCACGAGATCCCTCTTTTGGAAGATGCTTTTTTATCAGCCGTGTATTTTAAATATATCCGTGATGACATTGTCAGAGTAATTACTTCAATACTTGGCAGATCTGTTCCTGTAAGCTTTACGGCCGAGGAATTCAGAACCATGTGGAGCAATGCTCAGAATATATATTTCAGACGTCTGTATATATTCATTCAGCAAATTAATACCACAATCAATCAAATTTTTTCCCTGTCAGATTTCACCTCAAATTTAAAAAATTTAAAATTATTTAATATTAATATTTTTCTAACTAGGACTGACAGACAGTATATTTCATTTCTTTACGCTATATTAGATAAAATTTATCAGTTTAACGAAATTTCTGAATTTGACTACAGGACAGACGTACTCAGAGAAGCAGAAGAACAGGCAAGTTCTCTAAACAAAACCATCGAAAGCAATCCGACTTTTTTTTCGTATGAATTTTTACGAAAGGAACTTATTCATCTTATATCACTTATAGGAAATGAGTCAGATCATCTGTACTCAAACTCTGCCCCGAATTTAACTATCGAACTTCTCGGGGAATGTTCGGTGGATTCTTACAGGAAAATAATCTCCATACCTGTAGTCTTAAAAAATGAAGATAACGTTCAGACAGCCATCATAACCTCTTTTGCAGTATATGCGAATAACTGCGAAGAGTGCAAAGATGTTAGGGATTCAAGAATTTTTCACATCGGCAGAAATGATGTTCAGAAACTTATTAAGCTGAGGGTGCCTGCCTACATACTCAGCGAAGATGTTCTCGATATCGAAATATCACTGCGCTACCAGTATAAATTAAATAGAAACAAAACAAATGAAAAATCACAAAAATTCAAACTGTCAGTTCAAATTAACAAAACTATCCCGTTTGAAACAATAGATAATAAATTTAATATCCTCAAAGACGGAGGAGTCGTAGATAACAAGAAAATGTTTTACGGCAGGGACCTGTTTATAAACAGTCTAATTGATCAGATAGAAAAATCAATCGGCTGCAGGAACGGACACTGCACAGCCCTATACGGTCAGACACGAACAGGAAAATCTTCTGTACTGCTTCATCTAAGACGTAGACTGAGACTTTCAAGATTTGGCTCCTCCTGTATCATCATCAATCTTGACAGCATGGGAATGCAGGATCTTCATGACACCTATATAGTCGGCTTTCTTTATACCATTCTTGACGCATTAAGCTCAGAACTGAGTGAAAACCATAAAGATTTAGTCGAAATATTAAAAGATCATAATATACAAATAGATCCTGATGAATTAATGAAAGATGAGGATAACGCTCAGCTTGTTTTTAACTCAATCTTCAGAAAATTTACATCAATTATTTCAAACCTTGCAAAGCCGTACATCATTATTATCACAATAGATGAATTTACTTACATATATGACTGGATCAGACAGGGTAAAATGTCAGATCGAATAATGAAATTCTGGAAGGCATTCATCCAGAACAATCCTATATTTGCAGTCATTATAGGTCAGGACCATATGATGAAATTTGTTGAGGATGAGCGTTTTTCAAATGACTTCGGAGCGACAGATCTTAAAAAAGTCAGTTATTTATCAAAAGCTGATGCATTCAAACTTATGGATGAACCGATTATGCTCAATAAAAACGGAGTTCTTGAATCAAGATACAAAAAAGGCGCTCTTGACAGACTTTACGAACTGACTTCCGGAAGTGCATATCTGATAGCAATGCTGTGTGCGGGAATGGTCGACTACCTTAATGAAATACGCTCTGTATACATCACTAAGGCCCACGTTGATGAATATCTCAAATTAAACATGCATAATTTCGAAGAAGCTAAATTTTTCGATCCGCAATATCACGATAAAAGTGACATAATCAATGAAGTTCAAATCATTAAAATGAACAAAGAAATACTCAAACGTATTGCGCAAATGTCAAACAATAAGGAATGGACAGATTTAAGCAAGGTCGCACAGAACGAAGAAGAGCGAAAAATACTGTACAACCTCGAAAACAGAGATGTGGTAATCATTGATGAGAGCAGAAGATGCAAAATCAAAGTTGCACTGTACAAGGAATGGCTTATTGAAAGATACGGAAGGAGCTAAAAATGGATAACATATTTCAGGTAGGAGGTCAGGTTTCCGGATCATCTTTTATAGGAAGGAAGAGTCTGCTGGAAAAATTCAGACGCATTTATCTGGATAGCAGTTCGAGAGTCTGCAAATCAGTTGTAGGACTTACAAGAATCGGTAAATCATCCTTTGCCAGCGAACTCTTCAGCAAAGTGCAGCAGAATATAATACTCATCAGAGAGGATCTGAAAGAAATACCGTCATATGCAGAATTATGGCAGGATATCTCCTACACCCTGGAAGATGCGTTAAAAGAAAGAAATTTAAATACACCTGACTTAGGTGAATGCATATCAATACTTAATTCCTTTAATAATGTACCCTGGATTAAATTCATACGGTACGTAAAAAAATTATTTTCGAAAATAAAGGAAGCTGGATTTAAAGTCATAATAGTTATTGATGAATTTGATTATGCCCAGGAATTATTCAAAAACGAAACCAAATACTACGAATTGTTCAGAACACTTTTTTCAGCTCCGGAATACAGCATATCCGCCCTGCTGATCTCAAGAAGAAGTCTGCATGTCATAGAAGGCGCCACATATCAAAGTTCCACCTTTCACGGAGTATTTGATCCTATACAGTTTCCCGGATTTGAAAATGATGATCTTGAAGAGTACTATTCCGTATTTGACAGCTACGGAATCAAACTTGCTGATGAAGATAAAAGCATAATTGAGTTTTATGCCGGAAGACTGCCATTCCTGCTGTCAATTTTAGGACACTATATTGTTGAAGAATATGCATTCAAAAATACTTGTGTCAACATCCACGAATTGTTTTTGACAAAGTGCAAAGCTATTAATGATTATTATCGCGACTGCATTAAACATCTTGAAAGAGATAACGACTTAAACAGAATAATACCGTTTGTTACAGGACCTAATTTCGGTGTGACTAAAAGTGATAAGGATGAACTTATATCCTCCGGTTATCTGATTGTCAGAAACAACACATTTATCCCGATATCAGAGTACTTTCAAAGTTTTTTAACAGTAGCCCGGATCAGTTTCCCATTAGGAGTAATGATTACTTCTGTCGAAAAGCTGTTAAAGGAAATTGTAAAAACAGAAAATCTGAGTGCAGATGATCTAAGACTCAATGATCAAATGACCGCACCTAAATTTCTGTCTGACATAGTAAACATAGACCAGGAAAGTATTAACAGATATACCATCTTCATATCCTCAGTCAAAAAAAATTTTGGCAAAGAGAGCACTTTTCTTGATGTTTTGTCATTAAAGCATGTGGTAAGAATTATTAAACTTTTCTGGAATGTCAATTTCTCCAGGTATTTTAACAATGATCCTGCAGATACCTGGAACATTAAATTTGATCTGTGCGCAAAAGCCAGAAATCCCGTTCAGCATGCGCATGAAGATTATTATTCCGAAGCGGAAAAATGTGAAATAGACAATTACTGCAAGCAGATTATTGGTTGTCTTTCCAAAAAGCATGTAAAAAATACTGATTCAAACCAGAGCTGCATAAAACACATCAAATCAGATAAAGAAACAACAAGCAGCGTACCCATCGTTAAAACAGGAGCATACTTTAACAATAATCAGAGAAAACCTAGTGAAATCAATAAAACACCTGAAAATGAAATAACTGTTGAAGTTACAGGAATCAATACAAATTCAAATGGATTGCGGGGCAGACCGGTCAAACCGGATCATAATTTATACAGAGTTTCATTTGTTAAATCATCACTGCCGGATAATTATAAAGAGCTGGTGGGAAAGCGCTGTTCCTGTGAGATAGTAAATGCTGATTCAACCAAAAAACTTTATGTCGTTAGGTATATTGAAGTACAAACAGATGACAAAAAAAATATGTAATTAAAACTAGGGACAAAACAATCATGAAAAAAATATTTTTTATCAGAAGATAAATAATTTGAGTTTATTCTTAAGTGGCAATCAGTTTTAATGATTTTCCAGTCGGAATTGAGAATTTTGAAGATCTGAGAACTAAAGGAAAAATATACATAGATAAAACGTCTCATTTGAAAGATCTTCTCAATTCAGGCTCGGCTGTTTTGTTTCTGCTGAAACCCCGCCGCTTTGGAAAGACTCTTTCTCTGAGCATGATTGAGAAATTTCTTGAAATTAATTATTCAAATCCTGAGGACAGAAGCTGACAGGAAAAGATTTTTAAAGATCTTGATGTTTATAAGGAAACCGAATTATGCAATAAGTTCATGGGCAGATATCCGGTAATCAGTATTTCTCTGAAAGATGTAGACGGTTTGGATTTCCGGGATGCAATGAAGTCTATGCTTACGCTGCTCAGGGATTTATTTGAAAATATCATTTTCTTCTGGAAAGCTGAATATGCCAGGAAATCTCTTGCTGAAGCTCTGGATATATGTTCAAGCAGAAAATTTGATTTGACTTCTGCCGGTAATATGGCAAATGCAGTTGGAATAGCAAAAGATTCACTCAAATTTCTCAGTAATATGCTGTTTAAAGAATGCGGACAAAAGGCAGTAATTCTCATAGATGAATATGATGTGCCGCTGCAGAAAGCAAAGAAAAACGGCTACTATGAAGAAATGCTTAATGTTATCCGCGGTATGCTTGGAAGCGCACTGAAAACAAATATCTGCATGGAAAAAGGTTTTGTTACCGGGTGTCTGGGAGTGGCTCATCAAAGCATTTTTACCGGAATTAATGATTTTGATGTGTACGGTCTCAATGATGCACCATATGCCGGATTCATAGGACTTACAAAAAATGAAACAGAGCAGCTGCTGATAGATTGCGGCATGGAGAGCCGTCTGACAGATGTTGAGACCTGGTATGACGGCTACAGCATCGCAGGCAATGATATGCTCTGTCCGTGGAGTGTGCTGAAATTTCTGTCTTGGGCTCTTTATCCTGATAACAATTCTTCAACCTTTATGCCGGAAAACCACTGGGCAGATTCCAGCGGCAACGACATAATCGAACTTTGCATGAAGCATCCTGATTCAAATGATTCTCAAAGGCTGCAGAACCTTATAAACGGGAATACCGAGGAAATTCTCAGCTGTGAATTCACCACCTACCCGGACATAAGTACCAGAACAGATTTTAATACCTTTGCAACCCTGATGCTTCATACAGGGTATTTCACTTATGCCAAAGATATAAAACCTTCTGAAACAAACAAGGCTGTAATAAGAATACCCAATGAAGAAATACGATGCTGCTTCAGAAACAAGGCTGAATATCTGTTCAGCGAAACAAATCCTGAATGGGCGGATAAAGCCTGCAGTCTGAGAGACGCACTTTTTAAAGGAGATGAAACAGAGGTTCAAAGCATTATCAACGATATGCTTATGATCTTTATCAGTATCAGGGATGCATCATATGAAAGCTACTATCACGGCTTTCTGACCGGTGTGCTTTCAATCGTAAAGACGGACGATATAGATCTAAAATCCAATCAGGAAAGCGGCAACGGATATTCGGATCTGATTCTGAGAAGAAAAAATGACAGAAGTGCTTCAATACTTGAATTCAAAAGATGCGGGGATGATGAACTTGTAACCCGTGACATAGTATGTGCCGAAGCACTGACTCAGATAGATGATAAAAAGTATGATTCAGAACTGAAAGATAGCGGATATACCAAAATCAGGAAATACGGCATAGCATTCCGGGGTGAAAACTGTACTGTAAAAATATCAGAGTAAGGTAAAGGACTGTATGATACAGTTCTACGGTTTATTATTGCATGGTTCCTGAATGCATACTATTAAAAAAAATATAGCAAGCATCCTTTTTTTTCGTTAAAACAAAGGTTTGAAATTCATCTCCGGGCTAAATTCAAGAACCATGTCCGCCTGAAAAAAATAATCTCAACTCCTGCCGAAAATAAGCAGAGTGGCGGTTCAAAAGACCAAATACGATTAAACAGCATACGTCTCTGCCGGCAATGAAGAAAAATAAAACGACAGAAATCATAAAATTGATTCAGTCTTCAGCCTAAAGACTTCAGTGCATTTTTATGTTCATACATCGCGTGATCTGCTCGTTCAAACACAGCGGCGACACAGGAATCGTTTTCGTATTTTGCCATGCCGTATGCAATTACGATTCCTCCCGTGCGAAGCGCATCCTCGTTATGACTGTGAAGCTGAGCAAGCCGCTCATCCATTGTCTCAAAATCTTCCCCCTGTGCAATCACTGTAAACTCATCACCGCCCACGCGGTAAACAGGAGAGCGCTTGAATATGGAGCAGATAACTTTGGATGCTTTGCACAAACACTCATCACCAGCCTTATGTCCTAATGTATCATTAACCTTCTTAAAGTTATTGATATCAAGCATTACTACAGCAAACGGTGATTGATGATGTTCAGCAATACGCCGATCAAGACGCACCTCCTCGGAAAGGTATGCATGCTTGTTTTTAACTCCGGTCAGTGCATCAATATTAGCCTGATTCTGAGCATGAGCAAGACGTCTTTTGTATTCCTCCTCCTGGTGAACCTGGGCATCTATATCGCATAAACCTATAACCAAACGCTGCCCATCCTTCTCATCCACCATTGCAGCCCTCAATTTGACATGAATCGGTCTGCTGTCAAACATAAGACGGTACCTGAGGGTAAATATGCCATTATGCTCTATTTCGGTAATTATGTTCTCTCTGGTCAGCAGAAGCAGAACTCTGTTGCGATCATCAGGATAACAGTATTTGCGAACAGAGTCCCACAGTGTTACAAAGAAATCTTTACCCTCCTTGGGCTGGTTAAACAACTTTTCATATCTGGAGGTGGAGCTGAATTCTCTAAAGTCACAAGTGACAGGATCAACCACATATACGCATAAAAAATTACCAGTAAGAGCATGCAGATGGGAATAAATCACATGCTCCTCCTCAATTCTTTTTTCAACCTTGCGCTTTCTTACAAGTTCGTCAATGTCTGAAACTGCAAATACAATATGATCGACATCATCCATTAAGGTAATTTTCATCAGTACATAAAATGTTCTTTCACTTTTAATCCTGCGGTAGACAAGTTCAAGATTATTACCTTTCTCAAAAGCATGCACAAGATATTCACGGTTCAATGTCCCCAAAAAACGGGCTCTGTCCTCAGGATGAACATAAAGCTCCACCTCACGTTTACATTGTTCAAAGAACCCTCCGCCATGCCTCATCTCTCTTAATACACCATGCTCATCATCAGTGTGGAATTCAATGAAATCACCGGTTTTAATATTGACGTAAAAAAGTTCCGTAAACCCTCTTGCCAGGGCATGAGCAAGATGAGTATATATTACAGCCGTGCTGCTGACCTTTTTAAGAGCAGATTCCAGGTATCGCTTATACTCCCCCTCGTCGCTTGAAACCCCGATAATAAGTGTTTCTCTCCCGTTCTCCTCAACCAGAGTTGCCCTAAGATTTGCCGGCAGAGTTTTTCCGTTCATTGACATCCGGTAATGATGGGTGAAAGAACCGAATCTTCGGATCTGACGCATAATATTGTCGCGGGTAAAAATACGGAGATGCTCCTCCAGATCCTCCGGTATAATCACTTTTGTAGCATTATTCACTGAATCAGCAAAGAAATCGCTGCCGCTGCTGGCAAGTCCAAATTTTTCATACTCATCTGAGGCACTGAACTGAACATAATGACCTGTCTGACAATCTATCATGTAAAGAACAATATAATCCGGCGACAGTGCTGCAATTCTGCCGAGAGAAATTTTTTCCTGACGAAGCTTCTTCTCCTCCTCCAGCTGCTTCATATATGAATCGATATTGCTGACGCCAAGAATAATGCGTCTTCCGTCCTGCAGTCTGGAAACTTTCATATTGAAATATACAGGCTGACCACTGTCAACCAGACGGTAGGACATTGTAAAGACACCCTGGGTATCCAATGCATGAACAACATTCTCTTTGGAAAAATTCTTGAAAAAATGCTCTTTATCATCCTCATAAATGCGGTTCAATGCATTAAGTCTTGTGGATTTGAAGAAGTTGTCTCCATGGCGCTGCATTGAGATCTCTTGATCTCCGACTAATGAAGAGTATTCAATAAATTCGTCAGTATCAAGATCGACGACATAGATTTTAAAGTAATCAGCAGCCAGTGCCCTTGCTATATCGACATAGGTTGCGTCTTCACTATGTTCAGTAATTGAAAGAACAGCCACACAGACAGCAAAATTTCCAGTAACGTTATTGGTGGAGATCCTGCGGGCAAAACAGTGAGCAACAGAGCCGTCAGGCATAGTTTCATCAAAAAAAACACGGCTCAGATCGCTGCTGCTGTGACTCAAGGCTGAAACAAAGGCCGGACTGCGACAGCGGATAGTATCGATTAATTCAATATTATTCAGAATATCAGCATCGTAAAAACGCTTCATAAAATCCTGATAGGATTTGTTGCTTCGTATATATATTGAACGATCGTTGCTCAGCTCGAGAATCGCTGCAGGAAGAACATTAAACAATTTATTAAAGGATGTATCTGAACCGCCACCGCCTGTCAGAACTCCAAGATCATTAAGATTTATACGGCCTACACATTCATAGTATGACGACTCATCCAGATTTTCATGTTCAAGGTGATTTTTTGATTTAAAAAGCTCTTCGATAGCTTCAAACGGCAGCGGCTTGCTGAAATAAAAACCTTGAAGCTTGGAGCATCCGATTTCCTTGAGAAAATCAACCTGCTCCCTCGTTTCAACGCCCTCGCATACGGTATCCATTCCGAGAGTTGTTGCAACCTTCATCATTTCGGTCAGAAGAATTTTTCCGTTATTTCCGCTTTCCAGCCGCAGAAGAAAACTTCTGTCAAACTTCAGCAAATCAAATTTAATGCACTGGAGAATGTCAAGGGATGAATAACCTGTGCCGAAATCATCCATCCACACCTTGAATCCAAGCTTCTGGAATCGTTCCACCTGAAGCTTCATGAAATCCAGATTGCAGCCTATGACACTTTCTGTTATTTCAACGGTTAGCAAATCACGGCTTATTCCGGAATCATCGACACGTTTTCTTATCTCCTCTACGATATCGCAGGCATCAAAATCTGATCTTGAAAGATTAAGGGAGACCGGAACAACATACATGCCGGCCGCCCTTTGTTTTTTTATCAGATCAAGGATCTGATCCAGCATATAAAGATCCAGTTTGTAGATAAGACCGGCATCCTCAAGTGCCGGAATAAAGCTTGCCGGAGATAAAAAACCCTTTACAGGATCAATCCATCTTGACAGTGCCTCAGCATCGCAGACCTTCTCGTTAACAGCCCGGACAATAGGCTGAACATATATTTTGATCCATTTTTCCTCTATGGCCCTGTCTATATTTTCAATGATATATTGTTTCAGAACTAGCTCTTCACTAAGTTCATTACTGTAATATTCAACAGCATTTTCATATCTGCCCTGAAGTGATGAACAGGCAAGTTTTGCTCTGTCGCATGCTACGCTGATATGTAAATTCAGATGCTGCCCGAAATACACACCCACATGAACAGGAAGATTTTTTCCATTATTTATCTTCTTGCATTCATCAAACAACCTCTGCAGTCTGCCATCAAGATCATTGCTGTTGCAGTGCACTACAAAGTGGTCACCGCTGATGCGGCAGCAGTGCTCATTTCCAAAAACATCTGCAAGAGTTCTGGCAAAAGCCTTGAGCAGAAGATCACCCTCGGCAAAACCGTACCTGTTATTGAAGAATTTCATACCGCAGAAATCCATAAACATCATAACAGGAGTTTCTCCGCTCGCTTCAAATCTCTTTTTATCGGCAGACGCAAGCTCGAAGAAATAATTCATGGTTGGAAGACCGGTAAGTCGGTCAAACTCTCTTGTTTTTAGGCGTGAGGATGATTCAAGTGCATGACTTAATGTTGAGGTAAGTCCGAATTTCTGAGGATCGTTTTCACTGCCGCAGATACCCTCGTCTGAATACCATACCTGTGCAAGGCGTACTCCAGTATCTGTATAAAAATGTTCTCCGTGCGCATGTATAATTCTGTAATTCTGCGTACCGGAAACTTTAGTTCGGTAAACAACATCATACCCGGCACCTTCTGTTGCAAAAAGATAGGTGGCTTCGGCTATCCGTACAACATCATCAGGATGTGTATCCCTGTACATATCCTGCTCCATGTCGAAATACGCTCTGGCCCTGTCATCATATCCGAAAATGCGGCAGAAACCGTCAGAAAGAACAACAGGAACAACACGCTGATCAATAAACTGATAGATCCCCATCGGAACCATCAGCTTCTCCATCAGTTCCTGTGTCTTAACATCATAGCTGTATTTCTCAACAGTATTCATATCTGTCTTATTCTCCCCATGAATAATGACCTTCAGGCCGATTCTCAGTCACAAAACAAATTCGGTTATACTAATTATCCTTATGTTAATCAGAATTAAAAATTTTTCTGCAGCCCCGCTCAATACAGCACTGCAGAATGAGCAAATTCCGGGAAATGATTAATAAGCATCAGCAAATCCGAAAATTCATAGTTCTGCCCAGAAAACCATGCAGCAAAGCATATACTTTGATTATTATGTCATAAAAATCAAGGGGTTTCTAATACCGTACCCGCAAAAGGAGTCTTTTATCAAAAGAAAATCATGTCAGCGCCAGATGTACATTCAGAAATGAGCCGAATCATACGCATGCTTTATTTTTCAGAATACCATTAGCAAGCATGAGAATCATGATTTAAGCCACGGCTAAAAATTTGAAACGATAACTTTTTATAGATAATTATTTGTTGATAGGGCAATTAAAACCCGGAATCATATTCAGAGCGTAAATTCAGTCTGAATTGCTGCTGACGGTGATCAGAACAGCTCCAGATTCTGAATTGGTCCGAGCATTTTTGCAAATTCAGTTGAAATCAGGAGGACTCTTCATGTTTTCAGAACTTTACTCAATCACAGCCGGTGAAAATACTTCCTTGGAGACTGCTGACATTGCTTTTTCAACCCCGGTTCTCTTCAAAAGAAAAATATACTCAGAAAATCGCAAGCTGATTAGAAGACTGCTTAGTTCCTGGCATGACGGGATCCGGTTCTGTCTTGAAGGTAATCTGGTCGACTGGTACCGCGAGAACAATCTTGATGATCTGGCAGACTTTACTGAAAAAACTATGAGCAGAGTCTGGCAAATGACCGATGACAGAGACATAATATTTTTTACTGTAATGTATTCAATAGCCTCCCATATAAAAAATCTGTACTGGTCCGGTTTTACTTTCAACTCACTTCTTGAGTACGGCATCAGTCTCGTAGTCTGCTACCGTAAAAATCCAAAAGATCTCACAGCAATGAAAATTCTTCAGTCAGCACAGATCATGGTTGAGAACGGACTGCTTCGTCTTTATTTGAAACACTCCGCTGAAGAAAAGGCAGATCTCTACCTTTCCGCCGTCAAAAAGGTTGAAGAAAAAACAGTTCAAAAAAGGGATGACTGCGGGAATATTGCATTGATTCTCGGTCAGGCTTTAATAGAATCAGGCGTCAGCAGACAAGCATGCACCGATCAAGAATCGATTGTTACTCCCCGGGGACTGCTTTCATTCCTTAAAAGAAACAGGGAAATTCCTGAAATACTCGAAGACAAACTGAAATCAAATCCGGAAATTCTAGATGATGATGATGTATTTTCCTTTCTCATCAGATATTCTTCTCCAAAATCTTCCTGTACCTTTATATGGAATAATTCCAGTATACCGACGCTTCGCATTTTTGGCTGCAAACTTCTGGAACTCTGCGAAAAAGCTAAAAAAGACGATCAGAGCGTGAAAATCTCAGAAAAATCATGCAGAATGATTGAATCTGCGCAAACGCTGATAGAGTACGGTCTGATCAGATTTTACCTGGACTCTACTGACTATAACGTAAGGAAAATGTATCTGCCGGCAGTGGAAAGAGTCGAAAAAGCTCTTGCTCAAGGACAGACAGATTCTCTCTCAGCTGCAAGGATTTTAGGAAATGCACTCAAAAGGGTCAGGGATTTCGGTCTTCCCCAAAAAGAAGGCACCGCAGCTGCTGCCCCAAAACTGAAAATCTCCGGTTCAGAACTGACAGATATAAAGAAGCAGAAGACGAGGATTAGGAATAATTATGTCAGTCTCCCTGCAATGCCCGAGGTTGTCAAGGAGATACAGTTCAAATCCCCTCGCCATGTGATTGATTTTCTGCGGGAATCCGAAGCCGTCGATGCCCTGGTATACAATGATTTCATTGTAAACAACTACTCCAAGCTGCAGTCAATCAAAAAAACGTGCATTAACAACTGGCTTTACCAAGAGTTTAACAGCGTATTTCCGCAAAAAAAGCATTGCATTACACTGGAGAATAAAAAAGAGGTCACAGGCATTTTTAAAACATCGAATCATATCCTCAGATACATTGAATATCTGTTCAGCAAAGGTGAATTTTACTTTCTCTACAAATTTTACGCAGACAACAGGACATATCTTGAAACCCAATGCATGTTCAATGAAAAAGAAAAAAATGAGCTCTTCATTAAATACAGGGAACAGATGAAAAAAATAATTCTGATTGACAATATTGCATACCGTGATGCCGATGAATGCATAGAATACTACCGCGACCTCAAGAGGCTGAATAGTGACGAAGCTGAAAATTTTATGATTAAATGTCTTGCACAAGTTAAAGGAAACGACAACATACATGGAATTCTCAACTTCCTTGAAGAATTAAAAACCAGCAGTTCATAATTCAAAAGTTAATGGTGATGCATTATTTGTGTATTCAGCGACAGAATACCTGCTCAGGGAAAATCTTAAAGAAAAGAAAATGACAGTATCGCATCAGACTGGCAAACAGATTTCAAATCCTGCCATGCGGCGGATACGGATGATTTTCGATATGAGAGCCACCGGAAGATTTTCTGCAGATGGTAAACTGATAGGATACAGTAATTTGACTAAGGATCAGCAAACAGTGGTGGAAGCACACTGAGGTGCACGGACGAACATATACCGATGTTTTCTGGCTCTCCATAAAAATAAGTTGGAAATAATCATTAATCTTATTTCGAAATATCAATAATCTTTAGAAAGAAATATTCATCATCGTTGAATCCATATGCCTTTCTTCTCAT
>JAEEOK010000011.1 GCA_016284235.1 Succinivibrionaceae bacterium
ACGGAATCCCATACGTCTGGCGAGTCGCTTTCAGGAGAGCATATCTCGTAGCATCAGTATTGTACGTACGGGATGGTCGGAAGACCAAAATTTAACATGAGAAAAATTATATTTTTTCTGTTAAAAATAGGAACTTACACATTTAGCTTGACACACTCTTCTGGATATATATTACTCAGATTGTTCTCTCTCGAGAAGAAAGGCATATGGATTCAACAATGATGAATATTTCTTTCTAAAGATTATTGATATTTCGAAATAAGTTTAATGATTATTTCCAACTTATTTTTATGGAGAGCCGAAATTTTATTTTTGCCCGTAGCTTTGTATCTGTAATCGGTTAGGTGTTTTGAATCTGTAATCGGTTAGGTGTTTTGAATCTGTAATCGGTTAGGTGTTTTGAATCCAATGTTACAATTTGTTTCTATATCAGTATGCTCTTTTCTGTAAATGTGTCAATTTCTTTCTGAGACAAAAATTCTTCTCAAGAAATCTCTCCTTGACCGATATATTGAAGTGTAAGGGGAGTACCAATATGCTGACCGGTGAAATTAGAGATAATATGCTAGTTGATGAACTGCAGTTAGGCAGTGAATTAAATAATGCTGTTCACAACGGTTATTCATCGCAGTTCAGTCTGTTGGTATCTATGCTGTCAGACGATGTGCAGGATCAAGCTTGGGTCAAAGATCCGGTAGTGATGGAAAAGCAGACAGAGGATCTGCGGGAACATTTTGCACTCCAGGAGCCTGTCAGACTGCAGAGCGAGGACAGAGACATCGCAAATGCTGATATGCTTGGCGACTATTTTCGTCAGGGCGGAATGGTGGCTGTACATTTGCTTGAATGTCTCAATCCTGAACCGCTTACTTTGCGTCACCCTGAAATTCCTAGAACAGTGATGGAGCAGCTTTCGCCACTGCAGCAGGAAAAAATAAAGTACGAGAATACAAAGGGTCGTCTGGTTCGCAATCCCCTTACTGCCGTTACACCTGTTGAAATGCTTGAAATTGTTTCTGAATCAAGAGACGATGAAAAGAGTGTCGAGTTTGTAGCCTAGCCGATGTTCTTCAAACTGTATGATTCAGAGACGTCTGTTTGACTGATCTTCAAAATGAACATCTGTTCCTGGTTGTTCATTTATTATTTTTCCCGTTTTCTTCCTGCCCTTGGTCAGTTTCTGTTTGATTCCAGATTCCTTGTTTCTGATTTTAATCGAAGTTTATCTCTGCAGATCGTCTGGTAAATCTAAGTCCCTTTTTTCCCGCCGACCTGACCGCAGAACCTGTACTTTTGTTTTTTAGGTGCGTACCTGTTTCGCAAGAATCTATCAAACTGGAGATGTGATTCCTGTTCAGATGCATTCACATTCTGAAAACCGGTCGTTTGAATTGAGTGAATGAAGACCGAATGGAACCCGGGCGTATCGCCATCTGCATTTGCTTGAATTTCAAAACGTTTCAGTAAAAAATTCAGAATGTAGCAGTATGTCTATAAATAAAAGTGCTTTTGATTGTATCATTATGAAAAGTGTTTATTTTTTATGATTAAAGTTTCGTGTGGTATCACATGGCAGTAGAACAGAATTCATCATGCGCTGAACAGCCGGGTTTATCTCCCTACGTTTCCATTTTTGCGGCATTTTCCATCTGTGTGGGATGCGCAATAGGGTGGGGCGCCTTTGTAATGCCGGCAACAACGCTTCTGCCTCTTAGCGGTCCTCTGGGATCTTCCATAGCTATGTTAATAGGCGCACTGATGATTTTGGTAATAGCATGTAACTATCACTATCTTATTAACAAATGCAGAGATCCCGGCGGAGCATTCGCATTTGCCCGCAGGGCATTCGGTTATGATCACAGTTTCCTGTGCGGTGTATTTCTTGTTCTGACCTATGTTACCATGCTGTGGGCCAACGGCACGTCTTTTGCTGTTCTGGCCAGATATGCTTTCGGTGATTTTTTTAAGTTCGGAGCTCATTATGAGATTGCCGGCTTCAGCGTATATCTTGGAGAGGCACTTCTCGGTGCTTTTGCTATATTTTTATTTTCATTCATCACCCTCAGGTTCAAGAGATTTGCATCGTTTCTTCTGGTTCTGATGATTGCTGTTATGCTTGCAGGCATAGCCGTGTTTGCTGTCGGAGTTTTTACGGCGGATATAGAGCCGGTTGAAAAAATTTCTCCGCTTTTTTCTGACAATGTATCAGTTCCGGAGCAGATCTGGATGTGTCTTGCTTTTGTTCCCTGGGCGTTTGTAGGATTTGAGACTCTTTCAAATTCATCAGCCGAATTCTCATTTAGCGGAAAGAAATCATTTGCTGTCATGGCTCTGGCAGTAGTCGTCATAGCATTGTGCTACATTATGGTTATTATTCTTTCCGTTCTTTCGATTCCGGAGGGGTTTGCGAACTGGAGTGAATATCTGGTTCATCTGAAGTCTGAGAAGCAGTCAGTTCCCATTATGATTTTTTCAGGTGCAGAAAGGTTTCTCGGGAGCTGGGGCTTGCCTGTTCTCGCCTTAACTGTTCTGGGCGCTCTTGTTACAAGTATTATTACCAATGTAACTGCCTCAAGCAGACTTCTTTACGCTCTGGGCCGTGATGATATTCTGCCGCGGTGGTTTACAATTCTGAGCAGTGATCATGTTCCAACCCGTGCCATCTGGTTTGTTATCATCTGTTCGGTCGGCATGCCGTTTCTTGGAAGAACAGTCATAAGCTGGACAGTTGACATGACCACCATCGGTGCCGTGTTCGCCTATGCCTATACTTCGGCTGCTGCGGTGAAACTTGCTATTGCGGAAAGAGACACTCCGGTTAAGGTTACCGGTATTCTCGGCATAGTGATATCCTTCCTGTTCATGCTGTTTCTGCTTATTCCGCATATTTTCACTGAAAATACTCTGGAGTCCGAGTCATACCTGATGCTGGCCTTTTGGAGCATTATAGGTTTTTTCTTTTTCCGGGTTGTTTTCAAGAAGGATCACAGGTTCGGCAATTCCTCGGTTGTTGGTATTGCACTTCTGTCTCTTATTTTCTTTGCTCTTCTCATGTGGGTCAGACAGGCGTCCTTTGCATCGGTAAAGGAATCGGTTAATAATATTTCAGAGTACTACATGAATATTGTTTCAGTTCAGGATCCGCAAATCAGAGAAAACATTCTTAACGGCAGCAGTACGTATATTGGTGAGCAGCTGAGTGCGGTAAAGCAGGCTCTTCATGAGAACAGCCTTATTCAGTTTTTCTCCATGGTTCTCGGTCTGTCCATCATGTTCAGTGTTTATTCAATTATCAGACGGCGCGAAATTCAGCTCAAGCAGGATAAAATCAATGCCGAGATGAGCAGCAAGGCAAAAGGTACGTTTCTGTCCAATATGTCTCATGATATCAGAACTCCGATGAATGCAATCATCGGGTATACAGATATAGCCCTGCAGCCGGGGGTATCTGCTGATGATATGCGAGACTATCTACGAAAAATCAGTTCATCAAGCATTCATCTTATGGATTTGGTCAATGATGTTCTTGAAATGAGCAGGATTGAGAACGGCAAGCTTGAACTTAAGCTTGCCAGCAATGATATTGTCAAGATAATTGAGGATATTCATGATATGTTCAGCAACCAGATGCTTAAAAAGAACATAGACTTTGTGGTTGATACCAGCAATGTTGAACAGCGTCAGGTGATATGCGATGCTCATTATCTGAAACGTATTGTGATGAATCTTGTGGGAAATGCACTGAAGTTTACGTCTGAAGGAGGAAAGGTTGAGATGTTCCTTATTCAGAAAAGAGAAGAACATTCTTCGGAACATGCTGATGTGGGACTTGATGCCTTTGATAATGTTGCCGTTGATAAGAAGCCGCAGTTAAGGTCGGAGTATGTTTTTGTTATTCGCGATAACGGTATAGGTATGAGTGCGGAATTTGCCGAGAAAGTTTTTGAACCGTTTGAGCGTGAACGAACTTCTACAGTCAGCGGTATTAGCGGTACTGGTCTTGGTATGGCTATATCAAAGACCCTGGTTGATCTGATGAAAGGTACCATTACATGTAAGACAGCTCAGGGCAGGGGAACCGAGTTTACGGTTACTCTTCCGCTTGAATATGCATCAGATGAGCAGGCTGCTTCGGAAGATAAGGAACCTATGCATGCAAACGGAGTTTTTCCGGTTACTCCGAATGCTGATATGTTTAAAGGTAAAAGAGTTCTTCTTGTCGAGGATATCGCAATCAACCGTGAAATTGCGACTATGAGTCTCAACCGGTTCGGTTTTGAGGTTGAAACGGCAGAAAACGGCAGACAGGCAGTCGATAAGCTTAGCAGCTCAGCACCTGGCTATTTTGATATTGTTCTTATGGATATTCAGATGCCGGTGATGGATGGACATGCCGCCGCAAGAATGATAAGACAGTTTGAAAACAAAAGTCTTGCCAGTATACCGATAGTCGCCATGACTGCAAATGCCTTTGTCGAGGATATCGAGGCGGAAAAAAATTCCGGTATGGACGGGCATATATCAAAACCTCTTAATATCGACGAAATGGTTTCAACGCTTGCCGGGCTCCTGAAAGTCTAGTTCATGATTTATAACTCTGCATGATTGCTTTATGCGTAACAAAAACGTGTAAAGCTTTTTTTTGGTTGTTGTTTGTACTGTGCAATCTTGCTTTTGATTCTGTCGGTGATAAACTCACAGGCGTTTGTACGCAAACGATTTTTACTTGGAGTTATAATGAAAAACAACTATGCAGCCGCAGTTTCCATTATGCTGACGGCTTCATCATGGGCTCTTCCCGACGGATGGATTTCTGCAGATTCCAATGCCGGCGGCGGAGTGGCCTTTATAAACAGCAGCAAGACTATTACTCTTGCACCCGCCGAAAAATCCGAACTTTCTCTTGAACAGATGGGGGAGGAGATGCGCAATATTTACGGCAATCTGGGCTTTGACTGCAGAAGCATCAGCAGAAGCAGACACATGGTCAATTTTGACTGCGTGAAAACTGATTCCCGCAATCCCGAGATGCCGTCATCGGTTGCAATTTATCTGATGGAGAGCAGTAGCGGGATCACTGCGGCTTCTCTGGTTGGCGGAGCGTCCTATGATGATCTGAAACTCATTATGGGAGCTGGCAGCCTTTAAATTGGGATTCTTCTGCATTCACTGCCGCTTAAGCGGCATGGGTGTTGATTTGAGTGATCACCTGCCGATGTCCAGCAGCGGAATTTTGGAGTTATGTGTCCATTTTTTTGCTGTCGGATGATGCGCAGGGTATTTTCACTATGATAAAACCATGTGCTGTTCACATCAAAATAAACGCCGTATCATAAAGATGCGGCGTTTATATATCAGAAGTCATAAATTTTATCCTGATGTTTTAAATCCACTGAAATTAAGAATTTTCCGTTCCTTTTAAAACACAGGCGGAGTCTTGTTTCTTACTGACGGTAAATCAGGCTGTGGCATAGCCTGTAGAGCTTGTGAAGGGAATATCATTAGAGATCAGCAACAAGGCCTCACCGAGAGTAATCCATAGCTCGCTGTGGGACTGATATGAATCCCCTGTGCATTCAGGTGGTGGAGGATGTCAGTAAGGGTTAATTCACAGCAGCTTTTCTGATGCGCGAAGTTATAGCCCATGCAGCAGAAGCTGCAATCATCGAATTAATTCCGCTGCAGCCGAAGTTTAAAAAATTTCCTGCTGCCATGCCGCATACTGTGCCGCAGATCGCCGCCCTGTTGTACTTTGTATCTGCATAGCCCTGGGAATATTTGCTGCGGTTGCAGAAATAGTCAAGGATTAAAATAATACCGACGGCCGGAAGGGTTGCACCAAGAAAAAAGAGCCAGTTTACGAAATTATTGTAGAGCCAGAATGCAGATGCGGTACCGATAAAACCTCCGGCAATAACCATGATTTTTTTTCTCAGAGAAAAAATATTTGAAAGACTCAGACCGGCGGAGTAAAGAGCGTTATCATTCGTACTCCAGATATTTGCACCAAGTACCAGAAAGGCCGAGAGCACCAGTCCCTGCGAGATCATGATGAAAAATATATCGTCTTTGCCTATGTAGCTTGCACCGACAGCTCCGAACAGGAGCATAATTGAATTACCAATCATAAAAGCGGATACGGTGCTGATAACAGCATAGCGTGCGGTTCGTGCAAACCTTGCAAAATTCGGGGTAGTGGTGCCGCCTGAAATAAAACTGCCGATTACCAGTCCGATCAGCATATTCAAATTATTTTCTCCGGTCCCTTTTGACAGAATTGCGATTAATCCGCCGTCGGTGCCGCTCAGGGCCTGATATATCGACCATGAACCGAGCAGCAGAATCATCGGTACGGCAAAATAACCGAGAATTTCCAGTCCCCTGAAACCTACGTATGCCGTATATGTCATGAATATTCCTGCAAGAGCAAGCACCAGGTAGGCAGAACATTCAAGATATTCAGCCACCGGAATTGCAAACATTGCCGAGCATACACCGAACCATCCTGTCTGAGTAAGAGCGATAAACAGTGAAGGAAGTTTTGATCCTCTGCTTCCGAATGCCTTGGTGCACAGCAGATCGAAAGAAAGTCCGGTTTTGCTGCTGATGTAGGCAAGGGTACCAGTATATAGTGAGAGAAAACCACCTCCCAGGATCATTGCATATATAAAATTGTAAAAATCAGAATTAAGACCGATTTTAGCTCCGACCGCCATGCTTCCCGAGTTGAAGGAAAATCCAACCATTACGGCCATAAGGGATATTAATCCGCGCCTGGCTTCCGCCGGAACCGGAGCAAAAGCATAATCACTGTCTTTCTTGACAGATTTTTCTTTTTGAAGATTGTTTTGCATAACGGATATACTCCAGCTGTCTGATTTACCGCCACTGTCCGGACGATTGATATAAGATCAATTTCATTATCATATGTAACAGCGAAGAGATTCAACAGCGGAATCTGATTTTTTTTGTTGAATGTCATGCAGTTTTAAAAATGAATTGCATTTTGTTTTTTGTACCGTTGATGCATGAGGAAATGACAGCTGTCTGAAGCGGATAAAATGTTCTGATATGAACTTTTTTCGACAGTTGAGCCGGATTTGGTTTTAAAATTCACTGTGTATCGATGGGTTGAGCCACATTACCCATTTTGCCGGGGAGAATGTTATCATGTTTATAGGCATTTTGATGCTCCGCTTTGATAAATCAGTCAGAGATAAAGTCAGTTTGACGCTGTACCAGAAATCCTCCGGCATGCGGATCTGTATCAATTGACAGAGAAAAAGCTGCAGCTGTATCATTTCGTAAAATATGAGCCTCCCCTGTGTTTTTGCTGAGGTTTCAGAAAAATATTTTCGGCACGGCGTGAATTCTAAAATTTAAACGATGCTCTGACTGTTAATGATTAGGAAAATGCATATCTGGAGAGGTATGTCACATACCGTTAATTAAAATGTCTGTACAGTCATTTCAGTCCTGCTGTCATTTTTTGAAGCTGAACAATGAAGTTTGTGAATGCTGTTTTGAAATATTTCTGTGTCATGCATGATTCATAAAATGAAAGCGATTGCATGAATCATGCTGTTGTGTTTGCCTTTCATCTTGAAGAAACAGTAAATGCAGGGTTATGAAAATGCGCCTGATTTAAAAGGAAGATCAGAGGAAAAAAAAGGAAATGAAAAAATTTAAAGGAAGCATCGTAATTGGAGATCCGTCCTATTTCATTAAAAACGATGAAGATTATAAACGTTCGGATTTTGGTGTAAATCTTTCTGAACTGGGATTTTCTGATTATCTGTGTCTGGAGTTTCCTGATGATCCGCAGGTGGTGATCAATACTGATACGGGAGAAATTATTGGAGGAATCTGTCAGGATTCATGTAATGTGGCAGTTGTATATAAAAGTGAACTGGAAAATTACAACCCCGATTTTGAACAGGGATTCTTCTGTGAGAGCAACCGGACGGTAATTGAAGACTTTGACGGTGAAATCAGCTGTGAAGTAGTGCCGTTTGAAACGGACGGAGGCAGTGACAGCGATACCGTCATCAGCGGAACAGGGAGTGTTAATTTCAAATCCTGCTATGAGGAAGATCTCTCCAGATGAATTATATACTTGAGTCAAACAATGGCATCCAGCAGAGATTATCTTGATTTTATTCTTGAACAGCTTTCAGATCTTGACGGCATTACTTATCGGACAATGATGGGTGAGTTTATTCTCTATTACCGGGGAAGGATTGTCGGAGGAATTTATGACAACCGTCTTCTGATCAAGCCGGTAAAGTCTGCAGTTGCCATGCTTGCGGATGCACCTATGGAATATCCGTATGAAGGTGCCGGACAGATGCTTCTGGTTGAGAATGTGGATGATCGGGAGTTTATCTGCAGTCTTTTTGAAGCTGTTTATAGTGAACTTCCATTGCCTCGAAAAAAATGAGACTGTCCGGGTACAGTTGCGAGCTGATCTGAACTTGAACCCCGGACTTAGTCAGATTTTGAGAGATCAATGACAAGAGAAAGGAAATCAGTAGCATCGGGCGTGATACCATGAACTGCATGGAAAGTCGTTTCAAGTACATTCAACGCTCCCACCACCATTCTGTTCAAGCTCATGACTATTATTATTTCGGTATGGGCTTTTTTAGGCTCTTTACAAATTCCAGTTGGAACTGCGCTGATTAGATGACTGAACTTTGGCTCGGAGTGCTCCGCCAGTAAAAATTGTATTTCAGAGGCAACACAGGTAACTGTACAAATCCTTTTTCATACTAAACACTAACCTGCTAGCATCATTCGGGATAGGAGGAGGGGGCTGCCGCCCGGTAGTTAAACTCTGTGGTGGGATATACCTAAACTTCTGAGTTTTGGAGGTGATGCTCCCTGGCAATTTTCACAGCCAGTCTGAAAGTAAAACTTCCCGGGATTAGTTTTTTAGGTTGGTCTCATTGATGATACTGAGAGTCGAGAAGGCATTAACGAGCTTGAGCAGCACCCTGTCTGGCACGGATTCCATAAAGGCATTGAAGTCCTCCGGCTTTTCGAAGAAATTCCCGTTCTCGTCACATGATGAAAGAATCAAAAAACATAAGGATGATTGAGTTCTGTTTAATGTAGGCTTAGCATGGAGCCAGCCGAGTGATGTATATGTCTGTTTTTTTGTCCGCAGTCATCTCTCTCATTTCTGCATACCGAGTATCTCCAGTCCCTTCCGGAGCGGAGACTTGCTTTCTGATTTTAAGTCTTTGACAAATTGTCAGTGAATTCTTATCTATTGATCTAAAATGATGATATGCAACAGGGTTCACAATTAAATATCAAAAAGAGTATTTATTTACGTTATGATCATGTGCTAAAGATATAATCATACTAATTGTGACTGTCAGAAGGATATGTGGAATGAACAGATCTCTCTTGTTTGCAGCAGTTGTATCGGCTGTTTCCGTTCTTGGAGCTGACGCTGCTGTTGCTGAAAGCGAGCAAAGTATCAAGCTTGCCAATTCATGCTATGCGAGTTTTAATTCCGGCTCCTATGAGGAGGCCTTTAAGAACTGCTCTGCGGCTGCTGAAAATAATGATGCAGAGGCAAGCAATCTCCTGGGTGCCATGTATGAGAACGGTTGGGGTACCGAACAGAATTACGAGAAGGCGGTTGATTCCTATAAAAAAGCTGCCAATGCCGATCTGGCTGAAGCCAACAACAATCTTGCCAATATGTATAAAGAGGGTAAGGGCGTTAAGGCTGATGAGAGCGAGGCTCATTTCTATTATGAAAAAGCTGCGCGGCTTGGAGACAACAATGCCAATCTGTCGCTCGGTTATATGGTTTCAGATCCGAACAGCAGTTATTACGACAAGGACAGGGCTGAACAATACTACAAACTGTCAGCTGATGCCGGTAATGATCTTGCCCAGGTCGCTCTTGCAAAGGAGCTGATTGCCCAGAACGATGTTTCCGGAGCCATTCCGTATCTTGAAAAATCTGTTGAAAAAAATAATCCGGACGGCATGGAGCTTCTCGCTGGTTTTTACCTCAGGGGCGAGGCGGTAAGGGCGGATCCAAACAAGGCCTTTGAACTTTACAAAAAGTCCGCGGATCTCGGAAATACCAATTCTTCTCTCGAAGTGGCAAGACTTTACCGTGACGGTGTGGGGACTGATGTCAATTATGCCGAGGCTCTGAAATACTACGATGTTGCCTGTAAGGCAAAACTTCAGGACGCCATGCTTGAAAGCGGCATGATGTATCTTAACGGTCAGGGTACCGATCCTGATCCGCAAAAAGGCATTGATCTGATTAAGAAGGCTGCTTCTTTTAAGAATATTGTTGCCTTGAGACTTCTTGGCGATATCTATTCTAATGGAAAGTATGTCCCTATTTCAGCCGAGACATCGTTTTCCTATTACTACAGATGTGCAGCCTACGGTGATCCTGAGTGCGAAATGAATGCAGGAGTGATGCTTGTTACAGGAGCCGGCGCCACCAAGGATGTGGTTGAAGGAGTAGGCTGGCTTGCAAAGGCTGCGGATGAAAAGAAGTACGTTCCTGCCATGCTGAAACTTGCAGATATATACTATACCCCTAAGTACAGTTATATGGATCATGAGGCATGCAAGCGCTACCTGAGACTTGCCGCTGAATACGGCAGTCAGGAGGCAAGCGAAAAACTGATGCAGTTAAATTTTGAAGATTAGATCCAGACTGTATCTCATGGAAAAGGCGGATTTGTATCCGTCTTTTCTAATTGAGGCTGTCTGAATTTTTTTTCGTTTCTTTTTACGGATGTTTATCACGATAACAGGATTGACGCCGGCGGATTTTATCTGTCGGATGGCCGGTAGGCGCTTTGTTTATTAATCATTTTTGTTTTTATCTTCTTGTCCGGTTTCTACGGATGTTTTGTTTACGGAGTCCGATTTTGAAAATTTTTGCTGTTTTTTCTCTGATCCTGATTCTCTTTTCATTTGGTGCCCGTGCTGATACACCATTGACAGTAAATGGTGAAAGCATGGAGGCTTTCAAGCAATCTTCATCTGATGTCGTACGCCGGCTTCCCGATGAATTGCGTCCTGCCTTTATTACGGCTGTTCTTCAGATTAATGTATATCTGAATACCAGGGCATCTTTTCTTTCTTATGAAAAGGGAACGGACAGAAAAGATGAACTCAGCCGGCTTCTTCTGGAGAATGTTCATAACCGCAGCTATACAGATATTATTGATTTTGCCATGAGAATTCTTGAGGACAGAAAATCTGCCAATGATAAGGAGCTGGCGGAAATGGACAGACTCATGGCCAAAATCAATCCTTCACAGAATCTCGTCAGGTTTGAAAGGGGAGCGGCCGACTGCAGCGGTGTTACCTACACAGTTACTAATAATCTTGCGGACAGCACTCTGTCTGTGGTTTACTTTATTGCAGGGCATGATCAGATACAGGGTGAGAGTGAAAATAATGTAAGGGAGTTTGAACTCAGCTGCAGACTGAAGGATCCTGCTGATTACGGTAAGAGTTCGCTGGCTTTCTGTGACTATCCCAAGCTTCTTAAGGATCGCTGTCTGAATTTGAAGAGTTTGGATAATATCAAGGGTTATTATGAGAATTTTTATGACAGCAGCTTCTATCTCAAGGGGTATACCAAAGGTTATACAAGTTACCATCTGCTCGAGAAGGAATATGCCCGGATTGCAGAGGATAATGATATGATAGTTCGTAAAATTTCACTATTGAAGGGTACGGAAGTAAATAAAAATGAATGAGTTCAAATTTGAAATTATAAAAAATATAGGCTGTCTTTCCGAGCCTAATGCCAGGGGATGGCGAAAGGAGATTAATCTGATAAGCTGGAACGGAGGAAAGCCAAAGTACGATATAAGGGACTGGGATGAAAAGCACGAAAAAATGGGCAAGGGTGTTACCCTTTCATCTGAGGAGTTGACCGTTTTAAAGAGCATTCTTAATTCTGTCGAGTAGTTTTTATCTGATCTCACCCGTGGCGGGGGATCTTTTTTTTACCGAGGTTTAAAATGAGTGAGCAGGAAGATTTGGAGCTTGAAAAAATAGCTCGCGAGGATTTTGAAGAGGCTGAAAGAGTGCTTAAGACATTTGTCAGCGAAGAAAAAAATATGAACAATCTGATCAGGGCGGCTCGTGCCATGGCTGACTGCATAAAAGCCGGAGGAAAGATAATCTCCTGCGGAAACGGCGGATCACACTGTGATGCCATGCACTTTGCCGAAGAACTGACCGGACGCTACCGTGAGGATCGCCCCGCATATCCTGCAATTGCAATTTCCGATCCAAGCCATATTTCGTGCGTTTCAAATGATTACGGATATGAGTATGTGTTTTCAAGATATGTGGAGGCTTTAGGCAGAGAAGGAGACTGTCTTCTTGCCATTACTACCTCCGGTCATTCAAAAAATGTTCTTGAGGCGGTCAAGACCGCAAAGGAAAAGGGAATGACCACCATTCTGCTTACAGGCAAGAGCGGAGGAGTTACTCTGCCGATTGTTGATATCGGTATGTGTGTGCATCACTGGGGTTATGCCGATCGCACCCAGGAGGTTCATATCAAAATAATTCATATTCTGATCCGTCTGATTGAAATTCAGCTGGCAAAGAAAGATACCGAGTCTTTGTAGTCGCGGGTTTTCGAAATTGAATAAATCAGGGAGTAATATTGCATGATAGTAGTTACAGGTGCGGCAGGGTTTATAGGATCCTGTGTTGTTGCCAGACTTGATGAGATGGATATTCATGATGTCTACGTTGTCGACTGGCTGGGAACCGATGATCGCTGGAAGAATCTGGCAAAACATGAAACAGGAGGGATCATTCTTCCTGAGCAGATGGACGACTTTCTTGAAAAGCACAGAAAGGAAATTACTGCCGTAATTCATATGGGGGCAATTTCAACAACAACAGAAAGAGATGTTGATCTTATCCTCAGAAGCAATCAGCAGCTTTCCTGGAAACTGTGGTGTTTCTGCCGGGATAACGGCTGTCAGTTTATTTATGCCTCCTCTGCCGCCACCTATGGCGACGGCTCAAAAGGTTTTACTGATAATGAGGCTCTCTCATATCTAAAATCCTTGAGACCTTTGAATCCATACGGCTGGTCAAAGGCATCGTTTGATGTCAAGGTTGCCAGAGAGCTTGCAGAGGGAAGAGATGCTCCAAAGCAGCATGTCGGACTTAAATTCTTCAACGTCTACGGTCCGAATGAATATCATAAAGGCGGACAGAAATCAGTCGTAGCTCATATTTTCCCGAGTGTTAAGCGCGGCGAGCCGGTTAAACTTTTTAAATCTTACAATCCGGACTATAAGGACGGCTGGCAGCTGAGGGATTTTGTCTATGTTGAGGATGTTGTTGATGTCATCGTCTGGATGCTTGAAAATCCTGCTGTTAACGGTCTGTTCAATGTGGGTACCGGTGCAGCGCGTTCATTTTATGATCTGGCCAGGGCTACATGGAATGCTCTAGGTCTGACAGAGAAGATTGAATTTGTAGAGATGCCTGAGGCTATTCGCGACAGATATCAGTATTACACACAGGCTGATCTGAGCAAACTGCGGGCTAACGGTTATGTCAAGCCGATGACGTCTCTTGAAGACGGAGTAGGGGAGTATGTAACCAGATATCTTAATAATTCTGATATGTACCGTTAAATCCGGTATGAGCGGTGCGTGAGGAAAGTGCTATCTGATTTTCCTGTCAGAAAGTTGAATAGCGGCAGTTACAGCAGTTTATCCTTTGCTGTAGCTGTTCCGGCAGCATGTATTTATCTCAATGATTTTAGCGGCGGTACGCAGTATTTTGTTCCTGATGAGATTGTCTGACGGCATTTCAGCAAGGCGGAGAATATTCAGATCAGTCTTTTAGGATCAGGGTTAAAAATGGAAACTGCAGCATTCATAATGTATGAGTGCTGCAGTTTTTCAGTTTCCGCACCTGCACAGCGCTGTTACAGTTTGAATTTCATGCTGTCTGCCGTCATTTCTTCCGACAGCTGCGCCATGGCTTCGGTTGCATGGAGAGTGCTGTCTGCATTGCTGCTGACGTCTTTTGTAAGCAGAGCTATTTTCTGAAGATTTGAGGACATATCCATAGACGTTGATGTCTGTTCTTCGGTTGCCACGGCAATCTGGTTGATCTGATTGTTTACATCGTTAACCTTGTTTACTATCAAATCAAGGGTATTTTCGATGTTCTCTGTTTCAGCCGCGATTTCCTCCATCTGCTGGACCGTATCTCTGAAAGATACGCTGGCCACATCCACCTCATCCTGAACAGCTTTAATCATTTTATTTATTTCCTGAGTGGACTGGGCTGTGCGGTTTGCCAGAGCTCTGACCTCATCCGATACAACAGCAAATCCGCGTCCGTGTTCACCTGCGCGGGCTGCTTCAATTGCAGCGTTGAGAGCCAGCAGATTCGTCTGATTGGCAATGTCCTGGATGGTTGCAATGATTGTGTCAATCTGTTTTGTTTCTTCGCCGAGCTTGGCTATTATTCCGGCATCCTCCTCGGTTTTCTTGGAATGATCCCTGATTTTTGCCACGGTTGCACGAACAGAGTCAATGCTGTTTTGAGTTGTTGTCTTGGTTTCTTCTGAAGCTACAGCCGCCGCATTGCAGTTTGTTGCGATTTCCTTTGATGTTGCAGCCATTTCCTCGCTGGCGGCACTGACGGCAATGGTCTGATTCAGAATCTGCGCGGTTGACTCTGATATCTGTCTGCTTGTCTTTTCAAGATCCGATACTGAATTTGAAATAGTGGCGGAGTGCCCGGTCATTGCTTTGATAATATCTCTTAATGAATTGATCATGGAGTTTATGGAAGTTGTAAGTCTGCCGACTTCATCGCGGCTTTTCGAACTGACTTCAACTGTAAGATCGCCGTCTGAAACCTTTTCGGCGGCAACTACCAGACGATCTGTTCTGCTGCCGAGTGATTTTGACAGCAACTGGGCGAAAATCAGTGAAAGGATGGTAATGATTACAGCAATAGCTATCATCGGTGCAGGACTTGTTTTTGCTTCAGCCTCCTGATTGTTCTTCTCAAGAGTCTTGTCTCCGCGTTTTAAAATTTCAAGGATGTTTTTGTCTGCATCGTTGCCGATTTCCTTCATTTCAACCTTGGTAATGGCGAAAGCCTCTTCCGTTCTCTGCTCAAACGGTTTGGATTCATCCCTGAGAATAGTGTAGAGCTGTTTGAAAATATCAGCATATTTTTCATAATCCTTTTTTATTGCACCGATATTTTCAGCAGTCTGCCCTGTGCCTGCAGCTTTCTGGATCCTTGCGATGGTTTCACCGGTCTCCTTAAGCTGGGTGCTTATCTTGATTTCGTATTCTTCAACGAGCTTCGGTTGACCGGAAGTGATTCTGATTGCATATATTCTCAGCTGCCTGAACTGGGATTTTAGATCAGTTGCGGGTATTATGAGTTCTGTTGTCAGAATATTCGCAGTTTTCATGCTTTTTGAAATATCCTTCATGTGCATGGTGCTGAATATACCCTGAATTAATGCGATGATGACTATTACTGCAAAGCAGAGAAGAATTTTGTTTCTAATTTTCAGATCGGAAAAAAACTGCATGAATAACTCCAGATACGATTTCTATACTTAAGACCCTTGCTGATAATTTATAATTGCCGGTGCTGTATAGTCAATTTCAATATGCCGTTTTTTTGAACTGTAATTAGTTTTGATCGTCAGACATTCAGAATTCTCGATTGAAACCGTTTTCGACTTCTCATTTTAATGATTTCCGCGGATTTTTACCGGGGCAAAAATGCTGCTGGAAATGAGTATTCCGTTGCGTAATTAAATCAGAATAAAAAAAGGGCGGATAATTTCCGCCCCCGTTCATATCAGTAAAAATTGTATCAGATTTTGAATCTTGATGCCGAATCGGCCATTTCGTTGGACAGTTTTGCCATTGCCGATGCTGATTCAACAGTATCCGACGCATTGGTTGAAACCTCCTTGGTGAGATCCGCCATCTTCTGAAGATTCTGGGACATATCGTTGGAGGTGGCTGTCTGCTGCTCTGTGGCGACCGCTATCTGATTGATCTGGTTGTTTACATCGTTGACCTGATTGATGATAGTGTCCAGCCAGTGCTCGAGCTGCTCGGTTTCGCTGGCAATTTCCTCCATCTGACTTACGGTTTCACCGATGGACGTGCTTGCACAGGATACCTCATCCTGAACAGCCTTGATCATCTTGTTGATTTCCTGGGTTGACTGGGCTGTGCGGTTGGCAAGCGCTCTTACCTCATCTGATACCACAGCGAATCCGCGTCCGTGCTCGCCTGCGCGTGCTGCTTCGATGGCGGCGTTGAGAGCAAGCAGATTGGTCTGGTTTGCAATGTCCTGAATTGTTGCAATAATTGCATCAATCTGTTTGGTTTCATCACCGAGCTTGGCAATAATGCTTGCATCCTCCTCAGTCTTCTTGGAGTGCTCTCTGATCTTGGCAACAGTCGAGCGTACTGTTTCTATACTGTTAAGGGTAGTCTCCTTTGTCTGCTCGGAAGCCATGGCTGCAGAGTTGCAGTTGTTTGCGATTTCCTTGGAGGTTGCTGCCATTTCCTCGCTGGCCGCGCTGACCGTAAGAGTCTGGTTGAGGATCTGGGATGTGGAGTCGGAAATGGACTTGTTGGCATACTGAAGCTCTTCCGCGGAGGATGAGATAGTCTCCGAATGGGATGACATATCAGATATAATTCCTCTGAGATGATCAACCATGGTTGATATTGATTCTGCCAGAACGCCGAGTTCATCCCTGCTTCCGGCATTGACACTGACCGACAGATCACCGTCAGCTACTCTGTTGGTTGCATCTGCAAGCTTGGCGGTTCTTGAACTGATGGATTTGGAGAGAATTACCGTGAATAACAGTGCAAGGGCAATATTGAGCACCGTAAAGAACACGATAGGTCCGATTCCGGCCTCATTCTCCACGGTTTTTCTGATCTTCTGAGACTCGTTGTGCTGATTCTTTATCATCTGCTCAACTACCTCGTCAGTATCATTGCCCACCTTCAGCATATCATCTTTGGTATAACGCAGAATTTCTGTCTGCTTGGCCTCCTTGCTTTTTGACGGATCCTTGCATATGACGCGGAACTGATCATAGTCGTTCATGTAATGGGCAAGATTCGTTTCAACAGAATTCAGCAGTGACTCGTTTGCCTTGCCTCTGAGATTTTTGACGTGTTCGCGAACGGTTCCCGCCACTTTTGCTATTTTTCCGTTGTATTCCTGCAGGTCCGCATCTTCACATGATGACAGGCGGATACCGTAAATTCGCAGCGAGCGGAATTCGGATTTGAGATCATTGATCGGAATTATGACATTGTCGGCATGATCTGTAAGGTTATCAACCTGAACGACTGTATCCTTCAGTGATCTGATGCACATCAGCCCCTGAATGATCCCGAAAAAGATCACAACAGCGAAACAGATAAGAATTTTTGTTCGTATCTTAAGATTTAAAAAAAACGACATAACTACCGCCTAATTTATCACTCTCATCAAAATTTATTCAAAGGCACAGTACTACTTTTCCGGAAGGATCTTCCGGTATGCCTGCCACAGTGGTGGAAAACCAGCCACATCGCCACTATTGTTAAAGTATTTTACTATCTTGATTTCATGTCAAATAACATTCGTCTGTTTGTAAAAAGTTTGTGATATTGTTTTGATTATTATTGCGGTGCAGGGTCGGCAGCCATGCAACTGCGGGAAACTGGAACGTGGCCGCCGGTCGTCGCAGCCGATGAACCCGTGCGGCCGATGCAAAGTTTCGATATGATTATTGTCAGATAGGTCAGCCTTTGCCGGCTGAATTCTCCGTTTTTTTTTTCAGAGACAGGACCGGTATGTTCCGCTCCGGCTGTCACTTTATCTGATCGTGGCGTAAAACCGAGTCCTTCGGGTGTGGATACAAGCATAAAATTAGGCATTACTTTCCTGTAGACAGACTCCGGCTTTCTCTATGACGGCATCTCAGGCCGGTGCATAGCGGCAGATCCTGTTAAGCGAAGCGTTTTGACGGTCAGCAGGAGCCCGCCGGCCGCAGACTGCAGCTTGCTGCGGGAACCGGTAGGAATCCCGGGCCTTTAGGCAGATGTGGAGCCGGTTTTTTTAGCGTGCAGATAAAGTAAGACTGACATATCACAAGTCTGTCAGTCTATATTCGTCAGCAGTCTGACATGACAAACACCGCAGGGCTCATTAAATGTATGCTTTCGCTGGAAGGCCGGAGCAGTCAGTTCTTTTAGAGATAATGAAGGACGCAGTTCGCTGTGCATTGAGCGGTGAATCCGGTATCACACGGCTTCAGCCGTGTGATGTGTCAGTCTGTGTGCATAATCTTTTCTGAATGAGGTCTGAAAATGCACTCAGCCGGTTTTAGAACAAATCAGTTAGCCGTATCTGTCGATATCTTCATTCCATGTCGCATAGCTGCCAATGATGTGTCTGATAACGTTTTCCTTTTTTATGAATGAAAGCGCATCAAAGGCGGGTGATGTTTTAACCAGTCTTCTGAGACTATAATCTCCGGCACCGATTCTCATTGCATCGATGGTATGGTCTACGGTAAAAATAATGCTCTCACCCTGATAGATCCCTTTCATGTAAAAATAATCGGTTTTTGATGACAGTTTTTCAATCTGTTCGACTTTTGAGATCTCAGATTCAGGATCTTTAATGTTGTAGTATTTACAATTAAAATTTTCACTGCAGTCAATCTGCCCGCCGCTTCGGATACTGTTTTTGATTTCATTGACAGATTCTATGTAGCGATCAAGGTACAGTATGTACATGGTATCTATTTCCTGAATAAACGTTTCAACCGGGCTGAACCTGTCTTCACCTATCAATTCCAGGATCTGTACTTCATTCATTGTTCCTTCAGGTCCGGATTTTGGCAGCGTCAGACGTTCAAGCAGCTGCATTTTTTCGTAAGATTTGCCCCTGATGTCTGGTTTTGAATATGTGCTGTATGTCGAATCGGTGCTGTAATTGATGTTGCAGCAACATATCCCTCCTTGCAGAAAGTCCTCAATCCATCCAAATCCGCAATAATTCCATTTAAAGCGCTGTTCATGACTTAAAAAATCTGCAGGATTGATGAATTCACCGAAGTCCATGTAACCGTCACCTTCGTAAAGACAGACAAAAGCATGCGGTACTTCATCGACAGGTTCAATTAGGGAGAGATGGTATTCTGGAGTCCAGTTTTCCTTAACAGAGCTGCGCAGAACACAGAGTATTTCACTGTCTGATATGTCCATCTTGCTTGTTGCAGGATTAAAGCTTAGCACAATGGCATTGCGTGTGTTTTTGAGATCTTCTGTTTTCATATTCAAGCCTCGCTGTACCAACAGGAATAAAATGTATGGGAGAAACCGGAACCTCGGTTTCGTTTTAAAGGGTCCGAAAAAATATTGAAAAATTAAGGTGAATTAAATCGATAAAATGTAATTGTTTAATCTTTATTTCAAATTACACTTATAAAATAGCAAATTTATTGCGTTATGTCAAGATAATTATTGTAATTGATGTGCAATATGTCACATAATTACATATATTGTTTGTTTCTGTTTGCCTCCCGGATGATCTGAAAATCCGGCGTTTGTTTTTTCAGGACTGCAGATGATGATTTATTCCTGCAGGGGAAGGTAGTGTGCACTGTTTGTGTCTGAAAATATGCTAGCTTGAATATATCTGTTAATCAGCCTGCTGTTTCTTCATTATGAATACCTGTCCTCCCGCCGGTTTGTGTTTCTTTCTCCGCTTAATCCGGAATGTGTCCGGAAATGATCTTTCGGATAAAGGGGGTATGCTGTCTTCCGGTTATTTTCCGGTATGTCTTTTAAAATTTTTATCCGGATTATTTTTATCATGGTCCCTTAGACGCCGGATACGGAGCCAGCCGCATTCGGACAGCACTTTTTTACCGGCCGGATCCTGCCATCCTGCCGTGCTTTTGTTTCAGGCGGCGGCTGCGGTATGCATTTTTTTTGTTTATGTTCTGGTATCAGCTTCTTTTTCCGAGGCATTTGCCGGAGGATCCGGAGAAGAGCGCACGGATAACGCTGCCCGCTCCCGTGTGCCGATGGGGGTGACGGATCCGGGAGGGTACTGGGGACGCAAGGCTGAAGGCTGGTTTTTCTATGCAGATCCGGGCAGCGGTGATCACAGTGACGGAAAACAGCCTGAACATCCTGAGGAAATCCCTCTTACAACAGCCTGGCTTAGAGTTAACCTTCCAAAATATCTGGATCTTGCCATTGACAATCCCACCTCCGAGAATGTGAGGGCCTATCTTTATCTTCAGCGTCTCGCACTTGATCGTGCGCAGAGGTTTTCCGAAGCCGTAAAAGAGGAGGTGGCTGGTAACTATTTTCTTGATGAGATATCAAGGAGACCGGTCGCATCCTTCGGTGCGGCGGTTTTTGATCAGATATCGCTAAGGGCCAGGGAATCACTCATGAAAAAGCTCGGAGACCGACTGAGTCTGATTTACGTGTTTGATTCCGGTGATGCAGCAACGGTTTCCTTTTCGAAACTTGTCGGATCTGTCAGGGATGACTACGGAATTTATGTCAGAGCGGCAAGAACAGGTCAGGAGACTGATGAGAGCGGTTATTTTTCCGATGCGGTCCCCGGTGCACAGCTGCTGCAGAGTCTTGGAATTGCTGTTCTGCCTGCTGTATTTATTTATAGCGAGGGTACGGGTCTTGTTCCTCTTGTTCAGGGATATCTGTCGCACCGGGAGCTTGTGGACAGGATTATTCTCCTTTCCCACCGTGAAGGGATTATATCTGACGAGGAGTATGAATCAACTCTTCCGTTCAGACGCCGGCCGCCGTTCCAGACGGGCATTGTTTTCTTTTCAGCGCATCGCGTCGGCTCCCTGGTGCAGCCGGGCGATCTTGTGAAATATTTTGAGGGACAGTATGAAACTGAGAAAAATTTTTCTTCTGCTGCTGATGGCGGCAGGTAGCAGCTGCGAGGCCGGTTTTATTTCCGAACAGACTGATCGCATGTTTGAGGATCTGATTTCCAACCGCACCTCGGGAGGATATTACATGTCTTCAAGGCGCGGAGTCCTTTCCGGGGGCAGCATCATGAGCCGCGGAAGGATCCTTGATATCAGTCTTATATCCTTTGCACCTCCTCATATAACCGCAGGCTGCGGAGGGATTGATATCTTCGCCGGCTCCTTTTCCTTTATTAATTCCGAGCAGCTTATCCAGCTTATGCGATCTATAGCGGCGAATGCGGCGGGGTATGCATTTGCTCTGGCTCTCGGGGAGATGTCTCCTGAAATACTCTCTGTTGTAGAATGGCTTCAGGGAATTGTCGGACGTCTTAACTCGGCACAGCTTAATTCTTGTCAGCTTGCCCAGGGACTGGTCAATGATGTATCCGGGGGGATCTGGTCGCAGACCAACAGAGCCAGAACCTCTGCCAGCGTGATCGGTTCACTATCAGGATGGTACAGTGACTATTTTGACGCCATGCATGAAACCGGCAGGGGAAATGTCCTTTCAAAGCTTAAGCATGGCAATGCCGAGGCGTTTAATCAGATTGTGGCGGGAAATGTGATTTATCAGGCTCTCAGCAGGAGCAATGTGGTAACAGCCTTCGGCTATGCGGATCAGAAAGCAGGGCTGGAGGAGCTGATGTCTCTTACCGGAACACTGATTGTGGATGTGGCGGCGTATGGTACCGCCCAGGGTGATGAACAGCTGGATTTTACTGAAAAGCCGGCACTTATAGATTTTAATGATCTTATGTCGGCCGGCGGTGATTACAAAGAAACTGTCTATACCTGCCGTGATGAGAACTGCCTTGAAATGGATATGGTGAAAAGAAGTCCCGGAGGATTTGTAAATATGACGGGGCGGATTGAGCGGCTGCTGTGCGGTGAGAATCTTGACGGGGGACCTGATTCGGTTGTGTGGAAATATACGCACGGCGGCGAGACTGGAGCAGAACTTACTGATGCTCAGAAGGCGCTTCTTGACAATTCGTCTGTTCTTTCCACCGCTGTTCATGATCTGGGTCTTAGCGGCAGTACGGAGCTTCTTCACGCCTTTGTCCATGATTACTCCAGAATTCTAAGCGCAATGGCGGTACATGAAATTGTATCCCAGATCTTCAGAGCCGCAAGGGTGTCTCTCGGACAGTCGGTAAGCAGAAATACTACAAGAGCGCTTAATGTGCTCGGTCAGTCCGAGGATAATTTCAGCCGCCAGTACACGGAGTTCATCCGCCATAACGGCGGCACTGCTGAAATGGAAAGAAAGCTTGATTCCATGCGAAGCAGAATTGAACATCATGTTCCGCTCCGTGATCGCTAGGGAGACGGAAAATGCACTGTACTCCGCTAAACGGCTGCTATCAGATTTATTCCATCGGCGATTCAGGATTTCTGCGGCAGATCCTGGATGCCGTGGCCGGTATTACGTCCTCCGGCGGATTTTCCGGCGCCTGCGCCGCGGGACTGCTTCTCGGAGTCATTATCACTTTGTTCAGATCCCTGTTTTCCGGTGCGCTTAAGATTGATTTCGGGGTGATATACATCTCTTTTCTTCTTTACGGACTGCTGTTCGTTCCAAAAACCACTGTCATGATAGAGGATGCATATACCGGAGTTATATACACCGTGGATTCGGTCCCTGTAGGGATTGCGGCTCCCGGGCACATAATCTCAAAGGTTGGTTTCAGCATCTCTGAATCAGTGGATCAGGCATTCTCATCGCCTTCTTTCGGGTACGGCGTTACCAGACGTCCGTTTCTTGAGGCTCTTGCAGTTATTGCAAGACTCAGGGACGAGGATTTTCTGAACAGCATCTGGACCGCACTTCAGGAGACCGGTTCCGGTGATGACATTAAATCTTCGGTAAAATCATTCTGGCGTGACTGTGTGATGCTCAGATATCAGTTTATGAACGGCAGATCCGCCGCTTCTGATGCAGACAGATCAGTAACTGCGCTTATTTCGGAGTTCCATTCAAAAATATACGGCACAGTCTCCTATACCCCGGCGGGAGCAAAGGAGATTACCTGCAGCGAGGCTTCTGTAAAGGTTGGACAATGGCTTGAAAAACTGACTCCTGAGCTTGTTGACAGAGCAGGCTATTTTTCATCATCTCGGGATCCTTCAAGAACGGCAACCGATCTTATCAACGGATCACTTGAAATGCTCGGTGCCTCATCCGTGAGTGCAACACAGATGGTCAAGGCTTCGCTTCTGCTTCCTCTTTATCAGAGGGGAGCCTCGGACTACTATCATTCAAGCCAGAATTTTTCGGCCGCGGCCATGACCGGCCAGGCGGTAATGCAGCGCAACATTCAGTGGGCTGCGGAACAGTCGGTTTTCATGACCACCGTCCGTCCCTTTGTGACCTTTTTTGAAGGGTTCATCTATGCCATTGCACCGTTTATGGCTATTCTTATCTGCGTGGGGGGATTCGGGATTTCCGTGGCGGTGAGGTATTTTCAGACGCTTGTTTGGATCCAGCTGTGGATGCCTATTTTATGCATCATTAATCTCTACATCTGCTCGGGCTTCAGAAGCGAGACCGCACGGTATCTGGCCGGTGCGAGGGCATGGGATTCGCCCGCCGTCCTTGAGGGAATTCATTCAAGTATTCAAAGCTGGATGGCCACGGCCGGAATGCTGGCCGCCGCAACTCCTCTTATTGCACTTTTTATTGTAACCGCCAGCACCTATACCTTTACCACTCTGGCGGGACGTATGGGCGGAGGAGATCATGTGGATGAAAAAATCATGGCTCCTGATCTTGTCAGCCAGCCTCCTCTCATGACCAACGAGCATTCATCGCTTGTCATGACCGGCACCGGAGGAGTTCTGAAATCCCGTGCCCCGCATCTTCCGTCAATTACATTCAGCGCCGGTGATTCAAAGGCGCTTTCATCAACATATCAGTCCGGTATCAGCAGAACTCTTGCGGAATCAAAAGCCATTAATGAATCATGGCTGCAGTCTGTCGGGGGCAGCCGGGGCTTTGATCAGACGGAATCGGTTCAGAATGTTGTAAATTCATCCGGCAGCACTGTGCTTGCATCGGTGTGGAAGAGATCCCTGCAGCAGGCTGAGCGCACGGGGGAGGATGCGGGTATGATTTTTGCCGGTGCGGTAAGCGAACTTACAGGAGTCTCTGTGTCATCCTCCGACGGAGTTTCAGACAGGATTGGAGCCGGGGCGGGAGTGTCCGGTGCAGTGTCGCGGGGAACCGGACTGAAGGGAAGCGGCGGTATCGAGGCATCGGATCAGCATGCGGCATTTTCAGAAAACAGAATCTCAGTGAATTCATCTGACAGCAGGGAGGAGAAAAACTCTGTTTCATCCTCAAGAACAACAGCCCGGACTCTTGGTGCTTCCATTGCCTCGGAATACGGAGGAACCGACAGCAGATCGGTTTCGATCGCTCTGTCCAGAGGAATTGTTAATTCTGCAAGAAAATCAGGATCCGAACGCAGCGAGCACGGAATCAATGAAAGTCAGGAGAGAAAATTCACCAGTTCACTGACAAGACTTTCACAGTTTCAGGCTGCTTCATCGGCGGTAGAGAGCAGTGACTGGAGGCAGAGTACTGATTTGAGATCATTTGCATATGACGCGCGAAAAAAATACGGTCTGCAGCTTGATGAGCTGAGAGATTCCGTCGCCGCCACCCCGGAGGGCGCAGCAACTTTAAGGATGAAGGCCGCTGATTTTCAGCACCGGTTTGGAATAACTGATCGTGTTACGGCGGGAGATATGGCTCTTCTTGAGGCGGCTCACGAGGGAAATGACGAGCAGAAGGCCTCGGTTCTTGCCATGTGGGCAGGTCTTAACGGGAATATCCGCGCTGACGGCGGCTCGGCAGAAGGATTTTCTGATCCGTTTGCAGTGAAGAAGGGAGCCGGGATCGCTGTGTCCGGATTTAACCGTTCAGATGCTCGCAGAAGGTTTGATGAAGCGGGCGGAATCTTTAATGCTGCGTCCCTCAGGACTGAGGAAATTCGGACTGCAGGTGACAGAGTGAGGGGTGATTATGCTGCAGGCGGAAAGACTGTGTCGGACGGTATTGCCTCAGATGCGGAAAAAAATACTTCAGCCGCGGTTGAGGGAGCCCTTGGTGCAAGAATAACGGTTGTAAGGGATTCCGCAGGAAAGGGAATTCTTTATTCCGGCGGCAGGGCGGTGGATCCGGATTCACTTGATCGTGATTCCGGAGGATATCTTGCGGGTGCTTTTGAAGCGGTGGGGGCTGCTACGGGAGAGAACAGAGGAAATATAGCTTCAGGGATCATCACCGACAGCAGCTTCGGAAGTCAGATTAAGGAGGAACTGATGCACGGGGTTGATCCTGATCTTCGCGGAATTATTACATCCTCAGAGCCTGTTCCGCTGGATCCGGAAGGGATCCTGCGGCATCCGGGTCTTAGAAATTATGCATCAGTACACGGCTTTGATCTTGATAACAGCGATGATCTGGAGCGTCTTGCATTAAGAAGCAGACTTCTTGCGGTGTCCCAGAGCGATTATCACAGCGGCAATGCTGTCAACCTTGCAATTGATGCCTCGGCGCTTCTGAGTATTCAGAGAAATGATGCAATGATTGCAGAAGGCGCTGAAGCACATGGCCTTCACGGGGACAGGCGGAAGTGAAATCAGAAAGGGTGATTATTTTTCTGCTGTGTTATCTTGCAGCTGCGGCAACCGTATTTTTATGGAGCGGAGCCCTGAGAGGCATGGATGAATGTGTCCGGCAAATTTCGCCCTCCGGTGCAGGAGGCAGGGAAGCGGTTCGCGAAGAGACTTTTAAGATTTCTGATGCGGGGTATGATTTTAATAATGCAGATCCTGTTTTTGCCGCTGCACCGCCGGTAAGCAGCAGACATCTGTTCGGGGGATCCCAGGCCAGGTTCACTCTGTATCTTTATTCTGACTTTTCCTGTATCTACTGCCGAAACCTCTTCCGGCCTCTTCTTGAATATGCGACGGCAAGCCGGGGCGAGGTTAACATTGTTTTCAGACATTTTCCGCTTCATGAGAACGGAGCCGAGGCACTGCTCAGAGCGGTTATGAGTGAATGCTACGGCAGCATGAGAGGCAACCGCGGATTCTGGATTGCCGCATCGATGCTGTTTGAGACGGCGGATTACCGCAGAATAAACCGGGTTTTAAACGTCGGGGAGGAGCAGCTGGTATCATGCATCAGAAACGAGGATCCTCTTGTTCGTGTGGAGAGTGACGTTCTTGAGGGAAGAAACTCCGGGATCCCGGGAACTCCGTCGGTGGTAATAGAGGATTTGCATACCGGAAAGCGTGTTGTTGTCTCCGGGGTGACGAAGATCAGCCAGATAGACGAGCTAGTCATGAAAATAAAAAGCGGCGGACAGGCAGGAGGCTAGGCCGGAGGGTATATGAATGATCCGCAGCTCCCTTGCCGGCGTCCGTGTTGTTTTTTTAAATGCGGCCTTCTGACAGACCGGCAAACCGGGTCCTTGTTTTTTTTGCATTCCGCGGTTTCTGTAAAGCTCCATTTTGAGATCACAGCGGAAGGAATACTGCCTGCAGAGTTAAAACCGTGACAGCGGATGAAGCTCACCGGAAGAAGTTGAAATTCAGCAGACGGACTGCGGGAGCACCGGCTGCAAATCAAGAAATCAATCATGCGGTTAAATTTCGGAGGGCGGAAAAGGATATTTCTGACATCTGCCTTTGTGAAGGCGTGAAGAACGGTCTGGAACAACTGATCGTATCAGCTGACAGCAGAGCCGGAATTCTGCCCTTTGCGGGGGAATACCGGCTGATTGTTATTATAAGGATGAGTCTACTTCTGACGGTTGAAATAATTTACGCAGTTTCTCGGTCTGAAATACGTGCGGATATATCTGTCCGTACTCAGCACAACGTATTCGCATGTTCCGGAATTCAGATACTGCGTGTCTCCGTCAGCCTGTCTTGAACTCATGCTGCCGGCATCGTTTATCACCATATTGGCGCGGCGCAGATACTCGTTTTCATCTGCATAGTTAAATTCGTTTCTGTGTTTAAGAAAATGATCGTGCAGCATTTTCTCTGTTCTGAAGTAATAGAATTTTTCTCTTTGTTCATAACCGCCCGGAGATGTTTGTCTGCTTTCATATCCGCTGACTGCCGGCGTATGATCTGAGCCCAGGAAACCGGAGCCGAAGAAACGAAAAAGGAGAAGCAGAATACCGGCTGATATTAATCCGGCTATTGATATTTTTCCCCTGTTTGAAAGCAATCGGTTTCTTTTCATTGTCAGTTTCCTTGAGTGCTATGGTATGTTCCGGAGAACGTAACCCTGATTTTACCGGCACGTCCGCCTGAGTTATGATAACATGACGGCAGCGGGTTTCAAAATTCGGATCTGTGTTTTGTCTCCTCATGATTTTAATAATTTTCCTGCAGGTATTTTTTATGACACTGGTTCAGCTACGTTATGTGCTTGCTGTTGCAAGATTTCAGTCGATTAACGAGGCGGCCTCGGTTTTGTGCATCACCCAGCCGGCTCTTTCCAATGCGGTGAGGGATCTGGAAAAAGAACTGAATATCACCATATTCAGACGTACAAGCCGCGGAATAGAAATAACACCGTCAGGCACCGAGTTTCTGGGATATGCCCAGAAGGTTGTGACACAGGCGGATCTTATAAAAGATCATTACAGCGGCACCCGCAGATCAACTGTCCGCTTTGTCATCAGTTCACAGCATTATTCCTTTGCCGTGAGTTCATTTATACGGCTGGTTAAAACCTACGGCATGGACAAGTACGATTTCTGTCTCAGGGAAACCAGAACCATGGATACTATAGCCGATGTTCACAGTCTTGCTGCTGATATCGGAATAATCTATCTCAGCGACTATAACCGCCGGTATCTTACGCGCGTTCTCAAGGAGGAGGATGTGGTGTTTACTCCTCTTGCCTCCTTTTCCCCGCATGTCTTTCTAAGCAGAGACAATCCTCTTGCCTCGAAGGATGTTGTTACGGTATCGGATCTTTCTGAGTTTCCGTTTATCTGTTTTGAGCAGGGCAATTTTGGAAATGATTTTCTTTCCGAGGAGCCGGTTGCAGGAAGAGAGGGAAACAAGGTAATCAGGGTAAGCGATCGGGCGACACTTTTTAATCTTCTGCTTGGACTCAACGGCTATACTGTAGCCTCGGGTGTGATTGAAAGTGAGCTTAATCCTGAAATAGCATCGGTTCCTCTTGATTCAGGGGAACCGATGGAAATCGGCGTGATACGGCATATTTCCGTAGAGCCTTCCGATATGTACAGTAGGTACGTTGATTTTCTCAGGGAGGCGCTTCTTTTTCAGAAGCAGCCTCTGTGAAGTTTCATACGGCTCATGCACACACAGTGTTTTTTCTCATAATCAGAGCCGCCTGGGTCATGTTTTTAAGGCTTGCCTTTGTTTCGCTCCAGTCTCTGGTTTTGAGTCCGCAGTCAGGATTGATCCATACCTTTGTAAAATCAGCCTTTGCTGTAATCTTCTCCAGCGCATCCACGATTTCACCTGTAGCAGGTACTCTAGGTGAATGGATATCATATACTCCAGGTCCGATCTGAGTTTCAAAGTGCTTTGACTGCAGGGCATCCAGGATCCTGAAATCTGATCTTGATGCTTCGAAGGTGATTACATCAGCATCCATGGCATCAATCCACGGGATTATATTCTCGAATTCAGAGTAGCACATATGTGTGTGGATCTGTGTTTCAGGTTTAAGGCCGCTTTGAAGAAGTCTGAATGAAGGTATTGCAAAATCCAGATAGTCCTTCACCTGATCACACTCTCTGAGAGGAAGTTTTTCCTTGAGCGCCGCTTCATCTATCTGAATAATCCTGATCCCTGCATTTTCAAGATCACGCACCTCATCCTTAAGGGCAAGACTTAACTGGAGGATCATTGTTTTATTCGAAATGTCATTTCGCGGGAATGACCAGTTGAGGATTGTAACAGGTCCGGTAAGCATACCCTTGACCGGTTTTGATGTGCAGCTCTGGGCAAATCTGCTCATCTCCACGGTGATCGGACGTCTGCGGCTGATATCAGACCATATGACTGGCGGTTTGACGCATCTGCTGCCGTATGACTGCACCCATCCGTTTTCTGTGAACAGAAATCCGTCCAGATTTTCTCCGAAATACTCTACCATGTCGTTTCGTTCAAATTCACCGTGCACCAGCACATCAAGTCCGAGCTCCTCCTGTATTGAAATACAGTCGGCAGTGAATTTTTTTATTGATTCGCTGTACTGCTCTGATGATATTTCTCCGGTTCTGAGCTGCTTTCTGAGATTTCTGACTTCTCCGGTCTGAGGAAACGAACCGATGGTGGTCGTAGGGAAGAGCGGAAGCTTAAGAGCGTTCTGCTGAATTCTTTTTCTTTCAGCTCTGACAGGAAGTCTTACAAAATCCTTCTCTGTAAGATTTTCCACCAGTCTTTGAACTTCCGTGTTTGGAGCGGTCCGCGGTGCTTCAAACAGCTTTCTGTTTGCTTCAAGAATGTTTTCAAAGCCTTCCTCTGCGCTGACAATCTGTTTGAGTTCAGCAATTTCACCGAGCTTTTCGCAGGCAAACGCAAGATGCTTTTTAATATCATTTCCAAGTCTTGTCTCGCACGATGTGGTCAGAGGAACATGAAGCAGAGAGCATGATGTTCCAAGAGCTAGCTTCTGATCATTGTTTGCGAGTTTGAGCAGAATATTCAGCACTTTGTCATAGCATGTGCGCCAGATGTTTTTTCCGCAGATAAGACCGGCAGTAAGAAGTTTATCCTTTGGAAAACCGAACTTTTCAATCAGTTCCGCTGTTTCTTTTCCCTCCGCAAAGTCAAGCGACACGCCGTCAAAGTCAATGTTTATCACTTCAGAGTAGATGTCTCTGATGTCGCCAAAATATGTTTCGAGATTGATTTTCAGCCCTTTCTTCTCTTTCAGAACAGCTCTGTAAATATCGGTAAATATCTGCTTATCGTCATTTGTCAGATCGCGGACAAGTGAAGGTTCGGCAAAGGATATCCATTTTGCAGAGTATCTGCTGATGAAATTAAGAAGATCGATGTATGCATCCGTCAGCTGAGGGATCAGCTGTTTTGGATCTGTGCCGTTTACGCAGCGGATATGTTTAAGAAGAGTAAACGGTCCGATTATGCAGATTTTGCTGTTAATTTTCAGTTCTTCAGCTTCATTCAGCAGAGTTTCAATCTGCCACGGATTCAGTTTAATCGACTGGCTGCCGTCGTATTCCGGCTCAATGTAGTGATAGTTGGTGTTGAACCATTTTTTCATTGGCAGAGCTTTGAGATCCACCCCGTTTTCCTGTCTGCCTCTTGCCATGGAGAAATAGATTTCATGCGGTTTGAGGTTTGCGGCGGCATACCTTTGCGGGATCACGTTGAACAGTACAGCAGCGTCAAGAAGATTGTCGTAAAGGGAAAAATCTCCCACAGGTATAAGATCAATCCTGTTTTCAATCATCAGATTGTAGTTCTTTTTTCTGATGTCAGATGCAGTATCCGACAGTTCATCAAATGTAATTTCATGACGGAAATATTTTTCCAGAGCGAATTTCAGTTCTCTCTTTTCGCCGATGCGGGGGAATCCGCAGATGGTAGTGAGCATAGTTTTTCCTTTTTTTGTTTCTTTATCAATATCAACGCTGAAAATTATGAACATTTTTTCTGTTATAAACAAATTTTAAATTTTTATGACTGGTTATAAAAAATATTTATAATCCGGATCTGCAGGTTCCGGCAGAACTATTGAGCTTAGCCTTTTAATAACATTTCAGAGCACGGATCTGTCATGAAGAAATTTTCCCTTGAGGGAATGCGTAAAGATGCGTAGCCGGCATATCTCTAAATCTTTCTGCGGTGCAGCCGTGAGGAAAAATTCCTTTGAAGGAAAGCAGATGACAGTGAAGGCTGTGTGTTCAGTTATATCATCAGAGATCGGATCAAATGGCAGCCGCGGGATCACGGTGTGCTGTTCTGTCAGCGGGTGGGACGCTCATGCATCAGTTTTTCGCCGGCTGACTGATATTTGATGCACTTGTTTTATTTTTTTCTCTTGGAGCATGCATGGACAGATCTGAAACGGAGCTTATTGAGGAACTCAGAGTCTGCGGGGGACGAAGCAGGCGTGAAACTGTGGACAGGAGCATTCTCAGGCAGTTTGATGCCAGAATAGAGAGTGAACTCCGGAATTTGCTGGAGCAGGCTCTCAGATGTCTTCATGCCCAGTCCTGCTATGATGTGGATGAGTACTATTCACTTTTGTACCGGGCATTTCCCGATGCAAGAGTAAGACCCAGGGTGTCAATGCGCTGCGATATCACAGGGGATCGACTTACGATCAGCTGGGCAAGATACTGGAAGCTGCAGAATCCACGTGCCGGGAAAAAGGTTTATTCCAGAGTTTTTCCAAAGGGTACCAGGTCTGAAAAACAGTCCATGAGGCCTTTTTCAAGGCAGCCTGCGGAACTTAGAAGGATAATTTCATTTATGGAGAGACGCAATGAAATTAAAAGGCACAGAGGGATGCTTATTGCCTCAATGCTTAAGCTTCTCAGACAGTACAGCAGAATTTCGGCCGGGGATCAGTATTAAGCTGCAAAATGAAAAATTCCTGGCGGGGCGCCGGTTCTATCACGGCTCTTTACAAAATCATGCTGGAAATATTCAGGATGATTTATTCCAAATATGCAGAACTCATCGACAGGGAATAATTATTTGCAGGGGTTCAGAATCAGCATCGATGCCGTCATGTCATCAATCAGATCTGGTGATACTCAGGGATCTGTGTCCGTACGGTTGCCTATAAATGCATTTTTTTCCGGCGGGAACTGCCTGGAGCCAAAGTTTATCCGTCCGGTTAGTGCAGTTCCGGCCGGAATTTGCAGGAACCATTTTTATCTGATCGCCCGTAAAACCACGTCCTTTAGGTCGGGAATACTGGGCTTAAAATCAGGTACAGTCTCCCTTCGGACGGAGATGGATTTCTGCTTTTCAATGACGGCAAATCAGGCCGGGGCACAGCCGATGAGATCGTGAAGCGAACCGTTTTGCCGGTCGGCGCCAGCCTGCTGCGGGAACTGGAGGGGAACCCCTGCCTTAAGGCTGAGGGGATGTTAATTCCTTTCCTGTGGTATCGGCGCAGACTTTGAGTTTCAGACAGGTGGATTCCGGCTTCATGTTCCATTTTATCGTTTTTTTGTCCGATCCCGTTAATGTGGGAGCAGTGATATAGGTTGCTCCCTTTAGCGCATGATCATAGTTTGTGTATACGGTGATTGTTCCTTTGTCGACCCTTATGGCTGAAATGTTTGGATCCTTGTGACTGCTCAGAAATCTGTCGGTGAGGTCCCAGCTGTAGTTTTCTGATCTGTGCTTGTCGTTGCAGACATTCGTAAATCTTGGTCCCTCGGCATTGATGCAGGCTTCGACCTGCTGCTTTACAGGCTCTATGGATTCAATGATCTGACTGAATGTGTCTCTGATCCTTTCCTTTGAATGCATATCATTGATGAGCCAGATCGCAAAAATTACTGCGGCGCACAGAATTGTTACGGCAAGAATGTATTTAAGCATTCTGAAGGTATAGGAAACCGGGTGGAAACGTTTCTTTTTTTCCGGTGCCGTGCCGGCGGTCACCTGACTGTCGTTTATGGTAAAACCACGGCCGGTGAACTCTGTCTCCCGGTACATGTCGTCATCATTTATGCTTGTGCTCAGCCCCAGCTCCCTGAGCACGCGCGAGGTTTTTGACATTTCAAGGGGCCTGCGCTCGGTGATGACGGTTGTCTGGATCAGAAATCCGTCTCTTTCCTCCCTTGTGATCTGGATTTTGCGATCCAGTGCTCCAAGCAGCAGGTTGTCCACGCTTTCGCTGTCACAGACCGCGGATCCCGGGATTTCTTCTGAAACCTTCTCCTCCCGTGCTTTTTCTGAAGGGGGGACGCGGAAACTCATATTTGCGGTTTTCACCTCGGGGGCGCGTTTTTCCTCCGGACTGAAGTCGCTCTGCGGCGAGACTTCGGAGTTTTCCGAACGGAGTCTGGTGAAGTCAATTACAGTCTGATCGGACTCGTCGGAGTGAACTCTGGCGGCGTTTGCGCGCGGCTGCTCCGGCATAGGCATAGCCATGTCCGGATCTGACGGCATTTTAATACTGCGGCCGGATCCGTCGCCGTGATAATCCTGCGTATCCGGCGGATTGCTGTCATGCATGCTTTTATCATCTCCGTGAAAAGGATTGAAGAAACATATGAAAAAAAGAAGTATCAGCAGGGATCCGTAAAAAATTGCAAATCTGTTGTTCCCGTCTGTTGCTGACAGCACCGACAGCGGAACCAGCATCAGGGCACCGAGAACAAAGGCGATATATCTGATAATGAAATGCATCTTGGATTTAATCCTGCAGAAACTAACCGTGGTTGAAAATAAATCCGGCAGATCAGACGTCTGCACTCCGTCATTTTACCTAAAAAAATGATTGTCTGCATGAACTGAGACGTGATTACAGGCTGATTTCATAAATTTGGCAGTTTTAATAAGGTGACAGGTGGCACATACTGAAAATGCAGGCGGTGATAGAATAAAGTATGCTTTGTTTATTTGATCTTTAAGTTTCAGGGTAATATGCTCAGTGTTGGTGAAAATTCTGCGGTTGAAGTCAGTTCAAACGGTCAGCAGAGAAGAACATGGGAAGGGATCCGTGAAAGAATTGCCGGCATTATTCAGATTATCAGTGCCGGGTTATATGATCGTGATGATGTGATCAAGCTTTCTGTTCTTGCTGTTCTTTCAGGACAGAATGTTTTCCTGTACGGACCGCCAGGTACCGGAAAAAGCATGATTTCACGGCGGATCGCCTCGCTGTTCGCCGATTCCAGTTATTTTGAACATCTGATGCACAGGTTCTGTACACCGGAGGAGCTTTTCGGTCCGGTTTCCATCAGGGAGCTTAAGAATGACCGCTATCACCGTCTGACAGGAGGCTATCTTGCCGAGGCTGATTTTGCGTTCCTTGATGAAATCTGGAAATCGTCTCCTGCGGTGCTTAACACTCTCCTTACTCTGATCAATGAGAGACGCTATCATAACGGCTCCGAGATTATCAGGGTGCCTCTGAAGTCTCTTATTTCAGCTTCCAACGAGGTGCCGCTTCATGAGGCCGGTCTTGATGCGCTTTACGATCGCTTTCTGGTGCGGCTGGTAGTCAATCCTGTCAGCAGCCAGGAGCTTTTCAAGCAGATGATAACCAGTCGTAAAACCGGCAAATCGGTTCCGATGCCAGAAGAACTGGCAGTGACGGATGAAGAGTATTCCAGCTGGCTGCAGGCCATTGATGAAATCGATCTTCCGGATGACTGCGCCGAGGCTCTGGTGCGCATGAGGGGCATTATTGCCGACAATGTTGATCTGTCCGATCTTGATCGTGATGACGTGGATGATGACTTTGAACTTGGTGGCGCCGGAGACGAGGAGGGCAACTACGGCCATCTTTCCTATGTGTCGGACCGCCGCTGGTTTCAGATTATCAAGATCCTGAAGGCATCCGCCTTTTTCAACGGCAGAAGCGCCGTCAAAATCAGAGACTTCTTCGTTCTTAAATACTGTCTGTGGAATACGTCCTCCGACATGGAGAGCTTCAGTTCTCTGGTGGAGGATACCGTCAAGGAGTTCGCCAGTGACGAACTGTTTCCGCAGGAGCTGCAGGAATCAATCAGAAAGGAAATGGATCGGGAGGGTCCCGAGAGCACCGACAAGCTTCTCGCGCGGCTGAGGGTTTGTATAAAGGCTTTCAACGAGATCACAGATTCCCTCAGGAAGGACGGCGTTCAGATTGTATCCCGCGGCGGGGAAATGTTTTTCAACCAGGTAAGCGAATCGGTTCCTCATTATTCCAGAAGAGAGCCGTCCACCTCGGTCAACAAGATTTCCTTTGAATCAGCCATTACTGAAATGTCTCTTGATATCGGTCAGCAGATCAAGTGCAGGGTTGTAAGGGCGTCGCGCCGCAATCTTCTCTTCTTCGGTCAGCTTGAGTGCATGCCGGATGACGGTTTTAATTTCAACACGCTCAAAAACGGCTCTCAGATCGACATGAGAATTGTAAAGATAGATCGTGAAAACCGTCTTCTTCTGGTCAAGGAGATCAAGCCGTCGTCCGACTACTGGATCCCGGTTGTCAATTATGATCTCGGGGTCAACTATCACTCCATCTACAGTGAGAGTTTTGAACGTCAGCTTGATATTGTGTTCAACATATCAAAGTATGACAACGAGCAGATGCAGATAGTCATAACCTCCGGCAGCCAGCAGATCAAAAAGCTTATAAAGATTGCATCTGTAAAGCTTATGGTGGATCTGCTCAAACAGCACCGTATGATAATTTCGCTGGAGGAGTTGCTTAACAAGTGCTTTGCCCGTTATGACAGTGTTTTTGATCAGATCCTCGAGGATATCGACAGGGAACTTTTCATCAGTGTCAGTGACAAGAAGATCCTCAAGGAAATTTTCTTTGATCAGATCCCGAATGTGAGAAAGGCAAAAAACGACTTCCTGGAGCTGATGAATGTCCGTCAGGGGGAATGACTGGCTGCTGCGTCAGGCACAGCGTACTCTCAACCGTCTTATTCACGCTGAAAAAGGGATTAGCAGCGGGATCAGCGCCCGCAACCTGTCCGCCCTGCAGCGCTCGGTGGATTCGTTTATCAGCAAGGTGTTCACCAGACTCTGCCGCCGCATAGAGCATGATGATATCTATCAGCATGATCTAAACCGCATCACCGAGCTTAAGAAAACCGGGGCTGATGAATTCACCAGCTCGATGCTCACCGAGGAGTATACCCTTCTTCACCGCTATTTTAAGATCAGCACCCACTACAAACTGGATCTCCTTAAAAAATATTTCAGAAACTACTATCAGCTTGAGGCTCCGGGACACAATGCATCGTTTCAGGAGCTGAATGACTATACCCGCCAGCTTCAGAGCAATAAAAGCTCCCTTGAAGGAGCTCACTCATCGGTTCTTTCCATGCTTGAATCGAGAATTGAAACATGCGAGCAGAAGTATCTGAGTGATCTTAGCTCCAGATTCTGCAGTCTTGTGAGCAAATATTTCTCCGAAAAGGCTGCCAGAATGCGCATCTGTAATAATCTGAAGATTCCTGCCCGCAACTTTATTGATAAATACAGTTCCAGAAAGGGCGCCAGAAGAACAGTTCAGCAGAAGAAGACTTATGAGCAGGCAACCCTGAGCAATATCAAGCAGGAGAAATTCACCAGGGATTCTGTGCTGTCGGAAAAAAAATTCGACTCAAAGCCCAATTCCGCTCAGTTCGGAAAGAGTGACGAAAGTTTTTTTGATCCCAACAGGAGAAACGGTCAGGGAACAGAGTTTTCCCGGGATGAGCTTGATCTTGACGTGGAGGGCAGGGAGAGAGCCGGGCGGAAGGAAAATAGCGATCAGGATGTAGACAGGTATGATCGTCTTGCAGAAGATCTCATGAACGGAAACGGTTTTGAGACGGGAGATTCAGGTCAGAAGGGAGGCGAGGCCGGGACCGGAACCGGCGGAAAAGAGCAGTCAGGTGAGAAAGAGGAATCCCGGGATCCTGCAGGCAGCGGGCAGCCTGGCAGCTCTCCGGCCGAAGAAGCCAGATCCGGCGGAGAGCAGTCTGAATCATCCGCGAATGTGCGGGATGAGGGATCAGGATTAGAAGACGGTGTCCGGAACAGCAGATCACCTTGCAGTGAAAACGGCGGTTCATCAGGTGAGTCTGAAATGCAGGGTGAAGGAGAGTCATCAGGTGATCCGGGTGAATCTGGGAACAGCGGAGTGACCGGCGGTGACGGGGCTGAATCCATGCAGGATGGAGGAGCAGATGGGTCGGATAACGGATCAGCTGATGATGATATTCCTGTCATTGATCTGACCAAATTCATGAGTGCGCTTAATGATTTCAGTGCAGACGGAGGTTTTATCTCCGAGTTTGGCGGGACGGGCGTTGATAAAGTGCAGAATGCGCCGGATAATGCATCGGGTCTTGGAAAGTACGCAGTCGGTGAGGCAGAGGAGGGATCCGCTGCAGATGGAGACGGGAGCGAAGGTACATCTATAGAGCAGATGCTTAAGGATATGGGCATTGAAACCGGCGGTTCCTATGATGAGGACGGAGTCTATGATCCGCATCCTGAAAACTTCTGGACCCATCAGTACTGGCAGCTTGGAAAATGGAAGGATGCTGATCAGCAGGAATCAGCCGGTGAAGAGGAGGAACCGTCTGAGTTCGCTTCGGAGATGGATCCCCAGGAAAAATACGCCAGGGATGTGGATAATTATTTCAATGATCTGGTGGATGAGCTGCTTTCAGGAAAAGGCAGCAGGTTTGTCGGTCCCGGTGTCAGTGACGGATTTCTTACCAGGGACGACAGAAGTGATTATATTCATTATTTTTCCATTGTTGAGAACAATACGGGACTGCAGAAGCTTCTTGCGATCCTGGGAAAGCAGATGGGACTTGATCGCTCGAATCACAACCGGATCAGAATGAATGACAGATCATCAGACAGGGTGCCCCACCGTAATCCCGAATCCATGTCGGGTATTACCATGGGAAATGAGATAAGCTATGTTCTGCCTGAGGAACTGGTTAAAATATCTGATCAGGATACAGAGGCCATCTTTGATATCTGTTATATAGAAAGCAATCTTCTCCGTTTTGATCTTGACGGCATTGTGGGGATCAGTCACGGAGGAAGAGAGCGGATCAAGAGTTCTCCGCGAAGAGGCAGAGGTCCTGTGGTTTTGTGTGTTGATACAAGTTCATCCATGCAGGGCGTTCCTGAAAGTTACGCCAAGGCTATGGTTATGAGTCTTGCGCTTAAGTGTCATGATGCCCGCAGGGACTGCTTTGTCATCAATTTTTCTGTCCGCATAGAGAAACTTCTGATCCGTGATGATGACGAGGATGCGGAGGAGAAGCTTCTGGATTTTCTTAACAAGAGCTTTAACGGAGGCTCTGATCTTGATGAGGCGCTTCAGGAGTGTCTTCAGCTTATGCGTAATGATCCGCGTTTCTACCGATCGGATGTTCTGTGCATAACAGACGGACAGATAAATTATTCACCCCAGCTTGCCGAGCTTGTAAGAAGACGCAGACAGCATGAGCATAACCGTTTTTATGAGCTTGTCATCGGCTCCATGGCCAATGAATCGTACTGGCTTGGCGCCACTGAAAGCATAAGGAGCCAGTCCGCGCTGTTTGATCATCTTTTTGAACTCAGTACTGACGGCAGGTGGATGCGCGAGGTAAAAATCTGATCGGGAGGCAGATATGAAAAAAGGGTGTTCCATGATTTATCCTGTAATGGAGAATCTGGCTGAGAATCTCAAGGGGCAGGGAGCTCTTGTGCTGACAAGAAATCTCGATCCGGGCAAAAAATATTTTTCAGATGACAGTGACTGTTTCATACAGCCTGGCGTCTACTCCTCTCTGGGACAGCTCGGGGATCTGACGCTTCTTGCCGGCGCGGAAATCAACTGGTACAGTCCGGGAAAAATCTATATGGGAGTCCTTGCCTCTGATACGGGATTCAGCCTGGACGGACCTGTGAATAAGGCTGTTGATGAAAAAAAGCGCCTAGAGATCCTGGAGCTTCTCGGCCTGGAGCCGGGGGATCAGAAGGTATGCGGCCGCTGGATCTGGTGGCGCTATCTTACCGTGGACGGCAGGTGCACTGCAGATACAGACGACAGGCTTATTCCTCATTTCAAGGTGACCAACGATGCGGCATCAGGACTTGACCGGCAGGAATCAATGGTTGCTCTTATAACGGCGGCAGTAGAGCTGTGGAATGATCTTGTCGGCAGGCGCCTTAAAAAGCGTGGTGTCAGCGGCGTCTGAGCATTCCCTTCAGATAGTACTGCGGAGGATTTGCAAGGGCAGTGCATCCCTTGAACATATCCCTGAAAATTTCCGCGGTGTCGGTTGCGAAGCTGCCTACCTTTTTCAGCCCCGTGCAGTTCAGGAACATTCCCGTGAAATTAAGGGCTCCTGCTGTGTTCCAGTCCGGAAATTCGCTCAGAGCCGTGCATCCTGAAAATGCGTGGTTGAAATTCTGCACCGATGATATGTTAATTTCAGGAACTTTTTTAAGTGAAATGCAGTCGGAGCATATTTCCGATATGTCCATGGCCTTTGAAAGATCCATCTCAGGCATCTGAGTAAGCTTTGCACATCCGAAAAAGGCGTTGCGCGCGAGTACGCAGCTGTCTGTTTTCATCTTTTCAACTGTTTCAAGAGATGTGCAGTGGGCAAAAATATATGATATGTCCACAGCCGAGGAGAGATCCAGATATTTGACAGTTCTGACTGACTGGCACCCCATAAACATCATTGAAGCCTTTTTTATTCCCGAATAGTTCAGCTTCGGGATCTGAGTCAGATGTTCGCATGAATCGAACATGCTCACGGCGCTTTCTCCCGCACTGAGATCAAGAGCGGGAACGGAAGATAGGTTTGTGCAGCACAGAAACATGCAGTTGAAATTTCTGACCCTGGAGGTATTGAATTCAGGCACCGAAGTCAGTCCGTAGCAGTTGTCAAACATTGAATCCATGTTTTCTGCAGATGATGTGTCCCATGCAGGAACCGATTTAAGATTGCTGCATGCCGAGAAGCAGTAGGAGAAGTCCTTTACATCAGAAGTGTTCAGCACAGGCACATTTTCAAGACTGAAGCAGCATTCAAGCATGCCTTTCATGCTTTTGGCGGAGCCGGTGTCAAATGCAGGCAGAGATTTTATTTTGTGGCAGTTCAGACACATCATGGTGAAATCTTCTGCGTTTTCAGTATTGAGTTCGGGAATCGCCTCTAAATTTTCACAGCCGGCAAAAAGACCGGCTACGCTGCGGCAGTTTTCTCCGAGTCTGATTTCATATCCTATGCGTCTGATTGTTTTAAGATTTGAAAAAGGGGAATCGCTTACGGTTCCGTTCTGGTTTATGATTTTAAGGCTGTAGTTGATTACAAGACTTTTGAGCGTACCCGTGGCAAGTCTGAGTTTCAGTTCATCTGTAATTTCTTCATAGGAATTCAGAATGTAATCTTTTTTGCTGTTCATATTGTTTTCCATAAGCCTGTCCGCGCTCTGAACAATATGCCTCAGCCCCGGTACGCACGCCGGAAATTTTAGCACGGACGCGTGAAAGTACGGTTGCTGCACAATTATTGCAGAGTTCGCATGATATTATATCAGCAGTGCGGGAAATCAGAAAATTTACTGTTTTTCGGGATGGCGGCGCGGGCTTTTCCAGCTGTTTGCCGGGCGGCTTTTACAGATTTAAATTTTATTCCGGGTACGGAAAGTCTGCCGGATCAGTGTTTTTCTGATTGATGTTTTTTGTTTTATTGTCCGTTGGAGGCGTTATGAAAAAGGGCTGCAGAGTCACTATATATATAGAGGGACAGAGGGATCCGGTTACCGGAACCGTGGAAAAGGACGAGCCTTTGCTGCTCTACCTCAGAGAGCTTGACGAGCCTGTTGAAAAGAGCAGTATTGTTACCTGTACTGAAATCGACGCCGAGGATCAGGTTGCAGACGACGAATCGGAACCGTCTGAGGTGGTCAGATCGTTTTCCGTTCATGAAAGTGACGGAGTAGAGCCTGTTGCAAAAGATTATGAGATGCCGGGGAGCAGCAGACGCTTTGCAAGGATTCTTATCCTTGTTTCAACGGTGCTTGCAGTTGTGCTGTTTTTTGTTCTGACAGCCATTTTTTTCTGACGATTAAAGGTGTGCTCCCGGCTGCTTTGGCGTTTTGAGCTTGAAGCCCGCGGTTCGCAGGGCTCTTCGGCATGCTGAAAAATCAGCATGCGCAGTCAATTCGGGAAGGTACCGGAATATCGTCAAGCTGATCAAAGTCGCTGCTGTGGGAAAGTTCACGGAGAAAGTCTGCCGCCTTGTCCGTAGGAATGCCGAGATCGGCTCTTATCCGCTCAAACAGCATTTCCTTCATATTTTCGTTTATCTCCTCCAGTGCTTCAGCGTCCTTCGGAATGTATTTTGAATATTCGCCGATCCCGAAGAATTTTTTAAGAATCAAGGCATAGGTTCCTGTAAAGACGGGATCCGGATCCTCATGACTCTCTTCCTCCTTCATTACCTGCATCACAGCTTTAAAGTGAAGAAGGTATGCCGCTCTGCCAAGATATTTTTCCGCAAGCTCGATGTTCTGCTCTGTTTCCCTGCCGTCAAGGTATATATTGCCGAGTATGAAGCATGCTTCATCATCATTGTTTTCGGCTGATTTGGTAAGCCAGTATATGTATTCGTCAAAGTTTTTTACATACTGTCTGGAGCTGTCTTCATCCTTAAATGATCTGTACAGAAGTGAACAGGCGGGTATTATTCCTTTTTCCGCCACAGATTTAATGTGCTTCAGTCCGTCGGCGGTATTCTGTCTGACTCCGTGACCGTTGAGGATGCAGAATCCCAGACCCAGTTTCGCAACGGTATTTTCCGGATTGCTTTTCAGTGATCTTCTGTAGTATTTAACAGCCTCTTCATAATTTTTATTTGTGCCCCATCCCTCATGGTAGCATGTTCCAAGATCCGCCATGGCGTCCGAATGCCGGATGGTTGGATATGTGGCAACATTTCTGAGAAGACTGAACACCTTTTTGGTGTCGGCTCTTGTCGGACTGAAACTTTTCATCAGAATGTTCGCAAGATCATAGCCGGCTTCAAGTATGCCGTGCCTGTATGCCTCGTCAAAGAAGATTGCTGCCTTGCGGTAGTTGAATTCGTCACGGTAGTGGGAGCCTATGATGTATTCGGAGAGACCGTTTCTGTTTTCTGCTCCCTTTTTCAGAATTCCAAAGGCCAGCTCCACATTCTGTTCGATTCCGGCGGCACCTCTCATGTAGTAGGTGGACAGGATCCCGCAGATGCTGTAGAAGCCCTTGTTGTAGGCTCTTACAAGATACGGATAGGCTTCAGCAAGCTCGACATTGGCATAAAGACATGAGCCTATATGCTCGTCGCTGCAGATTGACGGATCGATCTCCTCTGCCATGCGAATCATTTCAATTGCCTTTTCGCGGTTGTTTTCAACGCCTCGACCTGTGAAATAGAGCTTGCCGAGTTCGAGCATTGCCTTCGGATGATTGTGAACTACCGCCTTGTCGAGATACCTGGCACATATTTCATAGTCAAATTCCTTGTTGTTGGCAAAGGGGGCAATAGTCATGGCATATTTGAATTCCGCGTCGGGATAGTTGAGTTCGGCGGACGTCTTCAGCCATGATGCCGCAAGCTGATGATCTGTCGGCGTACCGTCTCCGCGATCATAAAGAAGCGACAGCAGGTAGGCGGCTTCTCCGTTTCCGCCTTCGGCAAGAGGCTGAAGCAGGCTGAAGGCCTTGGTATAGTGTCCGCGGTTGAGCAGCTGTCTGCATTCACTGACCGAAGGACTTTTTTCAGCTTCTTTTCCCGGCTGGGAGGTTACGTTGCTGACCGGTCTGACGGCATGTTTAGGAAGCTTCTTTTTCATTCTTCTCACCTCACCTAGTAACGCATCTTGCTGCTGGCGCTGGACATGGTTTCCATTATCACAGTGTTTCTTATTTCGCTTTTTTCTTCCTCGCTCAGGTTATTCTCGATTGACATGAGCAGGGCGTTGTACTGGATATTTTTTAGTTTTCCGCCTAAGGAGTAGGCGTAGTAGTAGGCGACATGATCGTCTTTTTCAAGAAGTTTGCCATCGTGGTACAGCCGTGCAAGATTGAATTTTGCTTCGGTATGACCCCGTCTTGCCGCTTCGGTGTAGTTGAACTGGACCCGATCTCTGTCAGGTTCGCCGAACACTCCGTCTTCCTCAAACTTTCCAAGCCTGTAGTACGAATCCGCATCTCCGAAGTTTTCAGCCAGCGTTTTCAGCCAGTTTTTCGCTTTTTCTGTGTTTCTTATAGCTGTGTCGCTGGAAAGATATATGTTCACCAGTCCCTTCATGGCAGGAATACTGTTTTCTTCGGCAGCCCTGGTGTACCATTTCTCCGCTTCCTTCAAATCCCTGGAAATCAGATCGTTATTTCCTTCAGCATAAAGATCACCCATGATCTTAGCTGCGTTTGTGGAGCCTTCGATAACAGCCTTGTTCAGATAATCCATGGCCTTTGTTTTGTCCGCTCTTACACCGTATCCCTTTGAATAGATTGTGTACAGGACACAGTAGCATTCGCCATCGGAATGAGCCGCTCCCTTTTCCGCGATTTCCTTTGCCTTCTGGTAGTCTCTTCCTGTTATGGTTCCTTCAAGAAGAAAACCGGCCATCTTGGCGTATGCCGGAAGATAGTTGAATTCATAGGCCATATGGTACCAGTTGAACGCGCGTTCAAGGTTTTCTATGGTTCCAAGAGCCTTTTCATACATGACACCAAGCTGATACTGGGCGGGGGCATAGTTCAAAGCCGCAGCCTCGTTCATCAGATGAAAAGCCTTCCTTGAATCCTGGGTTACACCTCTGCCTGAAGAGTACATCATTGAAAGCTCGTAAATTGCCTCCTCGCTCTGATGCCGCGCCGCCTGTGACATATAGAAAAGAGCTCTTGAGTAGTCGATTTGCGTGCCTATTCCGTTAAGACAGCACAGAGCCAGCTTGACTTCAGCCCTGGTGCTTTCATCTGATTTTTCGTTTTTGTCAACTATTCTTTTGAAGCATCTGAAAGCTTTAAAAGGATTACATTCAAGAAGCCTGCCGCTGGCATAGCATTCGCCTACATGAAGCAGAGCCTTTGAATGTCCGCATTCGGCAGCATGGAGATAGTAGTCTATTGCAGCACTGGGATCTGCGGTTCCGTTAAATCCCTTTTCAAGCCACTGAGCCATGCGGTAGCATGATTCAGTGTCGCTTTTGGCGGCTATTGACAGGTAGTACTCAGCTTTGTCAAGATCCAACTCCCCCGCCAGTCCGAACTGGTACATTTCCGTCAGAGCGAGAAGTATTCTTATATCGCCCGTGCCTACAAATTTGAGGCATCCCTGCATCGCCTCCCGGTAGTCTCCCATTTCAAAAAGGAGCATAGTGTTTTCTATCGAGTCGGCAGAGATTGATGAAGTATTCTGGTTGATTACAAATTTAGAGACGGTTTTCTTCATTGGCAGCTCCGGAGAGAATTTCAGTCTCAATCATAAATGATATTGCCTACAAAGTATTTGAATTCAATCTAAATGTTGGAATATTCCGGTCTGAGTTCCAGACGGGTTCTGTATGCCAGGTTTTCATCATATATGTCAGTTCCGGAAAACAGTTCTTCATATCTTCCAGCGTATGATATGCCGCAGAAGCATTTAAGCATCCGGATAAAGGAGCTCATGCCGAAACTTCTCGGATGGGGAAGAACGGGACACGGAGTCACGCTGTCATCATCCAGATCTTGATCATCCGGCTTTTGTCTGATTAACAGTCAGTGCAAACTTGCATGGAGCCGTCTGACTGACGGTGCGGTTTGAAATCCGCAGGAATCCCCCCGCCTTTAGGCAGGGTGTCTCCCGGTTTCCTGCATTGTTCCGCCGGCAGCACTTCAGCCGATCTCTAGGACTGGATAATAAGTGCGGAAGTCGGTCCGATTCTTACCTTGCCGTTTTTATCAAGTTCAAGCACGCTCATTATTCTGATGTTGTCCATCATCAGTGATCCCTTGATGCTGTATTTGCTGGAAACTGGAGGCTTTTCCTGACTGTCGGTGTCTGCAAGGAGCTGCTGAATTTTTAGTGATTCGAGATTATCGGTCAGATCAACAGTGGATACAGTGTTGCCGCTGTTGATTATTACTATGGTTTTATTTCTGCCGTAGCATCTTTCATATACAAGAATGCCGCCGTTTGCGTATGTGATCATCAGGCTTCCCTGGATTATCACCTTGTTTTCATGTCTGAATTTCGACAGTGTCACAATCAGTTTCTTGAATACATCTTTACGGTTGTTCCAGTCCATCGGCTTGTAGGACAGCTGTTTACTGCCGGTCAGTCCTATTTCATCTCCGTAGTAGATGCACGGAACACCGACCCATGTATACATCATGGCAATGGCTACTCTGATAAGCTGCGGATTTCCGTTAAGCATGCTTGCTATGCGGCAGGTATCATAGTTTCCGATCAGGTTGAACAGACTGCACAGTTTGTCGTGTGGAATTCCGCTGTGATATCTTTCAATAAAGTTTTTGAAGTCCTCCGCAGAGTATTTGATTTTATCTCCTGTGTAGTAGTCTCTGCCAGAAAGATACTGAAGCATCGGCTTGTAGAATCCGCAGACGTTAAGCGCCGAATCCTCCTGCTGTATAGGGTTGCAGAGCCACGGTTTTGCATCGTGGTTGTGCTCGTTGACGATATAGCATTCAGGATTGACAGCCTTTGCCTCTCTGTTGATTTCGTGAAGATAGAACATGTTGGACTGGGCGGAGCCGTTTGCTCCGAGCATCTGGACGGCTCCGAGCTTGAGTCCGTCAACGCTGAACGGAGGTTTGAGATAATGCTTGATTACACTGTCGTCTCCGCGGTACATCATTTTCTGAACGTCGTCACAGGCATAGTCAAGCTTTACAAGATGCTGATCATCCTTCCACACTACCGCCTTTCCGTTTCGGAAGGTGAAATATTTCCTGTACGGTGAATTTTCGTGGCGGCATGCTCCGCATCCGGTAAGATCACCTGTATCGAAGTATGGATGATCATCCCCCACATGGTTGACCGGAAGATCCAGTATGATTTTCATTCCTCTGCCGTGGATTTCTTCAATCAGCCTGATTAGATCATCTTCTGATCCGAGATCCTGCTGGATCCTGTAGAAGTCTCTGCATCTTGTTCCGAGAATATCAGAGGAGTCCGTTACCGGACTGAGATATATGCCGGTAAATCCGAGAGAGACTATGTAGTCGAGTTTGGAGATGATTCCTTTGATATCGCCGTGATAGCGCGAGGACATGGTATTCTCATCCGTGGCATCCATCTGGGATGCAAAATTTTCGTCGCTTATGCCGGATGATGCGAAGCGGTCAGGCACTATGTGATAGAACATCTGATCTCTCATCCACAGCGAAGCCGACTCATGGAGATTTACTGTGAAACGCTCGTGAGTCAGAGGTTCATTTATGCTGATCTTTCTCGACGTGAACCATTTGACGTTTCCGTCCGGGAAATAAATTCTGAAGGCGTAACTCTGCTTGTTGTAGCTTTGATCAAGCAGCGTTTCTCCGGTGTATATGGACCAGCGATCCATTGTAAGAATGGGCTTCATCTCAACAACGGCCGGCTCGTTGTTCGGAAAGCACCACAGCTCAATTTTTACGGGAGGAACGGAATTTTTTCCTCTGGCGGCAAGACGGACCGTTATGGTGCTGTCTTTATATATAAGAAACGGGGGACAGGAAAAATGGAGTAGTTCAACCATAATAAAGCCCTAGCAGAGAATTGATGGTAAAAAAATTCAGAATGCCTTAATGACTCTAGTTTATTTAATTGCATGCAAAATTACATCAGTTATGCGTCCGGTATGATATGTTGCTCGCAAATAGGTTGATTCGCCGGAATTTTCTGGATGAAAAAAAAGAAACGCATAACCTGATCCGCCGGCCGGACCGGTATTTTCGGCATGTCCCGGGTCATCCGGCTGATTATCGGTGCAATGCAGAATGAATGCTGCATTCTGTCCTGTCAGTGCAGGAATAATTGCAAATGCAGCCGGTATAATATTGTCAAAGTATGTCTGAAAGGTTAAAGCAGGATTTGTATGATTGAACGGCTTTTGACATCCTCTCCTGTCTGAACCGGGCGGTGATGTCCGGTTGACTATTTCTGCCGGGACGTTTTTTTCCCTTCCTGCTTCTGATCCTTTTCTTCTATTTTTTTGATGCAGTGTATCGGACATACGCGCACACAGGTGGGGGAGTCGTAGAATCCCCTGCATTCGGTGCATTTGTCGGGATCGATTTCATAAATCTCCCTGCCCATTCTGATAGCTCCGTTGGGGCATTCCATTTCGCACATGTCGCAGTTTATGCATTTGCTTCCTATACGGTATGCCATATATTCACCACCTACAGCATTCTGAGAATAATTCCGTAGGACAGATCATGCCTGTTTTCAAGAGGAACAAGAACACGGTATCCGTCACCCGGTGCAACCTTTACAGGATTGCGGTTTTTATCCAGCATTCCGCAGACTACGGTTGTGAACTGTCCTGACGGGGTTATTACAGTGATCCTGTCTCCTTCTTCAAAATGATTGCGGACGTCAACAACGGCGTATTCTCCGTCTGTGCCGACAATTTCACCCGCCAGTTTGGCTTTTTCCGATACAGACGAGCCATATTCGTAGTTCTGGTATTCACTGTGCTGGTGTCTTACCAGAAATCCCTCTGTGTAGCCGCGCGCCGCCAGAGTATCGAGCTCTGCAGAAAGCTGAGGATTGAAAGGTTTTCCCGCAAGCGCGTCGTCTATTGATTTTCTGTATATCTGTGCAGTTCTTGCCACGTAGTAGAATGACTTGGTGCGCCCTTCGATTTTAAGAGAATTGACGCCGATGTTTACCAGACGCTCAACAAGACGGACGGCCTTTAGATCCTTTGAATTGAAAATATATGTGCCGTGCTCATCCTCAAAGGCACTCATGAGCTCGTCTCTTCTCTCCGGCTCCTGAATAAGAACCGGCTGCGTTGTGTGGGGCAGTGCCACGATATTGCCCGCTTCGTCCTCGATTCCGGGCTTGATGCGGTAGAGCCATCTGCATGCATTGGTGCAGGTACCCTGGTTCGGATCCCGGTGATTCAGATAACCTGAGAGAAGACAGCGTCCGGAGTATGCCATGCACAGTGCTCCGTGTACAAAAACCTCAAGTTCGATGTCAGGACATCTTTGCCGGATTTCCTCTATTTCATCAAGTGAAAGTTCGCGGGAAAGAATTACTCTTGAAATGCCGTTCTGTTCATAGAATTTTACTGTAGCCCAGTTTACGGCATTTGCCTGGACCGAGAGATGAATGCAGGCCTGAGGATATTTTTCCCTCAGGAGCATCATTAATCCTGGATCAGACATGATCAGAGCATCAGGGTGTAGTTCCATGACCTCCTTCATGTCCTCGGTAAAGTTTCTGAGCTTGGCATTGTGCGGCTGAATGTTTACTACAACGTAGACCTTCTTGTTGAGTGAGTGCGCCTCTTCGATCCCTGTTTTGAGATTAGCCAGGTCGAAATCGTTGTTCCTTACCCTGAGAGAATACCTTGGCTGGCCGGCGTAGACGGCATCAGCTCCGTACGCAAAGGCATAGCGGAGGTTTTTCAGTGTTCCGGCCGGACTGAGAAGTTCCACGTTTCTGTTCATGACTTAGCGATTCCGCCGAATTCACCGATTATGTAAGGTGTGAGTCTGGAGAAGAGGGCAAGCTGGGCATAAATATCAGTGACTAGTCTGCTCATCGCATCCTCCAGCTCATCATCATGAACAAGAAATTCCTCTGAAAGACGGATCCTCTTGACAGTCAGATCTCCGTCTAAAACAAAACTTACACTTTCGTCAAAACTCAGTGCAATTTTTGATACAAGCTTGTTCTGCTTCAGATGATTGATTATTTCATCCTCGAGGAGATTGTCTGTCTTGGCGTTGACGACTTTTTTCTCGTTCTGCATTGAGAACATTGCAATCTGATCCCCAAGTTCGAAGCGGGAAGGTACACTGTTGTTCAGAAGCCAGTTTGTAAAGGTTACGCATACGTCGTTGTTCACGCTGAGCGGTTCGGCAGGAAGGGAACCGAGAGCCTTGCGGATCAGTGACAGAACAGCCTCCGCCTTTGCTGCGGATGATGCATCCACATATACCAGACGGTTTGCAGGATCTATCCATGCGTATGTGTCAGTGTGAATGGCAAAGGCCTTTGGCAGAAGATAAAGCATGACGGCATCCTTCAGTTCTGTTTTTTCCTTTCCCTTTGGATCACGCCCGTGCTCTTCGCTGAACTGTTCAATTTTTTCCGCCAGGGTGTCCTTGACTACAGATGCCGGAAGCAGTTTTTTTTCAAAACGTGCACAGAACAGATACTGACCTTCAGACACATGATAAAGACTGTCTGTTTTTTCTCCCAGAGGGGGAACAAAACCCTGAGTTTCCGTCTGCTCATTGGTGCAGTGGGTAAATTTGAAACTGTTAAGCTGGGTTTCAAGTGTTTCCTGGCTTATTTTGAGTTCATCACGCAGGTGATATATACGTAAATTCTTGAACAGCATATATAAATAGTCCTAATGCTATAAAAACAAACGGGTGTATACAGTTGAAAATCCGGCATCCGTGACGGCCAAACCGGGAACTGTCAGTTTTCTTCATCCGGATCCTGAAGAAGCTGCAGAAGTTTTTGTTTGACGTCATCCACCAGCTTGCCGGTGGTCAGACATGACCTAATATCCGTCGGATAAAAGACATTGTTGGAAAGATAGTTATAGGCTGACGATCTGAATCCGGATCTGAGTATTCTAATCTCGTGGATCTGATTGTAGTCTGCCGGAATGTCCTCGAAGTTGTAGTAGCAGTCGCTCTCTATTCTTCTCCATAGGCGGTTGATGAAAAGAGGTGCGGAATGCTTCATCATGTCTTTGTATTTTGAATCTTTACACATTTTTCAGCCTGAAATTCTACCGGTCTTTTTTTCTTAAAAAATTTTTCAAGGATAATTATAACCCATGCGGGCGAGAAAACCTAAGGTTTCAGCAGTTGGGATGACAGTCTGCTTTTTTAGTGTGCAGGCACCATGCATGAATGATCAGTCTTATCCTTTCTCTGTCTCGCGCGGGATGCATACGGCCGGCGTCTTGCTTTTTCCGAAGCACCGGTGGCATCAGATGAAGAAGTAATTCTGCGAAGGAAAAACGCAAGTCCGGAGTTTCAGAGGATGATACCGGAGTGATGCTGCGAAGATTGCTGAATCCACTGCAGTTTCAAATAAAAATGACTCTGGCATTCAGGTATTGCTGATCATAACCATGGGATTTGAAGATTATGATTCTTAAAAAAAGTTTAACCGGCAATCACTGTATCCAAAGAGGAAAACTTACTGTCCGAGCAGTGACAGGGCTACTTGAGGTTTCTGATTTGCCTGTGTAAGAATTGATGTCGCCGCCTGCTGGAGTATGTTCATCTGGGCCATCCTTGCTGTCTCGGATGCATAGTCAACATCGCGAATCCGGGATCTTGCATCATTTACATTTTCAATAACATTATCCTGATTGGCAACTGTCGATTCCAACCTGTTCTGAGCAGCTCCCAGATGGGCACGATACTCATCAATTCTGCCTAACATCTGATCAGCAGTGTTAATGGCATTCTGGGCACAAACAAATGTGTCTACACAGAGTCCGATACTTGCAATACCGGCAGTCGAAATGGAATTGACCCCCAGTATCGAATCAAGATCCTTGAAAGTTACATCCACAGTGTTGCCTGCATATGCCCCCACCTGAAATGTAATCTTTCCGTTCTGCCCGATAGGACTGCCCGGACTTGGAGGATTAGAGTTAAAACAGTACAAGTTCTTGCCGTAGGTTGTCTGCCTGCCGATGCGGATAATTTCATGACTGAGTTCATTAACCTCCTGCTCCAAGGCCATGCGTTCATCATTGCTGTTGGTACCGTTTGAAGATTGGACAGCCAGGGTACGTATTCGCTGGATCATCCCCGTAATTTCATCCAGAGCACCCTCTATAGTCTGGCAAACTGAAATACCGTCATTAGCATTACGGTTTCCTTGAGTCATGCCGTTAATCTGGGCGGTCATTCTGTCCGAGATCTGCAGGCCGGCGGCATCATCTTTTGCGGAGTTGATTCGAAGTCCCGACGAAAGTTTTTGATATGAACAATCAAGTTTCCTGGTCGCAGCAGCAAGGTTTCTCTGCCCATTGATAGAACTAACATTGGTATTTACATAAAGAGCCACACTAATTCTCCTTATTTGATTTCATTTACTGTATATCCATCATATGTTTTACAAACAAATGTAATGTTACAGTTCCTGTAGAAATTACCTATGCATAATCAATACCAGTTTTATCCAAACGGATTAAAGATTTAACAGGAACCGCGGGAGAGAGAAACAAAATAAAGCTGTAAGCCAGTCCTAAAACAAAAAACGGCTCTTTATAAAATCAGGTTGAAAATATTCGGGATGATATATTCCTAATGGCTTTGTTCAGCAAAAGTGCTGATACCGCGGAAACCCGATACATTTCATAAAGTATTTTTTTTAACTTAAAAAAGTAAAATTTTTAGCCGGATAACTTTGTGCATGTATCATGCTGGTTTTCGGATCAACACTATTCCTTAGCAGATCCTTCCTGATTTGCAGAACTCATCGACATGGAATAATTATTTGCAGGGTTTAGAATTGGCCCCGTTGCTGTCAAGACATCCAATAACCTGTTGATACTCAAGGATATGTGTCCGTAGAGTTACCAGTGTTGCCTCTGAACTGAAATTTTTATTGGCGGAACACTCCGAGTCAAAGTTCGGCCGTCTAGTCAGCTTCGTTCCAGCCGGAATTTATAAAGAACCAGAATGAGGGGCGGGTAAAGTCTGACTGTGAATTCTTATGCACAGACAGTGCTGCGAGATATTCCTTGCTCCCGGATGCTCCGGTTATGCTGGCACCTGAGTTTATGTTTGTTTCCCGCGTCTGTCATAGTGCTGTGAGTTTGCATCAGAAAGGCTGCGCGCAGAAGTCCGTCAGTCTCTGCGTTTAGAATTTTGTCCGCCGTCTCTCAGACGGCGATAAATAACAAGCATCTGAATATTCAGGTAATCATATTCGTTTCCTGTGAATATGATCACGCATAAGGAATTGATATTAAAAAAAAATTGACATGTTTTTTGGGTCTATTTATCTTATTAGGATCGTTTGAATTGCTGACTGCGGATTTTCAGCGAAGATAAAAAACGCAGTCACTCGTGCTAAGTTGGGGTTACATAACAGGTGAATAAATTTGTTTTCTGCAGAAATGAGGATGGCAGCTGGAAAAGAGCTGAACCATTTGCAGATCTTTCCTATCAAATAAAGTTTGCTCCGGAAATCAGTAATTTCAGGGCTTTTGAAGGCTCTAAGTCGGTAAGACTGGATCTGGATGACATGAGGAAGTTCCTTAAATCCAGCAGTGCTGACAGAATCTCAAAATTCAGTGAAATAGTTGGTGATGCATTACTGGATTCTGTAATCAGAAATGCAGGGGAATATCTTGACAGTCTGTCCGCAAAAATGAAGCGGATCAGAAACGAAAGCACCGAGATCAGAACGGTTACCGAGGAAGAATACCAGAATGCATCTGATTATCTTGATGAAAACCGTAACACCGTTTCTGATACGGAGAAACTTTTTTATGATTTCGAGCAGCTGCTTGAAAGCGAGTCTCATCTTGTAGAGACGTCCGAGGACTGCATAAGAGCTGAAGAGAATCTCTCCCGACTTCTTGAAAAGCAGAACAGCCTGAAGGAAGACAGACTTACTCTTGGTATGTACGGCAGAGTTGTCAAGGGCTGTCAGGTTGAATACAGCAAAATGAAGGCTTCTCAGAACAGCCTGAGCAGGCTTGAGCAGGAGTATTGCGAACTTAAGACCAGGTACGAGGAGCTGCAGGCGGTAAGAGATGATGTAAGGAGCAGACATATCGAGGCGGAGCAAAATGCTGAAGATTTTCTGCAGAGCCGCGCCCAGCGTGAAAATGCCATATCCTCGGCACTTCGTCTTGACGGCTCAATTGCGATCCAGCGTCAGCGCCGCGATGCATTTATTCGTGAGGTAGATGAAAAAAAGTCGGAGCTTTCCGATACGGAGGATCGTCTTCTGTCCCTGAAAAACCGTATATCCTCGCTGGAAAATGAAATCGGTTCACTCCTGTCATACATTGATCAGAATTCAGATTTGGATCGCTGCTGCCTGGAGCTTGACAAGGTTGTGGAATGCATGACCAAATATATCGAAATGGATGCTCGTGTCAGGAGTGGTGAAAACGAACTGGCCAAACTTGAAACTCTTTATGATGAGAAAAAGAAGAAGCTTGCCGAGGCCAGGGAGCATATGGATGCCGCAAGCCGTGATGCGGATGCGAGCGATTTTGCCATGGAGAATATAATAACAGCTAAGAACAGCGCTGATCAAAATCCTGCTGATTTGAAAATTACGTCCATCGGCAGAAATATAGATTTTCTTAACAGTCTGCAGCCTGAAATAGACCGGTTCAGCCGGATCATCGATGAGCATGCTGAAATACTCAGTAAACTTGATGAAACAAAACAGAAGCTCAGAGAGTTTTCTGACAGTGAGAGTGAGATCGATGAGAAAGTAAAAAATACTGAAGCTGAAAGAGAAAGGATCAGCGGGATTAAGGCGGCACTGTCAAGAATAAGCGAACTTGAACGTTTCCGTCAGCATCTCTGTGACGGCGAGCAGTGTCCTCTTTGCGGAGGTGTTGTTTCTGGACTTGAGGCTTTCGTAAGAAATGTTTCTGAAGACACTCTTAAGATAAACAGTGAATATCTGCGTCTGACAGAGGAGCTGGATTTGCTGAGAAGCAATCTTGGTCAAATTGCGAAGAAGAAGGATGAGATGAGGCAGATCCTGGCTGATACAGAACCTAAATATGAGCAGATTTGTCAGACTCTTAATTTCAGCGGCAGGGAACTCAATGACCGGACAGCTGAAATAGACATTCCGGTTCGCTGGGATAACGGAGACGGTGTTTTTTCCCATCAGAGTGTTTCCGTCGCTGTTGCTCAGATTAGAAACCTGATTGAAGCATATACCAAGGAGTTCAACGATTTGCTTCATCTGAAGGATCGCAACGACAAAACCTTCAGAGATTACACCGTCCTTAAAAATTCAAACGACATATCACTTGAGAGAGTTTCCGAGTGCCGCAGAGCGTTTGATGCCTGTCAGGCTGAATGCATCCGCAGCAGTGAGGATATTAAAAACCTTAAATCTGATCTGGATGTTTTTCACCGTGAACTGGATGAACTCAATCACAGTCTTACCGGCTATATGGATGATAAGTGGGAGAAGCTCTGCAATAGCTTCATCCGTGACAATCTTTCCGTTTCCGAGAAGGAGTCCGCTATAGTTGAATGGAAGCAGCAGTGCCTTTATTACATTTCCAAAAAGGATGAATACGAGAGGAAAAAAGGTGAATATTCAAATCTGCTTACGGAGGAGGAGGTTGCCAGGAGCAATCTTGAAAAACTCCGCGAGAATTTCAAGCAGATCGAAGATGACAGGATCCTGGCGGATGATGAACTGAAGGAGCTGGAGCATTTAAGAAGCAAAACGCTTGATGACACTGTTGAGCATGCCATGGAGGTGATGTCAGCCGATGCGTACAGCTCGGACAGTGAGTTTAAAAACGCATCCATGAAGTATGAGCAGATTTCAGGAGAGATTGCCAACGTTGAAAAATCACTGAAGCAGCTTGCTGAAAAGATTGATGACTGCAAGGATGACATCAGTCAGAGTCAGAAGATGATAAGAGAGTTTGTTGAGAATAATCCTGATTTTAACATGGATATTGTCGATGAACTTATGGAGCGGGACAGTTCCTTTTATGAAAACCTCAGGAACAATATAGAAGAGATCGAAGACGAGATTGAGGCTTCACAGATTGCTCTTGACAGTGCCAGAGTCGCCAAGTGCTTCTATGAGGAGGAATACGCCATGCGTCTGCGCAGTATTCCGAATGTTTCAGCTGATGATATTACCGATGGAATTCTCAGTCATGAATGGATTGATAAAACCCGTCAGGATCGGGCTAAAATTGCGGATGAAATCAGAAGAAACGAGCAGATCGTTCATCAGTTCAGAGACGAACTGAAACAGTATGAGGAGAGCAGGGCAGAACTTGAAGATATTTCCGAACTGGTTGAATTCATATGCGGTGATCCGGAGGATTCCAACGAGGAATATGAAAACGGATTTTCCAGACTGTCAAAGAATGTTACTGTCAAGAGACTCGCGGATATGGCAGATGCATATCTTGCCCGCATTACAGACCAGTACAGATTCAAAACCGTCAAGGAGAGCACGGCACATCGCTCGCTCATTCTTGAGGTTGTTGATATTCAGCACAGTGGCAGCATGGTTTCGTTTCAGAACGTCAGTCCTGCGCTGATGTTCAAAACAGCTCTTTCTGTGGGACTCGGAATTCTTGAACTGACTGGTATAAAATCAGATGTGGATACAGTCATTATTGATGACGGTTCGGGAAGTTCTGATGATCCGGAAGCTGCGGAGCAGGCGGTTTCCTCGCTTGATTCTGTTCTTGACGGTCATGAGGGAATCAGACTGGTTCTTTTTTCCGGTGACGAGAAACTTGCCGGGAAATTCGAATCGGCGGGATGAGTAAAAAAATCTTCGCAGTCTGAAACTAAACAAAGGAGCATCCCTGATACATTTTTTGCATTACGGCATACTCCGCTCTTTAAATGAGTTTCCGGTCTGTTTCATTCATTGTCATCGGTTTCAGATTTTTTCTTTTTTTTGTGCTTTTCCTGACCTTCCCCTTTCTCCTGGTGTTCCTGCTTTTCCTTATGGCCGGATTTTTCCTTGTGGTCTGTCAGCTTCTGCTTTTCGTTCTCAATTTCCGACAGGTAGTCGTATATGGCAATCTGTGATCTGACTTTATCGGAGCCCTTTCTGTGCTTGACGTAGGTGTTCTTCTGAGTCTCGTCAATGATGCGCGCCTTGACGTTGTCCTTAAGCTGGATATTGATAATATTCTTGATGCGCTGCTTTAGAATCTCAGAAAAAATAGGAGTGGCCACTTCAATGCGGTGATCAAGATTTCTTGTCATCCAGTCGGCTGAGGATATGTATATTTTTTCGTTGCCGTTGTTGTGAAAAATCATGACTCTCGGATGTTCAAGAAAGCGGTCGACAATCGATATTATTTTTATATTGTCGCTCAGTCCCGCAATTCCCGGAATAAGGGTGCACATGCCTCTGACAATCATTTCGATTTTGACGCCCGCCTGTGATGCCTGATAGAGCTTGTTGATGACTCCGTCATCTACCAGATTGTTTATCTTTACCGTGATTTTTGCTGTTATTCCGCGGTATGCGTTGGAGATTTCATTGTCAATGAGTTCATATATTCTGGAGCGGGCATTGATAGGAGACACCATCAGATTGCGAAAATCCGGCTTGATGTACGGTGCTTCGATGAAATCGAACACGTCGTCAACCTCTCTGGTGAGTTCCTCGTTTTTAGTGAACAGGGCGAAATCGGTATAGATCCGGGCGGATTTTTCATTGAAATTTCCGGTGCCTATGTGGCAGTAGCGGGTCAGCTTTCCGTTCTCTTTTCTGGTTACTATGCAGAGTTTTGAATGGATCTTAAGGGAATGCATTCCAAAGAGAACCTTGACGCCAGCCTCGGTGAGCAGCTTGGCCCATTCAATGTTGTTTGATTCATCAAACCGTGCCTTGAGTTCAACCACTACAGTGACCTGCTTGCCGTTGTTGGCGGCATCGATAAGCGATTTTATGATCATGCTGTTTCTTGCAACACGGTATATGTTGATTTTTATTGCTATTACTGACGGATCATATGATGACTGACGGAGAAATTCGGTCATGTATGAGAATGTATAGTACGGGTAGTAGAGAAGAATGTCCCTTTCTCTGATTGCCTCAAACATTGTGGCGAAGCGGTCAAAATCCTGGCAGTGCAGAGGTGCGAGGCGTGGATATTCCATGTCTTGGCTGCCTACATTCGGAAAATCCATCAGATCCTTGAAGTTGTGATAGCGGTGTCCTCTTGTTACGGAGTCAAACCCTGACATTTTCAGCTTCGTAACAAAGGTGGCGAGCATGGCATCCGGCATTTTTTCATCGCAAGCCAGGCGCGTAGGGATTGATGTCAGACGCTGCTTGAGTCCTTCAGACATATTTTCAAGAACCGAGTGGTTCAGCTCCTGGGATGGAATATATTCGGCATCACGGTTTATTTTGATTGCATAGGCGTCAATGCTCTGATAGTTGAAAAAACCCTTAAAGATGTCATCAAGGCAGACTCTGATAATATTGTCCAGCCACATCAGGTTTTTAGTATTGCGGTTTTCAGACGGTATTTCTATGATCCTTGAAATTTTGTCGGCCGGAATTTCAACAAGTGCGTACTGCTTGTCCATACCGTTAAACATTTCAACCGCAAGGTATGTATATGCATCCTTGAGGAAGGAGAGGAGATTCATTTCATTTGTGAGCACAATCGGACTGATGTACGGCTTGACCCTGTTTTTGAAGAAATCCTTGATCCAGTCACGCTGGGATGCGGATATTTCGCTGTGATCCTTGAAATAGATTTTGTTGTTCTTCAGTTCCTTTAGAATTTTGTCATAAGTCTCTGTAAATTCAGCCGTCAGCGCAAGACTGCGATCCTGAACTCTTTTCAGAATAATTGCGGCACGGTTGGGATCTGATACAACCGGAGTTCTGGATTGATCGATCAGCACCTGGCGTTTGAGATCAGCAACCCTGACTTTGAAAAACTCGTCCTGGTTGTTGGAATATATGCCCAGAAATCTTATCCGTTCTATAAGAGGAACATTCTTGTCCTGGGCCTCCTGAAGAACTCTTTCGTTAAAGGCAAGCCAGCTGAGCTCCTTGTGTATCAGCTGTTCGCTGTGAATAATCTGATCCGGATGCTTCTCTTCCCTTTTGTTCATGCTCAAACTCCTCGACAGTCTATCCCTGAAGTATACAACAATGATTTGAATTATAAGTGCTACTACGTCAAATATTGGATCAGAATCGGGATTTATCGTTTTGAAACGGCTGTCTGATTATGCTGCTCGGACTGATTTAACGGCTTTGGCGTCAGGGAGACTTTTTTGACAGAGTTTTTTCTTTGCGTCATGAGTATTTTCTGCACCTGTGGTAAAATTAGCACATTATTTTTACGATTGTTATTTTGCTTAAGGTGATTTAAGACATGGCTTCTAATGAAAAAAATGTTCTGGTGGTAAACTGCGGAAGTTCATCAGTAAAATTTGCTATTGTAAATCCGGTAGACGGGAAGGTTTCTGTTAGTGGTATTGCTGAAGCTCTGAATCTTGAAGATGCACGCATCAGCTGGGCGTTTGACGGTCAGGACAAGACGGAGCAGTCTCTCGGTGCAGGTGCAGATCATGCAAAGGCTATAGATTTTGTTGTTGAGACGATTCTTGCTGGGCATAAGGAACTGCTTGACTCGCTTGTTGCTGTAGGTCACCGTATCGTGTCCGGCGGAGATCTCTATAGTCAGCCTACTCTGGTTGATGATTCAGTGGAAGCCGGCATCGAAAAGTGCATTCCTTTTGCCCCGCTTCACAATCCTGCGCATCTTCAGGGTATAAGAGCCGGAAGAAAGGTATTCCCTAATATTCCTCATGTCTGTGTCTTCGATACTGCGTTCCATCAGACAATGCCGGAGCATGCTTTTAGATTTGCCATCCCTGAAAAGTATTATACAGAAAACCGCATCCGCCGCTACGGTGCTCACGGCACAAGTCACTACTATGTTGCCGGCGAGGCATGCAGGGAGCTTGGCGGTGATCCTGACAATTTTAATGTCATCACCTGCCATCTGGGCAACGGTGCATCAATTTCTGCAGTAAAGAACGGAAAGTGCATTGATACTTCAATGGGACTTACCCCTCTTGACGGTCTGATGATGGGTACCAGAAGCGGTTCGATTGATCCGTCTGTAATTTTCTTCCTGTGCGACAATCTGGGTCTTACAGCCCAGGAGGTATGCAAGATCCTGAACAAGGAATCAGGACTGCTCGGCATATCCTGCAAGACTTCGGATTTCCGCGGCATTACGGAAGGAAAGCTGGCAGGTGATGAAAAGTGCACACTGGCATTTGATATGTTCTGCTACCGTCTGGCCAAGTTTATCGGTTCATATTTTGTTCCTCTTGGACATGTTGACGCTATCGTCTTTACCGGCGGCATCGGTGAAAATTCCTTCCGTATGCGTGAAAGGGTTCTCGAGCTTCTTGCAGAGCCTTTCGGCATCAGAATTGACAGGGAAAAGAATGAGAAGGCTCTTGTGTACAAGGGCGGCCGCGGTCTGATCTCCACACCTGAATCAAGCTGCAAGGTAACAGTTATTCCTACAAATGAGGAGCTGATTATTGCACGGCTTGCAGGTGAATTTGCCAAATAATATTTTTTTATTTATCGACAGACGTTTTTCTGCAGAGAGAAAAGCGTCTTTTTTTGATTTTTTTTCGGATCGGACAAAGTATCCGATTTTCCGCCGCTTTTTTAACGGAGTCGAATTCTGTGAGAATAGAGCATCTTGCCATATATGCCAGAGAGCCTGAATTCATGAGAGATTTTTTTTCTGAATTTTTCGGTGCGGTATCCGATTCTGGATACAGAAATCCTGATACAGGATTCAGATCCTATTTTCTGACCTTTGACGGCGGCGCGCGGCTTGAGATAATGAACAGACCGCTTATGACGGATGCAGAGAAATCTCCTTTCAGAACCGGTTATGCCCATATGGCTTTGTCCGTCGGAGACAGACAGAGAGTGAATGAACTGACGGTGGAGCTCAGAAATGCAGGATACGAAATTCTCAGCGGTCCGAGAGTGACAGGTGATGGATATTATGAAAGCTGCCTTCTGGGTCCCGAGAATATTGTCATAGAGCTGACAGCTTCTTCAGATGGTTTATAGCTTTATCCGCTTTTTTGTTGTTTTAGGAAATGAGTGAAAAAAAATTGAAAATCGAGGTTGTATATGCCCTTTCAAGAAGGCAGTTTGTGACTGAGGTTGCTCTGGATGAAGGGAGCACCTTCGGTGATGCCGTCAGAAAGAGCTGCGTACTGGAACTTTTCCCGGAACTTGTATATGACGAACTGAAAATCGGAAGTTACGGTAAAATAAAAAAACTTGATGATCCCCTGACGGAATTCGACAGAGTTGAAATTTATCGTCCGGTTGTTGCTGATATAAGAAATGTCATGCGGCGGAAAAAGGAATAGCGGTGCAGAGGTGCTCCTTCTATTCCTTTATCTCCTCATCCAGAATTACCGGAGTTACCTTTTTCACTCTGCTGTCGCCTTTAAGGAGATGGATGATATATTCCCAGTCATCCATTGTGGCGGCGTCTATTACATATTTGAATTTTTTTTCGTTGACAGTGATAACTTCTCCGCCGACAGGGTTGCATTTTTCTTTCCAGCAGATGAATGCTATTTTTGAAGTCAGCCATCCGGTGCGCTCCTGGGATTCTGCGTAACCGAGGATCCGCTCGCCGGTGAACGATTCAAAATCAACAATTTCAGCAATTTTCGGGTTTGCCTCCAGATATTCGTCCAGGGGAATTATGTTGTACAGAGTTCCGTTGATGTTGTTGTACTCTGTGCAGTAGCCGTGATCGGTGCAAAAATCCTCCGCATGGGCTGCGCCGGCATATATAAGTGCTGCCATGGCTGAAAGTTGCAGGAATTTCATCGTATTTCTCCCGTAGCTAGTGGATATATTTCAAGGGTGACATCTGTTACAAGATCGCTGCGATCGGCACTTCTGTTCCTGGTAATTACCTGATCCTCGCTGGTGTATTTTACCTTCCACCTTTCGCCTTTTGAGGTGATGGCTCTTACCTTCCATGTACCCTTTATGTTTTCTCCGTAGAAGGCCTTGGTTTCTATCCTGTGGGGAAGATCAAGATTCTTCATCATCAGATACATTGAGCCCATGGGTTTTATTACACTTATTCTTCCCGATGGTGATTCAATTTCAAGCTGCGTGAAGGTTAAATCTGATATTCTGCATTCGTCATTGTAGTAGATCCCGCGGTAATAAATCTGATCCTGCGCGACAATTTTTAATGATTTGCCGCATGCATCTTCCTCTGTTTCGAACTTTTTCAGAAAACTAGGCGGCAGTTCGAGGACAGCCGCAAAAACTTTTCCTTCTGCATCAGTACTTGCTGATACCTCGCTTGTCGCATCGGACACCCTGTCCGCAGCCCTGAACGACAGGTTGGAAAAGTGTATTTTTACAGTGGCGAGGAAGATTTCAATATCCTTTTCAAGATCTGACGGTCTGTAGCTTCTTGCAAGCTTTATCGCTTTTCCTGCATTCACAAGTCCAAATCCGTAAACGTTGCTGTGAATGAAACCGGCCCCGTTCATTTCCGCAGGTCTTTCTATCAGCAGATTACTGCCGTCGGCAAACCAAAGATTCATCTCGTCTCTTACTCCAGGCCGGTGAGCAAGTCTTCCTATGGAGGATGATCTGATAAGTATGTCGTAGGTATCAGTCCAGGTAAGCTTTGAATTTATGGATCTTACCAGGGCGGCAACGCCTGAAATCATGGGAGCGGCTGCGGATGTACCGTTGAAATGTCCGGTGTAGGCTATATCCGGGTTGTCCGGATCTCTGGCGTTGTAGAAATTGTAGTATGACTTGTAGCTTGGACTGTCCTTGAAAGGTGTAAGCTGCTCTATGGCGCTGTTGTCATTGTCCATGGGAACGCCTGTGGTGAAGATTCCCTTTGAATTCCGCTCCATTGCAGACTGCGCCGTGGTATTGAATGCCACGAACATTACATCGGATCCTGTGCTGGCATTGATGCCGATGTGATATTTAGGCGGTGTTCCGTAGTCGATGTGCTCGCCGTTTGAGCTTATCCCTGAAACAGCGGCAAGTACCGGATAGTATATGGGCTGAGTTGACAGTTTCGGAGTTTCGGCACAGTTTATCTGATAGTATGTACATCCGTTGAAAAGCAGATTTCTCCGTCCTGTTTTAGGATCAATTTCATAGTAGTCGATGATGTAATAATTTCCCTTGGAAAGAAAATATACAAGATCGGCATAAAGCAGAGAGGGAGCAAACGGCTCAGTGTTTATCAGCTTTCCGGGATCATTGCCCACGCTGTTTTGAAAGACCTTGGCTTCAGGCGGAAACTCGAAGAGCTGGTAGTCCTCCCACACATTGCTGTAGCGCCATGGAATTATGGTGCTGTCATAGGCTATTCCTCTCACTCCCTGTCTGTTGAATGCCTCTGCGGCAATAATTCCTGCCACTTTGGTTCCGTGGGAATAGAGGTGGTAGTCCCTGTTATCCGTACTGTATACGCCGGTTATGAAATTTACAGCCTTTTCGAGATTAATCTTGTTTTTCAGATCTGGATTGTTGGGATCAACTCCGTTGTCATAGACTATCACGCTTATCCCTTTTCCTGTTGCTCCGAGTTTCCATGCCTCCGGTACATTCAGATCAACGCCGGATTTTCCCAGAAATGTCCAGTCGGTTCTAGGATACTGGATTTCCCCCTTGCGATTGAAACCCTGGACATCAAATGCATTCAGACCGTAGTTTTTTATGTACCACTGATGAATTGAGAGGGGATCAGAACTGAAGTAGACCTGGAAGGTTGTGCGGGTGAATCCTTTCTTCGTATGCTTTGTGTCAACGATGAAAATGTCGCTGCGGGGAACCTCGGCGTTGGGGGTGGTGATCAGAGTTGAAAGATTCGGCATTACGTAGACGAGTTCACCGTCTCTTTTCTCTATTTTTCCGTAAACCGGATCTCTGTATACAGTCTTGAAATCTTCAAGCTCCAGCTCTTTTATGTCGAGCATGCTGTCAAGATATTCCTTCCTGTAGTTTTCGGCGGATGGCTTGTCAAATCCGCTCATGTTCCAGTACAGTGTCAGAACCAGACCGGCAAGTATGAGCAGAATGTTGAAGGAAAGAAAAAAAATTTTTGCTCTGATAATTTTTTTCATAGAAACGGCACGCGGCTGATCACCGGATCAGTCTGCGGAACAATCTAAGCATAACTGCTGCTGAAAACGCGATTTTGGTTAAAGAGGCTGATTAAATTTAGGACCCTTTTTAAAGTCACCCTGAATGTCTGCGAGTCTGTCATTTTCAAAAATAACAAACAGATTCTTCTGTACGGGATCCTTCCATCCCTCCTGGATCAGAAAAATATAGTTCCAGCGGTTCTTGTTGAAAGGATCAATCGTTATTGGAGTTCCGAGAACATATCTGACCTGCTCTCTTGTCATGTCAATGCGAAGCAAATCAACACGATCCTGCTCTATGTAGTTGCCCTGCGGCACATCAACGCGGTAGATGCATCCGGACAGACCTATAATGCCTGCTGTCATGCAGATGGCGGCAGAAACGGCGGTTACTGTATTCTTCTTCATTGATTATCGTTCCCGGTTTTAATTTCCTGTAACAAGATTCTATTTTGGTTTGCGGTAATTATAACCCATGCAGGCAAGAAAACCCATGATTTTAACCGGTCTGTGCCTAACGGCAGCCGGTGTTTCTTGATGAGAGAAGATCTCTGGCGCTGGCAAGGGCGTTCTCCGTGATTGCATCTCCGCTTAAAAGACGGGCTATCTCTCTTATTCTTCCTTCCTCGCTCAGCTCCGTCATGCCTGTGGTTGTTGTGCCGTTCTCCACCTTTTTTTCCACATACATCTGGTGGTGGGCCTGCGATGCCACCTGAGGCAGGTGCGTGACGCATATAACCTGGGCGGAGTTTCCAAGACTGGAAAGAAGCCTTCCCACAACATTTGCCGTCTGTCCGGAAATGCCGGTGTCAACCTCATCGAAAATAAGAGTAGGGGTCTGAACCTTTTCTGCATGAATTTCCTGAATCGCAAGGGAGATTCGTGACAGTTCGCCGCCTGATACAACCGCGTTAAGCGGGCCGGGCTCCTGACCCGGGTTGACGCTTACAAGAAAGCTGATTTCATCATTTCCCCTGGATGACGGCGTCATTTCAGGATTGTGGACTATTCTGATGGTGAACTGTCCGTGCGGCATGGCGAGATCATGCATATGAGAACTTATTCTTTCAGAAAGTTCATCTGCCGCCTTCCTTCGCCTGCCGGAGAGTTCCAGAGCCTTGAGTCTGTATTCACAGGTTTTATCTTCAAGGGCCTTCTTCAGTTCGTCCTCCGAGTCTGTAAGAGATGTCATTGATTCGTATTCTCTGCGCAGATCCTCTGCAAATGTATACAGATTTTCCGGCATGACATGGTACTTCTGCGCCAGGGAGTCATACAGGGAAATTCTCTGCTCCAGATAATTCATTCTCTGTGGATCGTATTCAATGCCGCCGGCGTACTCCTTGATTTCGTCATAACTTTCCTGAATGGATATTTCAGCCTCGGACAGCATTTTGAGCACATTGTCCAGTCTGCCGGCATCGATCTCCTGAAGCTTTTCGATGCTTCGCAGAGCATTCTGCACAGCTGAAAGCGCGGAGTACCGCTCGTCGTCCTCAAGATGGTTCATGCACTGTTCGCAGCTGCTGATTATTTCATCTGAATTTGCCAGTCTGCTGTACTCCTGATCCAGTTCCTGATATTCATTTTCCTTCGGTTCGGCCCTGCTGAACTCTTCAAGCTGAAACTGCAGCAGTTCGCGTCTTGAATTGTACTGCTCGCGGTTGGCTTCAATTTTGCTGATTTTTGCTTCGATGCTTCTGATTTCACCGGCAATATCCCCCAGATTCTGTCTTTCCTGGAGCAGATCCGCATATTTGTCCAGAATTGCCATCTGATAATCCTGCTTAAACAGAAGCTGGTGGGCATGCTGGCCGTGGATTATCACCAGAAGTTCTCCCAGAACCCGCAGCTGACCTAGGGTTACGGATGTCCCGTTGATGTATGCCTTGGATTTGCCGTCGGATGATACTGTTCTTCTGATGATGATTTCATCGTCCTCCGCCTCGAAATCATTCTCGTTCAGAAATTCGTGAACAGGAACAGAATCCGTTACGTCAAAGCATGCTGTTATTTCCGCCCTGGACTCACCAGTTCTTACAGAGCCGGCATCCGCCCTTTCTCCCAGACACAGGTTCAGAGCATCAATTGCTATGGATTTGCCTGCTCCGGTTTCTCCTGTGATACAGGTCATTCCGCCGGAAAAATCGATATCCAGATCTTTTACAATGGCAAAATTTTTAACATTCAGGTGTGTCAGCATAATTAATTTCCGGATTGTTAGAACAGTTTTGAACCCCAGCCCAGCTTTTCTCTAAGAACATGGTAGTACGAATAATTGTTCAGATGGATAAGTGTCAGCTCCTCGGTGCTTTTCTTTATAAGAATTTTCTGGTGAGGCGATACGTTGAGAGTCTTCTGTCCGTCGACTGTTATATTGCTGCTTTCGTCTCCGAGAAAATCAACTGTTACGGTATGAGTGTCATTAATAACTATCGGCCGGTTGCTCAGCGTGTGCGGAAACATAGGGATCAGACAGAAAGCGTTTATATCCGGCGTTATAATAGGTCCTCCCGCCGACAGTGCATAAGCTGTGGATCCGGTGGGGGAGGAGACGATCAGTCCGTCGGATTTCATGCTGTTCATGAATTTATCATCGATAAAAACCTCAAACTCAATCATGTGTGCCACCTGCTTGGGATGGATTACTGCCTCATTAAGGCACTGATGTGTTTCCAGAACTATTCCGTCTTCGACGATGGAGACGTCAATCAGAGGTCTTTTTTCACTGGTGTAGTTTCCGTTAAGCACCTCCGCCAGATCGGTTTCAAAGTTGGTCGGCTTGAGATCTGTCAGAAATCCAAGATGCCCTCTGTTTACGCCGATTACAGGTATTTTTCTTTTTCCCAGAATTCTGGCCGCTCCGATGATGCTTCCGTCGCCGCCGACAACTACCGCCAGATCTACGACGGAACCCAGATTCTCAACCTCCATGCTTATCACCTCGGTAAGGTGATACACCCTGGCGATTCTTGGTTCAATATAGACTGTGCAGCCCGATTCCTTCAGGAATCTTATCAGACGGTTGATTGTCTGCTTGTAGGTATTTCCCTTGCGGGGCAGTCCGAGAATTGCAACATTTCTGAAATACATTTATTTTCCTATTGCTGGGAGCCGGTACCGTGTATGAAGAGCGGCTCAGGAAAACTGGTGAACAGAACTGTTGCAGCGGAACTGATATTTTGTTTGAAGATATACGTTCAGCTGTATGCCTGCAGCGGCTTCTTCAGTGGAATATGAGTAATTATACATTCTGAGAGTCTAAAAAGTAACAGTAAGGAAAAGAGTTGTTCCAGCCGCCGTTTGAGTGTTTCTTTAAAAAATTCCCTGTTGCCCTTGAAAAAATTAAATGTTTGCCTCATATTATCCTAATAAGAGGGTGTGGCACCTGAGCTGATTTTTGAATCTAATTCCCCGGGTGTCATTGATTTTTTTTGTTGTGAGGTTATTAAGGTAATGGCAAACGAAGAACAGAGCAATGAAGTTCAAGATAAAGAGGAGACAGTTTCACAGCAGACTGAGAATGAAGTGAAGGCGGATGAGAATACTTCTGTTTCATCTGATGAGCAGTCTCGTAAACTTGAGGCTTTGGCTTTGGAACTCAAGAAGGCCAAGGATAATGAGTTAAGAGCCTACGCTGAAATGGAAAATCTTCGCAAGAGAACAGAAAATGAGATTGCCAAGGCCAGACAGTTTGCTCTCAGCGGTTTTGCGAAGGATCTTCTTGATGTGGTAGATAATCTTGAAAGAGCATGGGGTTCAATAGATCATGCCAACGAGGATTTTGCCAACATAGACAAGGGTGTTGAGTTGACTTTAAAAACTCTTCTCAAGGTGCTTTCAAATCACGGAGTGGAACAGGTGGATCCTAAAGGTCAGCCGTTTGATCCGAATACTCAGCACGCGATTCAGATGATTGAATCAGCTGAATTTGAAGCAAATACAGTCATGGATGTAATGCAGAAGGGGTATAATTTAAACGGTCGCAACATCAGACCTGCAATGGTTGTGGTCTCCAAGGGCTCAGCTGCGGTGGATACTGAGGTTTAGTCTCTGTTACGGTTTCTCAGACGGATCCGGTGATATTCTGTCCCCGGATCCTTTTTTTATATAGATCGTGCAGAATGCAGCTGCCGTGCGGCGATCTGTGAAGCTGAACTGCCGCTGCTTTTCTCGCGAGAGTTGTCAGCCCTGCGTGTCATTAAGGCGGCAGCGGCGCAGGGATAAACAGCCTAAAAACGACAGGAAAAGTAAAACTGTAGGCAAAGACAGAACTTGATTGTATAATCAGTGACAGCAGAGGCTGTGTAAATCAAAATTCCTGCAGACGGACTCTCATCAGTTTTAATCGTGCCGGTTGACGGAATATGCGGTGTGCATGAGGCATGATTGGATATTTTTTTCTTTTCTTGTTTAGGGGTGTTTTTATGGAATATGAAATTCTGCATCAGGACACGTTTCCGGTTGTTCAGCTTAAACTTGAGCGAGGTGAAAGTATTCACTGCGAACGCGGGGCTATGATTACAAAACGCGGTGGGCTGACTATCAGCGGAGATGTCAAGGGTGGTCTTATTGGAGGTCTTGCCCGTTCCTTCCTTACCAATGAATCTTTTTTCACTTCAGTTATTGATGCTCAAAAGGGTGCGGGTACGGTTATGATAGGCCCGGGACTGCCAGGATCCGTTATTCCCCTTAAAATTGAAGAAGGCAACAGTTATCTTGTTGAAAAGGGCGGATTTTTGGCGTGTACTGCCGGAGTCAAACTTGAAACGAAAATGCAGGGTCTGGTTAAGGGCTTTCTTTCCAAGGAGGGATTTTTCCTGATTAAACTTTCCGGAAGCGGTCTTGCCTTTGTTTCCTCATACGGCGCGGCTCATAAGTATGATCTGAAGTTAGGTGAGGAGATTGTTATAGATAACGGTCATCTTCTCGCCTGGCAGGAGAACATGCATTATACTGTTGAGCGTGCGGCATCCGGAATAATTTCAAGTGTTACCTCCGGAGAGGGTTTTGTGTGCAAGTTTTCCGGACCAGGTACGGTTTATATACATACACTCAAGTATGTGGCGGCTTTAAGGTAGCTGTAATCCGTCTGGATCTATTTTGCCGGATGCCGCCGTAAAGCTCCCGGCTTTGGCAAAGGCGGTTAAGGTGCCGGATCTGTATTCTCAACAGTGAATGCAGATCTTTTTTTTATTCTGCAGACAGTCTGCAGGAGCGTGCCGGACTGCCGAGAATTAAAAGTATTCTTAACAGCCGGACGCCCGCATACGTTGAATCGAAATATCCTTTTTAATTTTTTTTTAATTTTTTTATTTGAATTGTTGAAATCTAAAAGTGTGTCCATATATATACGGTAGTGACAGATTAAAAAAGATTTCATATAGGAGTAAAAATCATGGGTAAGATTATTGGTATCGATTTAGGAACCACTAATTCTTGTGTTGCCGTACTTGACGGTGATCAGGCAAAGGTTCTTGAAAATGCTGAAGGTCATCGTACAACACCTTCTATTATTGCCTATACCAAGGATGGCGAAATTCTGGTTGGTGATACTGCCAAGAGACAGGCTGTAACCAATGCAGAAAATACACTGTACGCTATAAAGCGTCTGATCGGCCGCCGTTATGATGATGAAGAAGTAAGACGTGATCGTGAGGTTATGCCGTATAAGATTGTTAAGAATGACAACGGTGATGCCTGGGTTCAGGTTAAAGACAAGAAGATGGCACCTCCTCAGGTTTCCGCTGAAGTTCTTAAGAAGATGAAAAAGACCGCTGAAGATGTTCTTGGTGAAAAGATTACTGAAGCAGTTATTACAGTACCGGCTTATTTTAACGACGCTCAGCGTCAGGCAACCAAGGATGCCGGCAGAATAGCAGGTCTTGAAGTTAAGCGTATTATAAACGAACCTACAGCAGCTGCCTTTGCGTACGGCGTAAATAATGTTAAGGGCGGAAAGACTATTGCCGTGTACGATCTCGGTGGCGGTACCTTCGATATTTCAATCATTGAAATTGACGAGGTTGACGGTGAGAAGACCTTCGAAGTACTGGCAACAAACGGTGATACTCATCTCGGCGGTGAGGATATCGATAATATAATCATCAATTACATCGCTGAAGAGTTTGAAAAGGAGCAGGGCGTTGATCTGCGCAAGGATCAGCTCGCACTGCAGCGTCTGAAGGAAGCCGCTGAAAAGGCCAAGATTGAACTTTCATCTGCTCAGCAGACTGAAATCAACCTTCCTTATATAACAGCTGATGCAACAGGACCAAAGCATCTGAATCTCAAGATGACCCGTTCAAAGCTTGAGTCACTGGTAGAGGATATTGTTCTCAAGACAATTACTCCGGTAAGAAAGGCTATAGCTGATTCCGGCAAGTCACTTGAGGAAATTGATGATGTTATTCTTGTTGGCGGCCAGACCCGTATGCCTCTTGTTCAGAAGGTTGTAGGCGACTACTTCCACAAGCAGCCTAGAAAGGATGTTAATCCGGATGAGGCGGTTGCGCTTGGTGCTGCAATTCAGGGTGGTGTTCTTTCCGGTGACAAGCATGACGTGCTTCTTCTTGATGTTACTCCGCTTTCACTCGGTATCGAGACCCTCGGTCAGGTTATGTCGACTCTTATTGAGAAGAATACTACTATTCCTACAAAGAAGTCCCAGATCTTCTCAACTGCAGAGGATAATCAGCCGGCGGTTACAATTCATGTTCTGCAGGGTGAGCGCAAGCAGGCAAGTATGAACAAATCTCTCGGTCAGTTCAACCTTGACGGCATTCCTCCTGCACCTAGAGGAGTTCCTCAGATTGAAGTTACATTCGATATTGATGCCGACGGTATTCTCCATGTTTCCGCTAAGGATAAGAAGACCGGCAAGGAGCAGCAGATTACCATCAAGGCTTCTTCAGGACTTTCTGACGATGATATCGAGAGAATGGTTCGCGAGGCCGAGGCAAATGCTGAAGAGGATAAGAAGTTTGAGGAGCTTGTCAAGGCAAAGAATCAGGCTGATCACATGATCCATGAAATCCGCAAGCAGATGGATGAAGCCGGTTCGGCTCTGAGTTCAGGCGACAAGGAAAAGATTGAATCTGCAATTGCTGATCTTGAAACAGCCACCAAGGGTTCTGACAAGGACGAGATTGACAGCAAGTTCAACGCTCTTATGCAGGCTGCTCAGCCTATTGCCCAGGCAATGCAGGCCAAGAATGCTTCTCAGCAGGCTCAGCAGGGTCCTGAGACAGCTTCAGCTGCAGACAATGATGACAATGTGGTAGATGGTGAGTTTACCGAAAAGTAATCTTATAACTGTGTAAGCATCGGTATGTTTACGTGGGGCACATACTGGTTTCCCGGTATGTGCCTTTGACAGTTTGAAACTGTCCGATCGTAAAGAACGAACTAAAATCTGACAGGTTAACAGCTTCGTTTTTTAAACATGGAGTGTAAAACCGGCCGCTCCTGAGTTGTGGAATGTAACGCCATAATTCAGCATTATCTTGTGAGGCAGCGTTGCGGATATGAATATCCTGCACGGAGGAGGCGGTACGGCATGCCTGAAAGAATAAGGATAGTCTGATATTCAGGCTGAAATATAAAAGCAAACTTCTTAAAACAGAAGTCCGTTATCATTTAGATGACGGGTAGTTCACTGCTAACACGAGATTGAAATTCATGGGTGATTTATGAAAAAAAATTATTATGAGATTCTCGGTGTACCAAAGGATGCTAAAGAAGCTGACATAAAGAAGGCTTATCGTCATTTGGCTATGAAATATCACCCGGATCGCAATCCGGATGATCCTCATAAGGCTGAAGAAAAATTTAAGGAAGTCAAGGAGGCCTATGAGGTTCTTTCTGATCCGCAGAAAAGGCAGATGTTTGATCAGGGTATAGATCCTAATGACCCTCAGTCCGGATTCGGAGCAGGAGGTTTCGGCGGATTCGGAGGCTTCGGCGGATTCGGGGGCGACGGTGCTTCTTTCGGAGATATGTTCAGTGATATATTCGGTGACGTCTTCGGTGCAAGAGGCGGCGGTCGTGCAAGACAGCAGCAGGCGCGCGGCAGAGATATTACCTATCAGTGCCGTATTACTCTTGAAGAGGCTGTGGCCGGCTGCAGCAGGGATATTGAGTTTGAAGCCTACTGTTCATGTAAGAGTTGTAAAGGATCAGGAAGCGAGGGTTCCGCCAAAGATGAGGTATGTCCTGTATGTCACGGAACCGGCCAGATTCGTATTAACAGAGGTTTCATGACTCAGATCCAGGACTGCGACAGATGTCAGGGAACCGGAAAGGTTGTTAAAAATCCTTGCAAGACATGTCATGGTGAAGGTCGCGTAAAGAAACTCAGAACAGTAAATGTCAAGATCCCTGCGGGTATTGACAGCGGTCAGCGTGTACGCCTAACCGGCGAGGGCGAGGCTGCTTTCAGAGGTGGTGTTCCGGGAAATCTATACGTTGAGGTGGTAGTTGCCGAGCATAAGATTTTCAAGCGCCGTGATCTGGATCTTTTCTGTGAAATTCCTATCAGTTTTACTACGGCTGCTCTTGGCGGAACTGTTGATGTTCCAACTCTCGGCGGTGAGCAGAGGTGCGAACTTAGAATTCCTAAGGAGATCCAGAGCGGTAAGCAGCTCAGACTCAGAGGAAAGGGTGTCAAGGCCATCGGCAGTGACGTTCGCGGCGATTTGTTTGTACAGCTGAAGGTTGAAACTCCGGTCAATCTTAATTCCGAGCAGCAGGATCTGCTGATTAAACTGGAAAAGTCTCTTAATGGAGACAAGGATCTTAAACAGTACAGTCCTCAGAAGAAGAAGTGGCTGGATACGGTTAAGGAATTCTGGTCTAAATTAAGTGATGATAAATCCAATCAGACAAAGAAGGATAAATAGTATATGGATAAGGTACCAATGACTGTCAGGGGAGCTGAACTGCTCCGCAGCGAACTTGAACATCTGAAAAATGTTGAGCGCCCTCAGGTTGTCCAAGACATAGCTGAGGCCAGAGAACACGGTGATCTGAAGGAGAATTCGGAGTATCATGCCGCCCGTGAGCATCAGGGTATAATTGAGGCTCGTATACGTGATATTGAGGGCAAGCTTTCCAATGCTCAGATTATCGATATAACTAAAATCAAAAACGACGGAAAGATCGTATTCGGCTCCACTGTAACAGTTTACCGTCCGGATATGGACAAAGAGATAGTGTATAAGATAGTCGGCGAGGATGAAGCTGATTTGAAAAACAATCTTATTTCTGTCTATACACCTATCGCAAAGGGTCTGATAGGCAAGGAAGTTGATGATGAGGTTTCCATCAAGGTGCCTGCCGGCGTTATCAAGATGGAAATTGTTGACGTCCAGTATATTTAACTTTTTTTTCTGAAAAAACAAAAGCCGCTGATGCGGCTTTTTATTTCAATTTTTTGAATTATTCAGTTAATTCTTGTAAAACGGCAAAGTCTCTACTGCTTTCAGTCCTTAGGCAGTACGTAATTTGATTCGCCTTTTTTGTTCTGTCTAAAAACTGTTATTATGCTGCCGAGAATCTGCACTGTTTCAGCTCTGACTTTACTGCATATTTCCGCGGCAATCGAGTCCTTGTTTTCCTTGTTGAGACCGTTTACTTTAATTTTCATGAGTTCATGGTGACTCAGGCTTGAATCTATTTCTTTTATGACCCCGTCACTGAAGCCGTTGCTGCCGACAATAACCACAGGTTTTTTATCATGGGCACATGTTTTTAAATACTGGATCTGAGTTTTAGTAAGCATTCTTTTTAATAATTTCCTATTTTCTTGTACTTCTTGTGAACTGTCTTTCATTTAAAGCCGTGTTTTCTTAAGAGAAACTGCGGTTCAGTTTAAGAAGTATGTATTTAAATTTGAACCGGGAACATCCTGCATTTCCTGTTCCCCAGGTTTTGCCGTACGGGATGTTCATGTCTGCAGCACTGCTTTCATGCATGAATGTCAGTTTTAGTCTCGTATAACCCGTCGCTCGAAAGTTTCGGGCTACAGCTAATTGCTGTAAGCAGGGTCAATTTATCACATTAGAATGCTATTCTCAATGATCAATTATGCGAGGCTGTGTCAGCTTAAATTTCTTATCCGGAAAACACAGAATTTTTTTTCAAATGTGTCGAATATGCACTTTCATTTGAGCCGTAATGCTGTAAACTTTATCTTCTCTATTATGATTTTGATTTTGTGCCAGGCTGATTTAATGTGGCTGTAATTATATGATTTGGAAGGTGTATGGAAGTTAATATAAATGAGAAGCGCTGGATTTTTCTCGATACAGAAACAACAGGCAAGAATGATGATGGTCCTTCACATTTAGGTCACAGAATCATTGAAATAGGTGCTGTTGAAGTAGTTGATCGCAGTTTTACCGGAAAAGAGTATCAGCAGTTTCTGAATCCTGAAATGAAGATTGACGAGGAAGCTGTCAAGGTGCACGGCATCACTGATGAGTTTGTTTCCGATAAGCCCCTTTTCAAGGATATAGCAGATGAATTTCTGTCATTTATATCAGGAAGTGTTCTTATTATCCATAATGCCAAGTTTGACGTGGGATTCCTTGATCAGGAACTCGGTCTTGCAGGCAGGGATGTCAGGATTGATAAAATATGCAGGGTAGTTGATTCTTTTGCCGAGGCAAGAAGAATCAGACCGGGTCATGCTAAATACAGTCTTGATGCCCTGTGTCAGATTTTTAATATTGATAATACCTGCCGTACTCAGCACGGAGCTCTGCTTGATGCCAGACTTCTGGCGGAAATGTATCTTGCAATGACTGGTGGTCAGCGGTCCCTGTCGTTTGGAGCTGATGATGCCGCTAATTCCGGTGCATCCGGAGGCATTAGCCACAAACCTTTGAAGGTGATCCGTGCAACCTCTCCTGAACTTGAAGCTCATGAGGAAAAGCTGAAAAAAATGATGAAAAAGGGCAAGCCTGACAACTGGCACACCTACTGGGAGTAGTGCATTTTTTTGATTTCAGATCTGCTTTGTAATCCGGCATTCTGTCTGAATGCAGAAGCTTCGCTGCTGGTAAATCAGAAAGTCTGCAGCAATTGCACCTGAGCGCTGCAGATTGGAGGCTGCTCCGGATTTCAATTCCCGTGCAGGTGACAGGCTTTATTCAGATCTGAAACAGAGCTGTCCCGCACAGAAGAGACTCGCAGAGTTCCGGCTTTTATCGATAAAAATTTGAAATAAAATATGCTTTCCAGTCATATCATGGGGAAATAAAAGAGAGGACGTTCTGCGAATTATCCTTTCATGGTTTTGAGTCAATCTGTCTGCTGTCTGCTGTCATTTTTATTGCCGAAGCTGCAGATCAGCTCTTCGGAACTTATTTCACCGCTGTCAAGACTTTCCTTGATAGCGACGAACTCTTCAAAATGCTCTATGAACAGATCACACAGATGGGGATCGAAATGCTCTCCTCTTTCTTCCTTAAAGAGATTGTAAATTTTATCAAGAGGCCATTTCTTCTTATAGCACCGATCTGACGCCAGCGCATCAAAAACATCCGCTATTGCTGTTATTCGGCCTGCTATCGGAATTGCTTCTCCAGCAAGTCCGTTCGGATAGCCTTTACCGTTCCATTTTTCGTGGTGATAGAAAGCAACTTCGGCTGCAACGTTAAAGAGTTCTATTTCTGAATCTTTCAGCATCTCATATCCGATCTGTGCATGAGTCTTCATTACCTGCCACTCATAATCATCAAGTTTGCCCGGTTTGTGAAGTATCTGATCTGGAATTGCAATTTTTCCAAGATCATGAAGCGGTGCAGCTTTTTTCAGCAGTTCAACATCTTTTGACGGCATGCCGCTCAGTTTTGCTAGAAGTTCACAGTATGCCGACACTCGCTTAACGTGGACACCTGATTCCTTGGATCTTGTCTCAACAACTTCGCATATGCGGTACATAATTTCACGCTGATTTCTGTTGATCAGATCGTTTAGATATTTATTTCTGTAGTGAGTTGACAGGGTTTCCTGAAGAAGATCTGCAAAGTATTTTTCAAACTTAAAGCCCGTCTTGTTTTCAACATCGATATAGAAAATGATGCCGTGAAAATCTGAATAACTGCAGATGGTATAGCAGTTGTCTTTGAATAGTGAACACCGCTCCAGAACGCTGTGCTCAATAATAGGATTCGGAAGATTGCACGTCTGTACGCTTTTACCTGTTATGTAATCGATGAAGGATACACTGTTTTCACTTGTTTTGACAAAGGAGAATATGTGACCAGTGAGATTTTCTTCACCTTCCGGAAGGTTTGATCCGCTTATTATTTTGTAAAGAGTGCTGTAGATGTAGCGGGCTCCTTCATTAACAGTTTCACAGTTGACCAGACCCTGCGAGATGGTGTTGATATCAACAATCTTTTTTGTTATGGCCCACAGATCAAGCTTATCCTTAAATGAATTGAAACTGCATCTTGCAAGAGTTCTTAATTTTTGTGCCGTAAGATCTGTTTTTTCGCGGTAGTCATCTATATCGTAACGGTCAAGAATTTCATCCTCGGGTGCCTGGCCGGGCTGTCCGGTTCTGAACACTATTCTTACCACATCATTCTGAAGCTCGTTTCGAACATAATCGGCAACATCCAGACCGGCGTGATCAGTCTCCATTACAACATCAAGAAGTACAAGAGCTATATCGTCGTTTTCGCTTAAAATTCTGCAGGCCTCTTCACCTGAATAAGCTGAAAGAAATTTTATTTTAAGACCGTGGTAGCGCAGACCTGTAAGGGCAAGCCTGGTTATTCTGTGGACATCATCTTCATCGTCAACAATCAGCAGCTTCCACTCCTTGAGGTTTGAAACACCACTGAATCTGATAATCTGATCGGCTGAATTTTTTTCCTGCATTTTGCTACTCTTATTACGTTTCTATTCTGTTTACAAAGTAAGTATCAATGTTTGGTCGCCGTACTCTTTCTTTTTATGACTGTTGTTTCTGTAACTTGCATTTTGCAAATTTTGACTTGTTTTGCGAGACTGCACAGGTCATCTAGTTTATATTACATACATACTTACAATTATACCTATAAGTAATTTTAAAAATGTAATTAAAAAGCAATTTTGTGAAGAGAATAACACGTAAGATTTGTAAAATGTTGATTTATAAAAGTTTATGAAGTCCAGTTTATATGTTTCGGGGCTTTCTTAACGTAATTTAAGACCAAAATTCCGGCTCAGGACACATTTTTAGATCCGGATTGAAAATGTGACCGCATTTACATGATACTGTGATTTGGTTCATGTTTTCTTGCATAATGCGAGCTATTTTTCCCTTGCAGCACCAGCATCTGTATTCCGGTTCCCATGTGTTTTCATTTTTTGACAGAGAGTAATAGAATCTTGTAAATATTTTTCTGCACTTTTTGCAGTAGTAGGTGCTGTACTGATAGCCCGCATTGAGAATATAACCGTCGTTCAGAAGTTCAAAAGTTTTTTCTTTGATTGATTTTGATTTAACCAGATATTCAAGAAGAGGTCTGCCTCCGGTATGGAGACAGGAAACGGTCAGTGCCCTGTTGGTGCATATCATACTGTTGCCGTAGGTGATCTCATAGTTTTTTCCACATTGCGGACAAGGTATGATGTATGTGATTCCGCTCATATATTATCCACTTATTTCTTAAACACGGTTACAGCAAAAGTCCCGCTTTCATTATAAATGAAACGGGACTTTCTTTTGAAGAGCCGAAATTTCAGATCCGGCCGCAGGTCTCACTGGAGACTGCTATTCATTGATAACAACCTGAGCCTCGCCGTCGGCTGCAGATTCAATCTTTCCAAGGATCCAGGCCTTCTCACCTTCTTTATTCAGGAGTTCAACCGCCTTGTCCGCATATTCTGCAGGAACTGCAGCAATCATGCCCACACCGCAGTTGAATGTACGGTACATTTCACGCCTTTCAACATTGCCGTTCTTCTGGAGCCAGTTGAAAATTTCCGGCCAGTTCCATGATTTGCCGTCAATAACCGCCTTGGTGTTTTTGGGCAGAACTCTCGGTATATTGTCCCAGAATCCGCCTCCGGTTATGTGGGCAAGAGCGTGAACAGGAAGATTCTTGATCAGTTTAAGCAGCGGTTTGACATAAATTCTTGTAGGGGCGAGCAGAGCCTCGCCAAGTGTTCTGCCGTCAAACGGAGTGTTAAGATCAGCCTTGCTGACTTCAACAATTTTGCGGATCAGAGAAAAACCGTTGGAGTGGGGACCTGAGGAGGCTATGCCTACGAGAATATCTCCGTCTGCCACCTTGCTGCCGTCTATGATTTCGTCCTCTTCAACCACACCGACGGCAAAACCAGCCATGTCATAGTCGCCTTTGGCGTACATACCTGGCATTTCCGCTGTTTCACCGCCTATCAGTGCACAGTTGGACATTTCACATCCGCGGCAGATACCTGAAATTACCGTTGCCGCCTGATCTACATTAAGATGACCGGTTGCATAGTAATCGAGATAGAACAGCGGTTCAGCACCCTGGACAATCAAATCGTTAACGCACATGGCAACCAGATCTATGCCTACGGTGTCATGTCTGTTCAGATCAATAGCTACTCGCAGTTTTGTACCTACGCCGTCAGTACCGGATACAAGAACAGGTTTCCTGTATCCCTCAGGGATCCGGCACAGTGCACCGTAACCGCCAAGACCGCCGATAACTTCGGGACGCGTTGTTTTCTTTACATCAGATTTGATTTTTTCAACTAAAGCCTCACCGGCATCGATGTCGACACCTGCTTCCTTGTAATTTAATTTCTGTTCAGACACAAACAAACTCCATTGTTAAACTTTATGTGAATTATACCACAAGTATTCATCTTTGCACTTATGCCGGTTGAACTGACAGGGTGCCGGGGCTTAGGATTTAAACGCTGTCTTTTGAAATTATTTCAGACCGCGGCTTAATTCGAAAGGAGCGGAACGTAACCGGTCAGTATGATCGGAAATGAAGGGGAGCGGTTCAGTGAAAAAAATATGAATTTTTTTTTGCTGGTGTCGGCAGCAAATAATCTTCAGGCTTTATTTTGTTATAATCTGACCTGATATATAATTCAGCTATGAATTTTTCTTCTTACGGTTTGAGTCGCTTTGCTTCGCCCAGGAGGTTACGTGAATTTTCCGAAACGTTCAATTATGATTTGCGCTCTTTTTCCGTTCCTCCTGTCCGGATCTGCATATGCAGCTGAGATTACCAGCGGATATACTGACAATGGTATCGGTTCTATTCATTACTCCGGTGATGTTGAAAACGGTGATTACGAGAAGTTTGTCGAAGTATATGAACAGCTCAGACGCAGCGGTCTTGAAAAGTTTATGGTTGTTCTCAACAGTAACGGCGGTGATGTGGGGCAGGGTGTGCGCATCGGCATGTTCATCGCTGAAAAAAAAATGGCGACGGTGGTTGAGTCGGGCATGCACTGCTTCAGTTCATGCATTTCAATATTTGCCGCGGGAACACCGAGAACTGCATATCCAAGATCTAAACTCGGAGTGCACCGCGCCGCTGACATGAAATTAAGGGACAATTCCAATGCGCGCTCTGTTTCCATTTCACTTAACGACTATTACCGCCGGTTCAACGTTCCGGATTCAGTCCGCATTGCAATGATTGATACTCCTCCAAACAAAATCTATCTGCTGACCGAGAAGGAAATTAAAAGTTTCAACACGCAGGCTCCACTTGCCGTGGTGCCTGCTTCCAACCTTACTCTTGACGAGATAAAGAAAAAGGTCATGGATGCAAAGCTTCAGGCTCTTGAATTCATGGATCAGGGAAAGTTCCTTGATGCAGTCAGAACACTTGAAAAGATGAAGAGTCTTGCCGCCAATGACTACGAGCTGTTTTCCATGCTGGGAAAGGCTCATTTCATGTCCGGCAACCGCAATCAGGCTATTATCAACTATTCTTCATCCGTAAAAATAAATCCTCATCATGCCGACAGCTGGAGAGCCCTCGGGGAACTGGTTGCGGATGATGGAAACATCGAATGGGCTACACAATGTTTTGTGAAGTACTATGACAATATGACTGACAAGAATTTAGCATTTTCTGTGCTTGAAGGTCTGTCTTATGCAAATAAGGGGCAGCGCAAGGATTTGGCTGCATCCTCAGCCAGAAAAAAGATAAGAAAATGATTGTTTCTTTTCCTGTTTACCGGAGTTGCCTTGCAGTCCTTTAATGCCCGTCTGACCTCGCTTAAACCCCTGGATAGCCGCAGTGCCGGAGTGTGCCGGTTTCTTCCCATGTCGCAGGAGGAAATGAAGAAACTTGGATGGAGGCAGTGCGATATAATACTGGTTTCAGGAGATGCCTACGTGGATCATCCGAGTTTTGCCGCGGCGATTCTGGGAAGAACCCTGGAGTATTTCGGTTTTAAGGTTGGAATAATTGCCCAGCCGGACTGGAAAAATCCGGATGATTTCAGACGGCTCGGACCTCCCAGACTTTTTTGGGGAGTTTCAGCGGGCAACATGGATTCAATGGTTAATCACTATACGTCTGATCGTAAAATACGGCATGATGATGCGTATACTCCTGGAAATGTCAATGGTGCCCGTCCGGATCGCGCCTCTGTTGTGTATGCCAACCGGTGCCGCGAAGCCTTTAAGGGCATTCCTGTTGTAGTCGGAGGCATAGAGGCATCTCTCCGGCGTACGGCTCATTTTGATTACTGGTCTGAAACCGTCAAGCGCTCTCTTATTTTTGATGCCAAGGCTGACATTCTGCTTTACGGCAACGGTGAGCACTCTCTTGTGGAACTGGCCATGAGGCTGAATGCGGGGGAGGATATCAGAAATATCACAAATATCAGGGGATCTGCAGTCATTGTTAAATCCCCGCCTTCCGGCATGCCTGGCATTGATATGAGTTCCGTTGGAAAAAGCACGCCAGTTCCTCCTGAAGTGACAGAATCAGAAAAAAATAAACCAAGTTCAGAAATGACTGATCTTGAATCAGAAGAATCACGTTATCCCAACGCAGGGGGCGGGTATATCATCATGCCTTCCTATGATGATGTAAAGTCTGATAAGATTCTGTATGCACATTCCATGTATCTGGTGCATAACGAGACCAATCCGTACTGTGCAAGAACATTGATTCAGTATCATGGAGACAGGGCTGTGCTGATTAATCCTCCTCCCGTACCGCTGACAACCGAGGAAATGGATCTGATTTACGATCTTCCCTATCAGCGCCGTCCGCATCCATCATACCGTGACAAGATACCGGCATACGAAATGATTAAGACGTCCGTTACAAGCATGCGGGGATGCTTTGGAGGATGTGCATTCTGTACCATAGCTGCTCATACCGGCAAGTTTGTTCAGTGCAGATCGGAAAAAAGCATTCTTAGGGAACTGGAGGACATCAAGAGCAAGGTACCGGGGTTTGCTGGTGTTATTTCGGATATAGGCGGTCCGTCGGCCAACATGTACAGGCTGGGATGCACAAATCTTAAGGCCGGGCAGTCCTGCCGCAGACAGTCTTGTCTTTTTCCAAATGTCTGCCGCTTTCTTGATACTGATCAGTCGCCTGCGGTAAATCTGTTCAGGCAGGCCAGATCTCTTCCGTTTATTAAAAAGGTTTTTATATCATCGGGAATAAGACTTGATCTTGCAATACTTTATCCTGATTACATAAGGGAACTCGTATCATATCATGTAAGCGGCCACCTCAAAGTTGCCCCTGAGCATATAGCAGACGGAGCCCTTAAATATATGCACAAGCCCGGGGCACATACCTACAATGAGTTTGAAACTCTTTTTCTGAAATATTCTCAGGAGGCCGGCCGGCGTCAGCAGATTATTCCGTATTTTATTGCGTGTCATCCCGGAACTACGGATGAGCACATGATAGAACTGGCACTGTGGCTTAAGAAACATAATCTTCAAGTGGATCAGGTGCAGAATTTTTATCCAACCCCTTTATCCGTTGCTACCACTATGTATTATACGGGCTTTGATTCAAGTGAAAAAATAAAGGATAATAACCCGCAGATATTTTGTGTTAAGGGCGAGATTAGGAGAAGAATCCAGAAGGCGATACTCAGGTATCATGATCCTGCCAATTTTGAAATGATACGGGATGTTCTGAAACAGTGCGGCAAGGAGCATCTCATTGGCAACAGTGAGAAGTGTCTGGTACCGCCGCCGTCCGTCAGAGCAAATAAAACCGGCCGGAACAGGAATGGAGGATTTTCTAAATCCGGTTCGAATAAAGCTGTTAATAAAAACAATAGAAGATAAGTGTACAATGAAACCTTTTTATAAATTTTTTATGCCTTTTGCTTTTGCTGCGGCGCTTTCAGGCTGCGGCGGCAACCTCCTGGGTTTTGATGACAACAAAAATGATATAAGAGATGATGTTGAAGCATATATTGACAGTCTTAATTTTCTCACGCAGATGCAGCGTAATTCCATGATGCAGATGGCTCAGGTTTATCAGCATATTTTTAAAAGTGATTTTTATACAAAGGACGGTAAGGTCAGTGAACCTGTAATAAGTGATCTCAGAAATGAAATAGATCTTGCCAGCAACTGTATGGTTCATGCCTTTGGCGATAATCGTGAGCTTTTCACCAGCATGGTAAAGTCTTTGCGCCGCAGAGTTGCGGACAATGATCCTCGTTCAGACAAAATCAAGGAATTTGATCAGCTTGCACAGACTGTCTATTACAATGAGATTCATTTTGACGGAACTGAAGATACCTGCTTTTTTACAGGTCAGAATTGAGAAAAGCACCATGGGGCATTTTTGCCGGTATGATGACAGTTCAGTCATGGATTAACCTTTTTAAATACAGCAGACATTTGGAGTTATTATGATTATCAGTGGTATTCGCCGATCCTATGAGCGGGGAGCACTGTTAAAGGAGAATATGCCGTCTGAGCCACTCGTTCTTTTTGAAAAGTGGCTTAAGGAGGCCATAGACGCAGAACTGGCTGATCCTACGGGAATGGTTGTGGCAACAGTGGACAGCCGGGGAATGCCGTGTCAGCGCTCTGTTCTGCTGAAAAAGTTTGATGAGAGAGGATTTGTTTTTTTTACCAATCTTACATCCAGAAAAGCACGCCATATAGAAAACAATAATTCAGTGAGTCTGCTGTTTCCCTGGTATCCTTTAGAGCGCCAGGTGCATATTCAGGGCAGTGCTTCACGGATCAGCACCATGGAAGTTGTAAGTTACTTTACGTCAAGACCACGTGACAGTCAGATTGGAGCCTGGGTATCCCACCAGTCTTCCGTCATTTCTGCAAGATCAGTGCTGGAATCCAAGTTTCTTGAATTAAAAAGCAAGTTTGCTAAGGGTGAGGTTCCGGTTCCTTCATTCTGGGGAGGATTTAGGGTCGATCCCGTTACCATTGAGTTTTGGCAGGGTGGTAAGAATCGTCTTCATGATCGCTTTTTGTATACAAAAAATGATGCGTCGTGGGATCTTGAACGACTGGCTCCATGATTTTTTGTTTTTTCTAAAACCGTGTTTCCTTCCTGGAAACACGGTCAGTTCTAAAGTCCTTCCGTTTTTTCTCTAAATATTCCAGTCTAACGTTTATTGCGAACTAAAAAGTGTGAACAATTTACTCTTGCTGTAGTCTCAGATTATGTAGCGTTGCTGTGAAATGGTGATATGTGACTATTTTTTTGATTCTGAATTCGTTAGTTTCTTTTGCCTGTCATTTGTAATGTTATAATTTTCTGTGAGTAATGGGATCTGTATGACTGCTTTTTCATTGGACCTCAGCAGTTTGCTGCTTTGTTATCTATATGAACGGTTTTTTATACAGTAGTTTTTAATTATTATTAGTCGAGTGTTATTCATGAAATTAGCTTTATTGCCTGCCTTATGCATGTTTGCGGCTGTAAGCCTTAATGGATGCATAGTTATTGAAGATGATTTCTTCTATGACGATCCTGGCTATCATCATCATGCACCGCCGCCTCCGCCTCCTCGTTATCATCATCATCACGCACCGCCTCCTCCTCGTTATCATCACGGCCCAGGACATCATCACGGCCCGGGACCTCATCATGGACCTGGACCTCATCATGGACCTGGACCTCATCATGGACCTGGAGGACATCACTCAGGTGGCGGACACGGACCTGGAGGACATCACTCAGGTGGCGGACACGGACCTGGAGGACATCATTCAGGTGGCGGACACGGACCTGGAGGACATCATTCAGGTGGCGGACACGGACCAAGGGTTATACCTCCTGGACCAGGAGTCGGACCAGGGGGCGGACATCATCACTGATGCTTTTTCCTTTTGTTAGTATGGATATGGCGTGATCTAGTCACGCCTTTGTTGTGGTCTTTACAACTTTGATGTAAGAGAATTTTATGAAATTCAAGTTAAGAATTACTCTTCTTGCAGCCTTTGTTCTTGCTTCATCGTCTGCATGCGCATCAGTCTACGGCAGTAGTCAGATGTCTAGTACGGATATGAACTTTAACAATAATGCGCCAGATGCTCTTGTTCCTTTTGACAGGGGGGTGAGATCCGGTCTTTTGGTTGCTCATCATGAGCCGCCGCCACCGCCTCCGCATCATCATCATGCGCCGCCTCCACCGCCTCCGCATCATCATCATGCGCCGCCTCCACCGCCTCCGCATCATCATCATGCGCCGCCGCCACCGCCTCCGCATCATCATCATGCGCCGCCGCCACCGCCTCCGCGCCATGCGCCGCCGCCACCGCCTCCGCATCATCATGCGCCGCCTCCACCGCCTCCGCATCATGCGCCGCCTCCACCGCCTCCGCATCATGCGCCGCCTCCACCACCTCCTCGGTATTAGTAGAGGCATATGGTTTGAGGAATTGATTTCTTCGAAAACAGGGCGCGATGAATTCACGCCTTTTATATTGCACAAACGTCCCTGCATTTGCAGGGATTTTTTTTGCCTAGTTTGAAGCAGAATCTTCAGCAATTTTTTAGAGAGAATCTGTCAGAACCGGCATTCTGCAGTTAATATCGTTTTTCGTTTCTTTGCAAAAATTAGTTGAAAATATTCAGGGTGATTTATTCCTAATAAGCAGAGCTCACCTGCATGGAATAATTATTTGCAGGAGTTCAGAATTAGCCTCTCTGCTGTTGAATCTTCCTCTAACATTTGATATTCAAGGTTTTGTGTCCGTACAGTTATCTGCGTTACCTTTGAAATACAGTTACTGCCGGAATGATCATTCAAAGTCTGATTCCTATGGACCGGTCAGCGTCGTTCAACCTGCAATATGCAGAGACCCAAACTAAAACTGCTAGAAGGGATGCTTACGGATTTAGAGATGACGAATATTTCTTCTTAAAAATAATGATGCATCCCGAAGATAATAAACAATATAAGTATAGGAAATGATTATATTAGAATAACGAAAATGAATATTATGAATGAAAATGAAAATGATGAATCAGATATCTCCAGCTTGAATCTGTAAAGAATCAAATTTTAATTGCGAAATGTTTGCTTCATCAGCGGCAGAGAACCTTACAGGAGGGTAAAGCTTCGGATCAGCAAAAATCCCCTGCCTAAGGGCAGGGGGAGGATGTAAGGCCCAGAAAACTGTCTTATTTGTTTAGGTATGATTCAAGTTCATCAACAAAAGCAACGGCCCGTCCAATATAGGAGGCAGGCGTAAGCTTCATCAGTGTCTCCTTGGCATCCTGAGGAATATCAATAGTTTCTATGAAATTTTTCATAATTTCAGCATTGACTTTCTGTCCTCTGGTAAGAGCCTTCAGTTTTTCATATGGTTTTTCAATTCCATATCTGCGCATAACTGTCTGAATAGGCTCTGCAAGAACCTCCCAGTTGTTATCAAGATCTTTTGCCAGATTTTCCGGATTTGCTTCCAGTTTGGATATGCCCTTGAGAGTTGACTGGTATGCAATCAGACTGTAGCCGAAAGCAACGCCGATGTTGCGCAGAACGGTGCTGTCTGTCAGATCACGCTGCCAGCGCGATACAGGAAGTTTTGCGGCCAGGTGTGAGAAAACAGCGTTTGCAAGACCTATGTTGCCCTCGGAATTCTCAAAATCAATCGGATTTACCTTATGCGGCATGGTTGATGATCCCACTTCACCGGCGATGGTCTTCTGCTTGAAATGTCCGATGCTGATATATCCCCAGACATCCCTGTCAAAATCCATCAGTATGGTATTGAAGCGTGCTATGGCATTAAAGAGTTCTGCAACGTAATCATGAGGTTCAATCTGTGTTGTATACGGGTTCCAGGTAAGTCCGAGAGCTGTTACAAACTCTTCTGAAAGCTTGGACCAGTCAACATTAGGATAGGCAACCATATGAGCATTGAAGTTGCCTACAGCACCGTTAATCTTGCCAAGAATTTTAACCGACTCAATCTGCTTGTACTGTCTGTGCAGACGGTAGCAGACATTGGCCATTTCCTTTCCCAATGTCGAAGGGGTTGCAGGCTGGCCGTGCGTTCTTGAAAGCATCGGAATGTCGCGATATTTTACAGCCAGATCGGCAATTGCTCTGATTATTTTCTTCAGCTGCGGCAGAAGAACATGATCTCTTCCTTCAAGAAGCATCAGACCGTGGGAGTTGTTGTTAATATCTTCTGATGTGCATGAAAAGTGTATGAATTCACTGATCTTTGAAAGTTCTGCATTTCCGGCAATTTTTTCCTTAAGAAAATATTCGACAGCTTTCACATCATGATTTGTTGTCTTTTCAATATCCTTGATGCGGGAGGCATCTTCAACTGAAAAATTCTGCGCTATGCTGTCCAGCAGGTCGTTTGCTTCGGCTGAAAGATTTGCAACCTCGGTTATTTCCGGACATGCGGCCAGTTTTTTCAGCCATGATATTTCCACTCTGACTCGGTATTTGAGCAGACCGTACTCAGAAAAAATATCTCTTAGTTCATTGCACTTGCTGCTATATCTGCCATCGATTGGTGATATTGCTGTTAGTGGTGATAATTCCATTCTTCGGCTCCTATATTACTTCTAGCATACGTTTTGCACATATGGCCATTTTTGAACGATTGAAAATTAGATTCAGCTGTGTTCCGCCAAGCTGTCTCCACAGAATGCAGGCTCTCATGGCGGAAATTATAAGTGCCCTGATAAATATCAGATTCGCATCCTTGGAGAGAGACTCCTTGGATCCGAAAATCTGCATTGCAAACAGTTCAGGCTCTGAAATATTGGCTGTATACCAGTTTGCTATGTGTTTGCCGACGAACAGTGATTTGTTCTCCTGGTGAGAAAGGGTTTCCTTTATGTGCAGAATCTGCCTGGACAGAGAGTCCCTCAACTCATTGTTTGATGTATACACTGATGTCAGCTTTAATATCGACGGTATGTAGTAGTTGATTTCCTTCAGTGCCGTTGAATCCATATTACTGCTGTCGCTGAAAAATGACAGTCCGTTTTTCAACTGCTCCAAAGGGTATATCGAGGTAGAAGTCACTGATTCGGTTTTCAAAACCCCCTTGAGCAGATAATCCACTGCAGTTTTATTTATTGTTCCGCTGTGGCCGATGCTGCTGATCTGATAAAGCGATTCTACCAATGCAGAAAAGGCATAGGTGATTTTGTTTATATCTTCGTTCATACCAATTTTATTCTCTCTGTAATTACGCCGCCGCCAAGGCATACCTCGTTATTATAGAACACTGCCGACTGTCCGGGTGTAACTGCGGCCACAGGGTGATCAAAAACAACCCTGACGCAGTCATCATCCTCGGGGTAGACAGTACACGGAATGTCAGGCTGACGGTATCTTGTTTTGACCGTGCACTTAAAAGGCTGATTAACAGGTTCTCTGTTCACCATTGTCAGTTTTGAAGCGTTAAGTCCGGTGGACATAAGGAGTTTGTTGTTTCCTCCCTGTGCCACGATAAGCACATTACGCTCCAGATCCTTGTCAACCACATACCACGGATCCCGGTCGGAATCCTTCATCCCGCCTATACCAAGCCCCTTTCTCTGACCTAATGTATGATACATAAGACCGTCATGGTGACCGATAACCTTTCCGTCCGCAGTTTCAATATTTCCAGGTTTTGCCGGCAGAAAGCGGTTCAGAAATTCCTTGAATCTTCTTTCACCGATGAAACATATACCTGTGCTGTCCTTTTTTGATGCAGTTTTCAGTTCCAGTTTTTCGGCAAGAGTTCTGACCTCTGTTTTTTTAATCATTCCCCCGACCGGAAAAATGGACTTTGCAATGCGATCATGGCTGACTGCATGGAGAAAATAACTCTGGTCCTTGTTAGGATCCTTTCCTCTGAGCAGTTCGTATTTGCCTGTTTCACTGTTGAAACGGTTACGTACAAAGTGACCGGTCGCCATATATTCTCCTCCCAGAAGTGAGAATGCATAGTCCATGAACGCTTTGAATTTGATTTCACTGTTGCATAGAATATCAGGGTTTGGCGTTCTACCGCTTCTGTACTCGCTCAGAAAATGTTCAAACACATTATCCCAGTATTCTGCAGCAAAGTTAACGGTTTTCAGTTCGATCCCGATTTTGTCGCATACAGCCTGGGCATCGGCAAGATCCTGTGCCGCGCTGCAGTAACCGGTGTCGTCGTCCTCCTCCCAGTTTTTCATGAACAGTCCGATCACATCCCATCCCTGTTCTTTAAGCAGATACGCGGATACGGATGAATCTACGCCGCCTGACATGCCTACAACAACTTTTTTGTTCATCTGAAGTTTTCTCTATTGTTTAAGCAGGATGAAGTGACAGTTATATCCTGTGCCATAATTTTCAAACTTCCGTTATTTTAACAGATCTGCAGTTTAATTCCTTGCAATTTTCCATTTTGATATTTTTGCGGCGGGAGTGACTGTCAGCGCAATGATGAGGAGTAAAACTCCAAAATCCATTCATGCTGTTTCCCCAGAGTCTTTAAACATCAGGGTGTATGTCAAGGATTGGCGGCTTGTCCCGAGGAATGAATTATCAGTCGCGGATTGTTCCTGTCAGAGATCCCAGGATCTGACGGCACCGTAACGGAAAAACCCCGGCAGGTGCCGTGTGGAGTGTAAAAACTTCTTCTGATATAATTATACGAAAAGGTATCTGCCGTCCGGCAGAGGCATGTTTTGATATTTTAGACGGAGTTTTCTGATGACAAGTAAGGTTGTAATTCCTTCGAACGGTGAAAAAATCACAGTTAATGCAAACGGTACACTGAACGTACCGGCTAATCCAATAATTCCTTTTATTGAAGGTGACGGAATCGGCAGTGATATAACTCCTGCTATGATAAAGGTTGTGGATGCGGCTGTGGCAAAGGCCTACGGCGATTCTAAGAAAATCAGCTGGATGGAGATATATGCCGGCGAAAAGTCAACCAAGGTATACGGCAGCGATGTCTGGCTTCCTCAGGAGACTCTGGATCTGCTCAAGGAATATGTTGTTTCTATAAAGGGACCTCTTACGACTCCTATCGGAGGAGGCATCAGATCACTGAATGTTGCTCTTCGTCAGAATCTGGATCTTTATGTCTGCCTTCGTCCTGTTCGTTATTTTGACGGTGTTCCAAGCCCTGTAAAGCATCCTGAACTTGTTGACATGGTTATTTTCCGTGAAAACAGTGAGGATATTTATGCTGGTATTGAATGGAAGGCTGATTCTCCTGAAGCTCAGAAGGTTATCAATTTCCTCAAGAGTGAAATGAATGTCACCAAGATCAGATTTGATGAGCATTGCGGCATAGGAGTTAAGCCTGTTTCAAAGGAAGGTACTCAGAGACTGGTCAGGGCAGCTATAGACTATGCAATTGCCAACAACCGCAAATCAGTTACTCTGGTTCACAAAGGTAACATAATGAAGTTTACCGAAGGATCATTCAAGGAGTGGGGCTATGAGCTGGCAAGAGAAGAATTTGACGGCAAGCTTATTGACAAGGGTCCATGGATGACAGTCCGCAATCCTAACAACGGTCAGGACATTGTTATAAAGGATTGCATAGCTGATGCTTTCCTTCAGCAGATTCTTCTCCGTCCGGCTGAGTATGATGTGATTGCAACTCTTAATCTTAACGGTGATTACATGTCTGACGCACTTGCGGCACAGGTCGGCGGTATCGGTATTGCTCCTGGCGCGAATATCGGCAGCACCTGTGCAATGTTTGAGGCAACTCATGGAACCGCTCCTAAGTACACCGGTATGGACAAGGTAAATCCTGGTTCTATTATCCTTTCTGCAGAGATGATGCTTCGCCACATGGGCTGGACGGAAGCTGCTGATCTGGTTATTAAGGGCATGGAAGGTGCTATTTCCGCCAAGAAGGTAACCTATGATTTTGCACGTCTGATGGAGAATGCTGTGGAAATCAAGTGCTCCGAGTTCGCTGATGAAATCATCGGTAATATGTAGTTTCTTTATGTATTGCTCGCGGGCGAAAATACATCGGCTTCAGCTGATGTGATGAAACCCGACAGGATCAACGTGACCGCCGCATTTAAGCGGCGGTCATTGTTTATCGAATTTAGGTTTATGCATAAAGATGCAGTCTGCCTGCTGCTTTTAATATAAACTGCAGCGTGGGGCATACGGAAATATATGTCTGCTCTGAAAAGCAGGAGTTGGCGGTTCTTCTGGAGATCTTGTAAGACGCAGTTGTCTGTGCAGCGGTCTGTGAGGTTAGAAATCCGCGGCTTTAGCCGTGGAGTATCAATAAAACGCAGCGATCACTGTGATCTGTCTGATTCGAACATCTCTATCAGCGCCTTTTTACTGTTCCTCTGTGCAGTGTTGGCTGTTTCCTAAGAAGCTGCAGAAATCTCTGAGTTCACGCCGCGTTACTGACGTGATTCTGGTCTTCATTTTTTGCATTGCTGAATTTCTGCTGATAAAGTCTGAAAGTCTTGTTATAGAACTTATCATTCAAACAGTAATTGGTATTTTAACATCGAACGGATGCTTTGCGCACAGATTTTAAGAATTGGCTTCTGATGGAAAATGTGAATTACTGCGAACTGGCAGTAATTCACAAACTGCGAACTGAAATAGTGTTATCGGTCGGCAGGTTTCTATTTCTCTTTTGCTTTGATTTTTTCATTCTCGGCATTTGGTATCCGAATGAGTCTGGTTGCATGGAGACCTTTTTCGGTTTGCTCGAATTCAAACAGCACACTGTCCTTAGGCTTGAGAGTCTTGAATCCGTCATTATCAATAGCTGAATAATGAATGAATACCTCCTCGCCTCCATCATCAAGAATAATAAATCCGAAACCTTTTACATTGTTAAACCATTTAACTGTTCCCTTTGTCATAGTGTCCGTCCTTAGCATCATGTATTAGGAAAATGTCTGTTCTGCATCCTTGCAGCAGGGTATTGCCGGCAACTGCAACTTCGGTCCGTCACTAGTTTGGACCGTACTACCTCGAGCAGCTGTGATTCTCTTTAACACCCATCAAGTTCCCGATTTATATAACCGGATAATCTGTATCTATGTATGTCATAAAATGATTAATATGATACATTAGTTATATTGTGAGTTTCCAATTATTGCATAACAGTTAAATTTTAGCAATTGTTTTTGATTAAGCAAGTAAAAAAAGAGCAAAATATTCATATACATGTTCTTAAGCGTGTTTTCAGAGTCTATAAATCCGGTTAGATGCCGGTTTTCTCTAATTTTTTTGATAATGATTCTGTATCCTATGTTCTTCATGCCAGCATTGAGACTGTTGCGACTTTTAACAGACTGTTTGTCTTTTATGAGCTTCAGAATGGTTTTATGAGCGGTTTTAAATCGGTTTGTGACTGCAGTTCATTTAAATTTTTAGGACCGTGATGTGTTCACGCCAGTTTTGCATAAAGATACGCTTTTGATGACATTGGAAAGATGATGTTGTGAATGTTGTCATGCATGTAATCCGGATACAGCAGGTTTTCTGCTGTTGAAAGATTAGGCATGAGTATGTTTTTAAGAAGACGTCCGGAACTGGTTGCTTTTTTAATTCTGTTTATCCGTCCATCGGCTGTCATATGATTGATCTGCAGCGGAACACCGTTTTTTTGATTTTAGAATGTTTGTCAGAAGATCAGATTTTCTAAAAAAGACTGTTTTGTGTATGTTTGTGACATGCCGATCCTATTAGTGTGTTCAAATTTTTTCAAAACAATGTACAATGATTGAAGATATGATCAAGGTATAAGATAGATGGAAAAACTTAATCAGACTGATGTCGTTGTTGCAACAAGAATCAAAACGCCCAAGGTCCCAAAGTACAATGTTGTTATGCATAATGACGATGAGACGACCTTTGAGTTCGTTATAGCAACGCTGATTGATATTTTCGATAAGGATGAGGTTACGGCAACAGCGCTGGCCTATGAGATACACAATATAGGCAGTGCAACAGTTGGCTCGTATTCCCGTGAGGTGGCCGAGTCCAAGGTGAATGAAACAACAGAGAGAGCAAGAGCCAAAGGATTTCCTCTGGTATGCACGGTAGAGGGCTCCGACAATGATTGAAAGTGAAGTTTTACAAAAGTGTGTAAACAGGGCGATTGAACTTGCCAGCACCAAATTTTTTAGCAGTATCGTGTCTATAGATCACCTTCTTTATGCATTGCTTGAGATGGATAACGAGGTGATTTCGTTTTTTCAGGGCGAAGGCTTTGACATAGCGGCCGTGCTTGATGTTATATATGATCATATTGTTACCGAATATCCAAGAAACCAGAGTTCCAAGAACCCGAAGGCTTCTCCTTCATTCAAGCGAGTGCTTGAACGTGCCGTGTTTGTTGCCCAGTATTCCAACCGGACGGAAATTTACGGTCTTGATGTTCTTGATGCCATGTTTCCCGAGAGAGACAGTTTTGTCTCACTCCTACTGACACAGAGTCTGGATATAGCGCGTGCAAAGGTCCGCAAATACTGCAGTCGTCTTCATGGAAGCAAGGATCATCGTGAATCCTCCGCTGATGAGAGCAGGCAGAATGACGATGAACAGCAGTCTGCAGAGACCAGCAGCGGAATTCCGGAAGGTCTTGAAAACTGTCTTTTTAACGTCAATGATCTGGTGATGAAGGGCAAGATTGATCAACTCATAGGAAGAGAGGATGATCTCCAGAGAATATACGAGGTTCTGGGCCGCAAGAAAAAGAACAATGTCCTTATAACCGGTGAGTCAGGCGTTGGAAAAACAGCTCTTGCCGAAGGCGTCGCTTGGAACATTGTTCATCAGAAGGTTCCTGCCTTTCTTAAGGATTTTACTGTTTATTCTCTTGATACCGTGGGTGTCATTTCCGGCACGCAGTTCAGAGGTGATTATGAAAAACGCCTCAAGTCAGTTGTTTCGTTTATCAGGAGCAGGGAAAACAGTATTCTTCTTATTGATGATGTTCAGCAGCTTTTTTCAACAAATTCTTCCGATGCAGCCACAGGTGCATCAATGATTCAGGCTGATCTTATCAGAGGAAACCTTCACTGTATTGCAACCACGTCCTTTAAGGATTTTAATAAAATCTTTTCAAAGGATCCCGCTTTTATACGCCGTTTTCATAAACTGGATCTTGCTCCTCCTACAGAGGAGGAATCATTTGAAATTCTTCTCAAGAGCAGAGAGCAGTATGAAAAGTTTCACGGTGTAAGGTATCCGGATAAAATTTTAAGAAAGATTATTCATCTGTCTGAAAAATATATGTACAACAGGTATCTTCCGGACAAGGTTTTTGACGTGGTGGATGATATAGGTTCGTATTTCAGGATAAACCGTCCAGGTGACTGCAAGGATGTGCATGTTGTATCGTCTGAAGATGTAGGAGAGGCGTTTGCCAGAATCCTGAAGATTCCGGTTAATATAAAGGAGGATGACACCGCCGTATACCGGGATCTCAGACAGAATCTTCTCAAGAGGATCTTTGGTCAGGATGAGGCCGTGTCTGCAGTTGTGGACGCTGTGATTATGAATCGCTCCGGTCTTGACAATGTTACGCGCCCGATCGGAAGTTTTCTGTTTGCTGGTCCTACCGGAGTTGGTAAAACCGAGATTGTTCTGCAGCTGGCCAATCTTCTGCACATGAAACTTATCAGACTTGACATGTCGGAGTATTCCAGCGAGTTTACAGTATCGAAACTTCTCGGTTCTCCTCCGGGATATGTGGGCTATAACGAGGGTGGTATTCTGACCAATCAGGTCAAGAACGAGCCGCGCAGTGTGGTATTGTTTGATGAACTTGAAAAAGCTCATCCGTCCATATATAACGTTCTGCTTCAGATTATGGATAACGGTATGGTTACCGATGCCATCGGTGTAACCGTTAACTTCCGCAATACGATTGTGGTAATGACCACCAACTGCGGTGCCAGTGAAATAGAGCGCGGTTCAATAGGATTTACAGCGGGAAGTTCAAGTTTTGACTCGACTTCGGCTATACGCCAGGCTTTTTCTCCTGAATTCCGCAACCGTCTTGACGCTGTAGTCTGGTTTAAGAATCTTTCCCCTGATGTTGTCAAAATGGTGTTTGACAAGCTCTGGAACGAACTTCTTGTCCAGCTCAAGGAAAAGAATGTCGAGGCCAGAATTTCAGATGCAGCCCGCAGTGAGCTCATAAAGCGCGGATATGACCGCAGCATGGGCGCAAGACCGATGCGTCGCACCATCCGCAACGTTGTTCACCGTGAACTTGCACGTGAGATTCTTTTTGGAAGTCTCCTTTACGGCGGCAGTGTTGATATTGACTATGACGGAAAGGAATTCAGCTTCAACTATGTTTCCAATGAGGCTCCAGAGGACAGTTCTCTGTCTGTGGATGCCGTGTCAAATGTGGATGAAAGCGCAGCTGAATCCGAAACGGTTCAGGAGCATGCGTCCGGAAATGAATCCGGCAAACCGGAGATTTGAACTGGAATTGTTTCAGATCAGACAGAAAGGTAATCTGATCTGAAACGTGGTGCGGCTGTACCAGTTGTTTGTTTAATTTAAGATGGCGATAAGAGTATGATGGAAATTAGGAATGTTGTAATTATTGGATCCGGACCTGCCGGTTATACTGCAGCGCTGTATGCCGCAAGAGCGAATTTGCATCCTCTTCTTATTACCGGACTTAATCAGGGCGGTCAGCTGACGCAGAGTTCCTGTGTTGAAAACTGGCCTGGAGCCGTTGATTTTCCTTCAGGTCTTGATTTAATGGATTCTCTGAAGGCGCATGTGGAAAAGTTCAGCGTGGAAACGGTGATGGCGGATGTTTCGTCCATAAAAAAGGACGGTGATGAATTTGATGTGATCTGCGGATCTGAAAGCATCAGAACAAAAACTGTCATAGTTGCCACGGGATCATCGGCAAGATATCTGGGTATTTCCGGCGAGAGCAGGTTTATAGGCAGCGGCATTTCAGCGTGCGCCACATGTGACGGCTTCTTCTATCGAAGAAAAAGAGTTGCCGTTATAGGCGGAGGAAATACGGCGGTTACTGATGCCCTGTATCTTTCTAATCTGGCGGCTGAGACTCACCTCATTCACCGTCGTGATGCCTTCAGATGCGAGAAGATTCTTACGGACAAACTGATGAAAGTGGTAGGCGAGGGCAAAATAATTCTTCATCTTGACAGTGTTCCGGTAGAGTTTGCCGGAGAAGAAAGTCTAAATGGTGTCAAAATTTCCAATGTCAGAACCGGCAGTGAGGAATTTGTTGCTGTTGACGGAGTTTTTGAGGCTATCGGACATACTCCGAATACCGGGTTCCTCGGTGATCTTGTTGAATTAGAACACGGATATATAAAGACCGGAGTAGACGAAAACTTCTCAACATCCACAAGCGTTCCTGGTATTTTTGCAGCCGGAGACGTTGCAGATTCAAAGTATCAGCAGGCGATAGTTGCGGCGGGCAGAGGCTGTATGGCGGCACTTGATGTGGAACATTTTTTGACCGTTTAGCTTTTTTATGGATCAGTCAGCTTATCTTCACCCTGAACTGCACATAGATCCAAAAAGAAACAGGATCTGCAGCGACGGTTTCATTACAGCCACTAATTTTTTAAATGCAGAGTGGCTGAAGTATTCCTATCGCCGCGGCGTGTTTCCTATGTATCTTGGTGAAGGGCTGAATCTGATAGGATGGTTTTATCCTTCGTGCCGGGCTGTTTTTGATTTGTCTCATATAATCTGTCATCGTTCGATGATGAAATTTATACGTGGCACTCTGTCCGGATATTCAGTATGGATTAACCGCAATCCTGCCGGAGTTATGAGAGCTTGCAGTCTTACCACCGATTCGCGCAGTTCTACATGGATTACAGAGGATTTCATAAGTACCTATCCTGCCTTGCCTAATTTTCTGTCGGTTGAGGTTTACAATTCGGATGACCAGCTTGCCGGCGGACTTTACGGATTATGTCTTGGAAAACTGTTCGCCGGTGAGTCGATGTTTTCCTTTGAGACCAACACGTCCAAACTGGCATTTTATTTTTTGGCTTACCACTGCTGCCGTTACGGCATTGATTATATTGATTCTCAGATTTTAAATGATCATACCGAGTCACTTGGATGCAGGGTTATTGATAACTCTGAATATGAGAGAATTCTTCATCACTACAGCGACATTGCCGTGGATCCGTCATTTTTTGATTGCAGAGCACTGTACCCGGCCTCAGATGCGGATACTGAGGGGTTTATGGATTTTCTTTTAAAATGCCGCAGTAATCACTCTGGTACATAATTTTGGCGGCTCTGTTCAACAGAATTGTTGATACTGCAGAACCCAATACATTTCATAAAGTATTTATTTTTTAACTTAAAAAAGAAAACTTTATAGCCTGGATAAATTTACGATGTATCATACTGACTTCAGGATCAACGCTATTCCTTAACAGCACCCTTTTGTTCTGCCGGCGGATCCTTCTTTCAATTTAGTTGTTAATTTCCGCTGATGGTTTTCCCGCATCTGATGACAGCGGAAGAATCCCACGTCCGTGCGGCAGCAGACATATCAGCGACACTCTGCATTCTGATGCAGGGCGTAGATGAGTTCTGATCCCTTAAATTTGTTCAAATTAATTTCTTTACAATAAAATTATTTTTTGGCATTATACGTTATCTTTTTTAACAACGAGGTTATATGTCCAAGGAAGACAGCATAGAAATGCAGGGTACGATTATAGAAACCCTGCCTAATACTACATTCAGAGTTCAGTTAGATAACGGTCATGAGATTGTAGCTCATATTTCCGGAAAAATGAGAAAGAATTATATTCGTATACTGACTGGTGACAAGGTTACCGTTCAGCTTACCCCATATGATCTGAGCAAGGGGCGCATTGTATTCAGAGCACGCTGAAAACTGTCGTTTTTTTCAGTTGTGAAAAAAACTGAGGAGATTCGCACCTGTCTGTTTCGAGTCTGAATGTTATACCTGTTTACAGATATCATCCGGCGGTTAATGATCCCGGAACTGTGCAGAGACATACAGAGTCAGAAGTAAATTCAGGAAGTTGCTCGGCTTTCTTTACGAGTATAACTTCCTGAAGTTTTCCTGTTTTACATCCTTTCTGAAGAACCTGTTTTCTTGAGTTTTTCTCATAAATAGAGTATATTTTTCATTATTTTTTCTTTCTGCTGAAAGCAGTATCATCTGAAGATGCTTCTTCTAATTAATCATTTCTTTTTTTGCGAAGATAAGTCTGCCGGTTGTTTTATTCGCGGACGGGCGGTTGTTTCAGATGAGTATGCAGACAAAAGATCAGCTTGGTAATGATTTTAATTATGGGTTTCTAGATTATGCTCGGCAGTGTGGCAATCAAAAATAAAAAGGAAAAACTTAGCGGTTTCAGAAGAATTCTGGAGTCTGCATTTGTTATACTTATTCTGTTCTCGGTTTTTCTGATCCTGGCGATTTTTTCCCATGATTCCTCAGATCCAAGCTGGTCCCAGACTGCAACAAGAACGGATGTAGGCAATCTCATGGGGTACGCCGGAGCCAACGTTTCCGATCTTCTTCTGTTTCTGTTCGGATACGGTGCCGCATTTGTTCCTCTTACCATACTGTATCTCGGTTTTTGCTTTTTTATTAAGCGTTTTAATATCTTTGAAGTCGACTTCTTTACTGTTGGCTTAAGAATTATCGGTTATTTCTTTCTGGTTATGTCCCTTCTGTGTCTGATGAGCATGAATATTGTTCACGGAGATTTTCTTTCAGGGGGAGTGATTGGAAATATTTTATCCGGATTTTTTATAACATATCTCGGAGAACTGGGCACGTCGCTTCTGTTTCTTGCCATGCTTGTGTGCAGTATTCCGCTTTTTACTGGAATATCGCTTCTGTCACTTTGTGATTCTGTGGGAGAACTTTTCTTCGCTCTTGTATTTCATCGTGCCTACAGTGAAAGGAGAAAGGCGGAAATGCAGCTTGCGGCCAATGCGGAAAGCAGACGAAACATTGACAGCAATTCCGCCGATGATTCAGGCGAGCCGACAGTGTTTGACGAGGAGACCGGTTTTGCAATATTTCTCCGCGATGACAGCGAGATTCGCTACGCCGGATCTTCATACGATGATGATGACTATCCGCGTCTTAAGACCGATGTATCATCAGGTTCTACATCAGATGCGGGCAGTCCTGAAAAAAATGTTTCTCTGGAATTTGATAACATTTTCGAGGAAGAAAAAATATCTGACGCTTCGAGTGACGTCTTTGAGTCCGGATCCTCTGGAGCCGCAAGCACCGCTGCAGCAGCAGCCGATACGGAAAGACATTACGGATCTGAAGCGGCGGAAATGGCACAAAACAGCAGGGACGGGTCCCGTGTTTCCATCAGTTCAGAAGAAGATATAAGTCCGCAGATGCTGAATTCTGGAAATTGGAATATACGCGATGATGAGAAAACGGAAAAAGTAGCTGATGACGGTACTTCCTGTTCTTCAGAAACAGAGCATGAACCTGCATCTGACGGGATAAATGATGTTTTTGAAGGTAATGACATACCTCTTGGCAATATCGATCGTCTCAGAGAAAACAACAGCGAATTTGCAGATGAAAATGATTTCAGACAGATTGTGGATTCGGTTGCAGATAGTAAGCCACGTGAAACTGAAGATTCAGGTGAAGAAGATGATGAACCCGTACATATTGATTTCACTGCGACATCAGTAGGTTCCCGCAAAGAAGAAGCGGCTGATGATAGTGATACGGGTTCCTCCTCTTCAGGAGAAGAATCTGCAGTATCAACCTATCAGACTTCAAAGAATATGGGCGCCTACTCTCCTGAAGATCCTAATGAAGCGATTAATGCCGCCGAAAATATGTATCTTGATGATATACCGGATTTTCTTCCGCCCGGACAGAAGTCGGTGCTTGACGATGACGATTACTATCTGTCACCATCATCCAGTTCATCCTTTTCACTTTCTCAAAGTGAACAGACTGAAGATTCTGATTCGCAGCGGAATTCCGGCACAGAAATGCAGACAGATGAAGCCGGTAATCAGGCAGAGGGAGTGGAAGGTTATTTCACTTCTCTGTATCAGGAGGTTACTCCTTCACTTCTTCAGACTCTGCGCGGAAAGTACAATCCGCACCGTCTGCCGTCCATTGAACTTCTTGATCCTGTCCCGCCTAAGCCTCACAGCATGTCACAGGAGGAAATTGATTCCTTAAGTCATCTTATTGTGGAAAAGTTAAAGGATTACAGGATTAATGTTGAAGTAATGGGTGCTGAGGTCGGTCCTGTTATTACCCGCTTTGCCTTAAAACTTTCACCGGGTACCAAAGTTTCAAAAATCTCAGGTATCAAAAATGATCTGGCTCGCGACCTGGCTGTCCGTTCAGTGCGTGTGGTTGATGTAATTCCGGACACCACCTACGTAGGTATAGAAATTCCTAACAAAGACAGACAGACTGTATATTTCAGAGATTTGCTGGATAGTGATACTTTCCGTTCCCGCAATTTCAAACTGACATGCGGACTGGGATGCAGTGTGGTAGGACAGCCTGTTACCATGAATCTTGCTAAAATGCCTCATCTTCTGGTAGCCGGAACGACCGGTTCCGGTAAATCTGTGGGTGTTAACGGCATGATCCTTTCCATGCTTTATAAATCTACCCCTGATGATCTGAGACTCATTCTTGTCGATCCGAAAATGCTCGAATTTTCATCCTATGCAGGAATTCCTCATCTTCTCACGCCGGTAGTGACTGATATGAAGGATGCTACTAGCGCCATTAGATGGTGTGTCGGTGAAATGGAAAGACGCTACAAACTGATGTCAAAGATCAATGTAAAGAATTTTGACGGTTACAATGAGAAGGTGCTGAAGGCTATCGACAGCGGCAATCCTATACCGGATCCTCTGTGGGAAAGAACAGCACAGCTTTCAGACAAGCGTCCGTATCTTGGCAAGCTTCCTTATATAGTTTTGGTTATTGATGAGCTTGCAGATATGATGTTTCAGGTCGGCAAGAAGGTGGAAGAACTTATTGCCCGTCTGGCTCAAAAGGCGCGTGCCGCAGGTATACATATGATTATTGCCACCCAGTCTCCAAGAGCCGATGTTCTTACCGGTCTGATTAAGAGCAATATTCCGTCAAGACTGTCATTCACCGTTTCTAATCAGATGGAATCTCGCATTATTCTTGAGCAGCAGGGTGCCGAGTCACTGCTTGGCAACGGTGATATGCTGTTCAGCCCGACAGGTTCCAACACACTGTCGCGTATCCACGGTGCTTATGTAAAACCGGCGGAGATTGACCGCATTGTTGAATTCTGGAAGGCGCAGGGTGAGCCGCAGTATGTGGATAAAATCCTTGATGATGAAATTACGGATGAGAACGCACTGCCTAGCGAAAAGCCGAAACTTGAAGAAAAAGTTGTATCTGGTAGCAAGGATGAGTTGTTTGATGATGCCGTAAGGGTCATTCTTGAAACCAGGCGCGCATCAACATCTGTTCTTCAGACCCGCATGGGTATCGGTTATCCGCGCGCTTCAAAACTGATCTATGAGTTAGAGCAGGCAGGAATCATATCCCAGCCTATGAACCAGGCGGGTAAACGATCAATTCTTGTTGATGATTCATATTTTTCCTAGTAAGTGTATTTTCGAACAGCTCCGTCAGAAGCCGGATTTTTCTCTTCATATGTTGATTGTAATCCGGCTTTCTTTTTTCTCTCCTTAACAAAGTCTCATGTTTAAGAAAGTGATATGCTCGTCTAAAGCCGCAGATATACTGTTCATTCCCGTATGAGATATTGGTTCGTGGTGCAGTAAGAGATCCGCACTGACTGTGTTTTTGAATTAATCATGGACCGTCGATGCGTAGGCATATTAACCTATCATTCCAATCCTTGATCATATTTTGTCTCCCTCTGTGATAGAATGCTACTGCCTGTGAGTTTAATTTTGTTATGGGGTGATACTGTGAAAATCTTAAATATCAGATCATTATGTTTTATTGCAGCCATGTTCTGGACTGCTGCTTCCTGTGCGGCGGATCCGGCATCTGCGTTCAAGGAAAAGGTATCGGCACTTCATGGCCTTACAGCGGATTTCTCCCAGCATGTATTCGACGAAAGCGGTGATGAAATCGATTCCTCCAGCGGAACATTCAAACTTAATTCAGACAGTCATTCATTTTTTATCAAGACAGTAAGTCCTAATGAAAGTCTTTTAACGAGCAACGGAAAGGAAATCTATCATTATGAAAACGATCTTGAGCAGGTGACGATTTACAGTATTGACATGATCAGCAGGACTTCACCTCTCTGGATTGTGCTTGATCATACGAACAGAGATTTTAGCGACTATACAATTAAAATGTCCGGGAAAAACAGTTTTCAGCTGACAGAAAAGAACAAGTCTGAGAAAACTGGCGTATACAATATTGCATTTGATGATCAGGGATTGAGCGGGGTTGAGGTTATTGATCCAAACGGGCAGAAAATTGTTTACGAACTTTCCAACCGGAAATTTATAAGAACTATTCCGTCAGTGGAATTTGTATTCCTTATGCCTAATGGTGTGACAGTTGATGACAAGCGCTGAAATGGATCTGTTTTCTCAGAATTCAGAGATTAATCTCCAGGATGAAGAACTGAATTCTCCTCTTGCTGCCAGGATGAGACCAAGAACGATTGATGAATACATCGGTCAGGAGCATATACTGGGCAGGGGCAGGGTGCTTCGCAGAGTAATTGAAGCAGGCGTCTGTCAGTCTCTTGTTTTCTGGGGACCTCCGGGAACCGGAAAAACAACGCTTGCCGAAATTATTGCCCGTCATGCTCATGCTCGAGTCAAAAAAATTTCAGCTGTTACATCAGGAATCAAGGATATCCGTGATGCTGTCGAAGAAGCCCGCAGCAACCGTATGAGCGGTCATAAGACCATACTTTTTGTTGATGAGGTTCACCGCTTTAACAAATCGCAGCAGGATGCCTTTCTTCCGCATATTGAAGACGGCACCATTTATTTTATCGGCGCCACAACTGAAAATCCTTCCTTCGAACTCAACAGTGCTCTGCTTTCAAGACTTCGCATTTATGTTATACGTCCTCTGTCTGCTGCGAATCTGCGTCAGATCGTAGACAGGGCGTTAAGTCAGGATAAGATTTTAAGCAGACTTAAGGTTGAATTTACAGGAAATTCTCTGGATGTCCTGATTGATTATGCGGCGGGTGACGGAAGAAGAATTCTGAATTTTCTCGAGGCTCTGATTGACTGTGCGGGACATGATGACAGCGGGCGTGTCATTATAGATTCATCACTCATAGGCGAGGTTCTTGGAAAAAGAGCTGCGTTTTATGACAAGCAGGGCGAGAATTACTACAACTATATTTCAGCTCTGCACAAGTCTATTCGTGGTTCCTGTCCTGATGCTGCACTTTACTGGTATGCAAGAATTCTTGCCGGAGGAGGCGATCCTCTCTATGTTGCCCGAAGACTGCTAGCCATAGCCTCCGAGGATGTGGGAAACGCAGATCCAGGAGCTATGCGCATTGCCATTAATGCATGGGACTGTTTTGAGCGTGTAGGAGCTGCCGAAGGGGAGCGGGCCATTGCCCAGGCCATTGTTTATCTAGCCGCGGCTCCAAAGAGCAATGCAGTATACGTTGCGTGGCATAAGGCACAGGAGCTTGCAGCATCCACAGGGGATCTTGAGGTTCCTCTGCATCTTCGCAATGCTGCGACAAAACTTATGGATGATCTCGGATACCATAAGGGATACCGTTATCCTCATGATGAGCCCGGTGCCTATGCGCCTGGTGAAAGCTACTTTCCCGAGCAGCTTAAGGATACCGTGCTTTATGAGCCTACAGACAGAGGGGTGGAAATCAAGATTGCAAGAAAGCTTGAGGAGCTTAAAAAGCTGGATGCTGCAAGTTCCAGAAAACGCTGGTAGAGCGGTGATTTTATAAATTGCATCTGAAATTTCAGTTATCACGGCGGTTATGTTTGGTATTCCGCAGTTTTTTCCGATTGAGAAACATTTTAAGTAGGCTGCCGCCGGAGTCTTAATGTTTTCAGTGCCATATTTCTGTTTTTTTTCAGAATGGAATTGCAGGCCCGGTTTGGATCATAATGATCGTCCGCGCTTTTTAACCAGGCAGATTTTGAGTAGTTCCTTTACCGTCAGATGTTTTACAAGAATCATATTCAGACAGATTATTTTAAGTGTCTACATGTGCTTTTTTTGGTAAAATACCCACAGAAAAATCGTTCTCTATTTTCTTTGATTAAATTTTTATGATTGATCCAAAATATTTTCGTACTGATATACAGGAGGCGGCAGATCGCCTTGCCACCAGAAATTTTAAACTTGATGTTGAGCTTCTTAAGAATATGGAGGAGCAGCGCAAGGAGCTGCAGGTAAAAACGCAGGATCTTCAGGCGAAACGAAATTCCATGTCCAAGGCTATAGGTGAGGCCAAGCGCAAGGGTGAGGATGTTTCATCCATCATGGCCGAGGTATCCGCCATTGGCCAGGAGCTTTCAGATGTCAAGGTGCAGCAGGATAAAATACTTGCTCAGATAGAAGAATATGCTTTGACCGTGCCGAATCTGCCTGATCAGTCAGTTCCGGTCGGTGCCGATGATTCCTTCAATGTGGAGGTGCGCCGCTGGGGGCAGCCAAAGAGTTTTGATTTCCCTGTCCGTGATCATGTGTCTCTGGGAGAGACTCTCGGCGGTCTTGATTTTGACACGGCAGCTTCCGAGGCGGGTGCGCGTTTTGCTATCATGAAGGGTCCGATTGCGCGTCTGCACAGAGCCCTTTCTCAGTTCATGCTGGATCTTCATGTGGAAGAACAGGGTTACAGCGAGTGCTATGTGCCGTACCTCGTTAATGCCAAAACTCTTACCGGTACCGGCCAGCTTCCTAAATTCAAGGAGGATCTGTTCCATACCAGTCTTGACGGCACCTGCGAACTTGACGGTGTGTCAAAAAGGTTTTCTCTTATTCCGACTGCCGAGGTTCCTCTTACCAACATGGTTGCGGGTAAGATTCTCGATCAGAAGGATCTTCCTATAAAGGTGACCGCTCATACTCCGTGCTTCCGTTCAGAAGCCGGATCTGCCGGCCGTGACACCAGAGGCCTTATCCGTATGCACCAGTTTGACAAGGTTGAGATGGTGCAGATTGTTGATCCTGAAAAGTCGATGGAAGCACTTGAAAGTCTCACAGCCGATGCCGAGGCTGTGCTTCAGAAGCTGGAGCTTCCTTATCGTGTGGTCGCCCTCAGTACCGGGGATATGGGATTTTCTGCCACAAAGACTTATGATCTTGAGGTCTGGCTTCCTGCTCAGAATACATACAGAGAAATCTCCTCATGTTCAAACTGCTGGGATTTTCAGGCAAGGAGAATGCAGGCCAGAGTGAAGAAGAACGGCAAAAATGTTCTTGTTCATACTCTCAACGGCAGCGGACTTGCTGTGGGCAGAACTCTGGTTGCGGTGATGGAAAATTATCAGCAGGCTGACGGGAGCATAGTTGTTCCTCAGGCGCTTGTTCCTTACATGCATGGTGTGACCGTAATAAAGTAGGCTTTCCTTTATGGAACTCATAGTTACTGACTGGATTATTGTTGGCGTAGTTGTCGTTTCTACGCTTCTTAGTATAATTAACGGGTTTATTAAGGAATGTCTGTCTCTGATTAACTGGTTTCTGGCTTTTGCCATAGCCAAGTTTTTCTATTATGACCTTTCTCAGTCGAGACTTTTTGATTCTGTTCAGCCTGATTTCAAGATTCCTCTTGCCATTCTGGTTCTGTTCATAGTAACACTCCTGCTTGGAACAGTGGCGGTTTATGTTGTTATCCGCATTCTCCGCAAGACTGACGGAACGCTGAGCGTGACCGACAGAATTCTTGGAATGTGTTTCGGTGCCATGAGAGGCGTCATGGTGGTGTGCGCCTGTCTGGCAGTGTGCAATATTCTTTTTAATCTCGGACTTTTTTCCTTTGTTCAGAAAATGTCCTTCTGGGAAAAGTCGGCTTTCATTCCGGAATTCAATAAAATTGTTTTCTGGTTTTTTGACAAAATCAATGTTACCGGTGTGCTTAATGATGTTGTAAACACTGCCATAGGCACATCAGAAACCGGTTTGCCGGCCGATGCCGTTCAGAATGGTATATATCCGGCCGATGCCGCGTCCGGCGGTGTTATTACAGTTAACGGTGTCAGTGTGGATACCTCGGCGATTGTAGTAAATCAGGACGGAAAGGTTGTTATTGATCCGAACAAACTTCATCTTGATCATGATGTTGACAAGATGATAATTGAAGAGAGCAAATAAAAAATTCATTATTCATTCCTTTTAAGCTTTTAGCAGGTATTTTATGTGTGGTATAGCGGGCATAGTCGGTTCAACTCCGGTAAATCAGGCTCTTTATGATGCTCTTACGGTGCTTCAGCATCGCGGACAGGATGCTGCCGGCATCCTTACTTTGGATAATGGTAATTTCAGACAGCGTAAGGCAAACGGTCTTGTAAAGGATGTCTTCGAAGCCCGTCATATGCACAGACTCAGAGGCAATATCGGTATAGGTCATGTCCGTTATCCTACAGCAGGATCGTCAAGCGCTGCCGAAGCTCAGCCTTTTTACGTAAATTCTCCTTTCGGCATTGCTCTTGCGCATAACGGTAATCTGACAAATGCGAAAGAACTCAGAGAACAGCAGTTTGAAGTAACAAGGCGCCATATCAATACCAGCTCAGATTCTGAGTTGCTTCTTAATTCCTTTGCGTATGAACTGGAGAAGACGCAGTCAACATTACCTTCTCCGGATGATATTTTCAGAGCTGTGACAGCAGTGAATTCTAAAATCAGAGGTGCATATGCTGTAGTAGCTCTTATCATAGGCGCCGGCATGGTGGCTTTTAGAGATCCTAACGGCATCCGTCCTCTGGTTTACGGATCAAGGGTTCTTGAAAACGGTAAAAAGGAATACATGGTGGCATCCGAAAGCGTTGCCCTGGATATTCTCGGATTCACTCTCGAGCGTGATGTTAATCCTGGCGAGGCGATTTATATAACTGAGTCGGGAGAGTTCTATTCTCATCAGTGCTGCGAGAAGGTTCAGCTCAGACCTTGCATTTTTGAGTATGTTTATTTTGCCCGTCCTGATTCTTTTATTAACGATGTTTCCGTTTACGCGTCTCGTGTAAATATGGGCAGGCTCCTTGGAGAGAAAATCAAACGCCAGTGGGCGGATATTGATATCGACGTGATTATTCCTATTCCTGAAACATCATGCGATATTGCGCTGGAAATTGCCAAATATCTGGGAATACAGTACCGCCAGGGCTTTGTAAAGAACCGTTATATCGGCAGGACGTTCATTATGCCAGGTCAGATGCAGCGTAAGAAATCGGTGCGCAGTAAGCTCAATGCCATTAAATCAGAGTTTAAGGGCAAAAAGGTTCTTCTTGTGGATGATTCCATAGTACGGGGCACCACCAGCGGTCAGATTATTGATTTGGCAAGAGAGGCCGGTGCGGAGAAAGTGTATTTTGCCTCGGCAGCGCCTGAAATCAGATATCCTAACGTTTACGGTATTGACATGCCTACAAGCCATGAACTTATTGCCTACGGCAGAAGTAATGATGAGGTTTGCAAGCTGATTGGCGCAGACGGTTTGATTTATCAGGATCTTGAGGACCTGGAAAAAGCAGTAAGAGTTGAAAATCCGAATCTTAAGGATTTTGAAACTTCAGTGTTTACAGGTAAGTACATAACGGAAGATATTGATGATGAGTATCTTTTGTACCTTGATAAGCAGAGAAGTGACGACGCAAAGGCTGACAAGGCATGGAATGAGGGACTGACAGATCTGGAACTGTACAATGAGGATAACTGATTCCCGTTTCTGACCTGCAGTATGCATGTATCTTTTTGTGAAGAATCCCCGGAAGGGGATTTTTTATTGTGCGCCAGGCATGCACATTCTTTATAGGGTGAAAGTTACGAATCCGGATCTGGCGGCAGGAGCCGGTAAAATCCACACATTGAATTTTATATCTAGCCCTGATGCATATAACATCAACACTTTTCCTAAAAGAGCCGGAGCCTTTCAGAATTTTTTTGAAAAAACACGAGCACCATGCCAGTTATGAGCGGAGACTGTTATTCTGCCGTCTCTTATTCTTCCATGTATGTAGGAATCGGTTTTCTGCTGTTGAGTTTGGTCTTCATTAATGATTCAAACCCTTCCCTGTAGTTTTCCTCTTTAAGGTACTCATTGCCGAGAATCAGTCCCCGGCCGTCATACTCAAAGATGTGATCGGATAGAATCGGCAAACCGTCCTCTACATGAAAAAGAAATACCGGCCTTTCTGTTCTGTCAATGATGCGTCCGTTGCCTCTTTTTACCTTGTATGTATATTCAAAAGAAACCAAAAACTGATCTTTTTCTCTGTCTTTTATTTCATATTCAACAGTGAAGGTTTTGTCAAACATGTTTTCTACCGTGATCTTTGAACCGCTAAAGTGAAGTTTTACCAGAGGGTAGTCCTTGTATTTTGTTGTGTCTATCCATGTTCCGGAGAGTTCATCCGCCGGCGTATCGGCGAAGACGGCGGCTGACATGAATGAAAGAACAGTGGCTAAAGTCATTTTGAATACTCGCTTTACAATACTCATCTGGATTGTGCTCTCATAAAAAGGTTTATTAGGTATTTGTCGCTCCCGGTGCAGTTTCGATTTTATGCGGAAGATCAGGAAGAGCAGGCCGGAGCGGAATGGCCTGTTTGTGTTTTCTGATAAACCGGCATAATATGAAAATCTGACTCAACCGTATTCTATCAGTTTTTGCTGAAAATGTTTTACCGATTCATTTTTTGACAATTCCGGCACTGTGACTGAAGATATCAGGTCTTTTGACTCTGCTGAATTATTTGTCTGCAGAACAGTTTGTTTTAAACATCAGATCAGTATCGTTTCCTGTGATTTTGTATCTTTTTTTTTTACATAAAACATGAAAAAATTACGGTTGCTTCACATTGCCCCTTTCTTTTTGGATTAAATAAGACTTTTTTATAATTCCTATGTTAAGATTAAACTGGAATTTTTATGAATAGTAATAAGGTATTGAAGTGACTTCAAATGATGAGCATATGAAGGTTCCTTTCCGGTCATTATCGGACATGTTCACTCATGCCTTCTCCATGTATTTTGATCGTCCTATGATTACTACACACTTCGGTGTTGTTTATACCTATGGACAGATAAACGCCCTTGCCACATCATTTTCCTCCTTTCTGCTCAATGAACTGAATATGAAAAAGGGTGATCGCATAGCCTTTGTCATGCCGAATATTCAGCAGATGCCGGTTCTTCTGGTTGGTGCAATAAGAGCTGGAATAACCGTTGTGAATGTCAATCCTCAGTACACTTCAAGAGAGATGCATTATCAGCTCCTTGACGCAGGAGCTACAGCAATTGTTATCCTTGAAAATTTTGCAGACAAACTATCGGAAATTATTGATTACACCATGGTCAAAAATGTGGTGATCACCCGGCTTGGTGATATGATGCCTCCTGTTAAAGGATTTTTTTTGAATGCTGTAAACCGCATTTTATATAAAACGGGAAGAGGAGTTAAATTCAGGGGGTATTATTCCTTCAGACGGGCTATCAGACTGGGTTCTAAGAGTCCTGTGGATCCTGAATCCTGTGATCCCGGAGATATAGCATTTCTGCAGTACACGGGCGGCACGACAGGAATACCGAAGGGTGCGGAGCTAAGTAACTATAACCTTCTTGCAAATATAGAGCAGGCTTTGCTTGAGTACGGATCTGTTCTTGAAAAAGGTGAAGAGAAAATCATTTCAGCACTTCCTCTTTATCATGTTTTTGCTTTGACAATTAATTTTCTTCTGATCACAAGAATAGGAGGACATGGCAGACTGGTTGTCGATCCGCGAAAAATACACAGCCTTGTTAAAATTATCCGTGATTTCAGGCCTACCATACTGACGGGGGTTAATACCCTGTATAACGCCCTCACCTATGATCGCAATTTTTCAAAGCTGGATTTTTCCGGTCTTAAACTGGTTGTCGGCGGAGGCAGTTCTATACAGAAATCCGTGGCTGAGCGCTGGCAGAATCTTACCGGTACCTTTATCCTTGAGGGTTACGGCATGACAGAGTGTTCTCCGCTTGTGTGCGTGGGTCCCATAGAGCAGAAGGAATATACAGGCAATATAGGTAAGCCTACAGCCTATACACAAATCCGAATCGTTGATGACAGCGGGGCTGATATTACAGAAATTGACAAACCGGGAGAACTCTGGATTAAAGGTCCCCAGGTTTCAAAGGGGTACTGGAACCGCGAATCAGATAATGAACAGTGCTTTACTGACGGATGGTTTCATTCAGGAGATATAGGCGTCTGGAAGGAAGGCGGTTTCATACGGCTTGTTGATCGCAAAAAGGATATGATTCTTGTTTCAGGATTTAATGTTTATCCTAATGAAATAGAAGAGGTGGTGACTACTCATATGAAGGTGGTCGAAGCAGCAGCCATCGGAGTAAGCGACAGAGGCAGCGGTGAGCGAGTGAAGGTTTTTGCCGTCAGATCAGATTCTTCGCTGACTGCGGAGGAGCTGATTAATTACTGCTATCAGTATCTTGCGCATTATAAGGTTCCGAAATATGTAGAATTTGTCGATTCTCTTCCCAAGTCCAATGTGGGCAAGATCCTGAGGGCTAAACTGAGGGAAAGGGAGAAGAGCAGGAAAGCTGATAATTTAAATGGAGAATAAATATAGCGTATGAATGTGGATGTTCCTACATGTTATGTAGACTGTTCCGATAAGCTTCCGGAAGTTTTAAAGATTCTGAAGGAAAGGGATTTTCTGGCTGTTGATACAGAGTTTGTAAAGATAGACACCCTGTATCCTCTCCCGGCACTGGTGCAACTTTACGACGGTGAGAGCTTTTATCTTGTTGATGTTGTTACTCTCAGCAGCGAGGATAGAAATACATTCTGGAGTGCTTTTATATCATCCGACGCTGTATTTGTTTTCTTTTCGATGCATGAGGATCTTGATTTAATTTACTATTGCTCCGGATCTGTTCCTAAAAAAATCGAAGATCTTCAGGTCATGCTCTCGTTTATCGGTCTTTCAAAGAGGGCCGGTCTTGCTGATACTGTTGAAAGATATATTGGAACTGAACTTATTAAGGATCAGACGCTCAGTACATGGATGAACAGACCTCTAACTGATGAGCAGATCAGGTATGCCGCAATGGATGTGTATTACCTTTTGGATATATTCAGGATAATGAAGGATGAACTGACTGCAAAAGGAAATTTTGAATTATACAGGCAGGAAATGAATTATATGATCAGGAGTTTCTTTTGTCCGTATGATCCGAAAACGGAATATCTTAAGTATGCTAAGGGTGATCTGACGACTGTTCAAATGGCAAGACTGAAGGAGCTTGTTGCGTTTCGTCATGATACTGCTGAGAAGTTGAATGTTCCTCTCCAGCAGGTGATCCGCAAGGAAATTTTGCTTAATTTATGTAAAAACAGAGTACGAGAGCCGAACGGACTGAGCAAAGCTGGGATGGCCTGGCCTGCGATTAAAAGATACGGTGCACAGGTAATCAAGATCCTGAATAACTCTCATATAGACACATCAGAAATTATAACGGTGCCGGTTGTAATTGCTCCTTTATATCAGCAGATCAGTGAACAGTTCAAGGAGGCTGAAAATAATTTCTGTGTCAGCAGGGGTATTCAGGAGCATGAGCTGGCATCAAAGAAAAATCGTACGGAACTTTTTACCTGGCTTTCATGCAGCGACAAGAAAAATTTTTACACTCCGGCTATTTTGAATTCACCCTGGCGTATGAATCTGCTTTACGATATTATGAAGACCTATAGGGATCAGATAAGTCCTGAGGATCTTAAACTCATCGCCTCATATGCAGGAATAAGCGAAGATGGCGAGAGTATGGTGTAGAGTTGCGGATCCATTTTGCTGAAAATTTTCATGATGCCAGAAGAGATAAGAATAAGTCAGGATCCGGATGCTGAATTCAGCGGCGATGGAGATCAAAAGCACAGTGACGGCGATGCAGTTATGTCGGAGACGGCCGGTTCCGGTTCAGTTGAAAATTGTTCAATGCCGGCTGATGAGACAGCTGTGGTGAACTCTGATGATTCAGGGGCGTCAGCAGACGAAGAAACTGCTGAGTGCGGATCTGGTAAAGAGTGCAGCAGTTCCGGAGGAGAACAGTCTGGCAGTATTGATAGGGTATCAGATGATAATTCTCTGGTTCCTGCAGAAACCGCAGCCGGCAATGGTGAAGGTACGGAAATTTCGTCATCCTGTCAGGTTTCTGTTAGAGCCGAAGCAGCAGTTTCCGGTGACTGTGTCAAAGCTGTCGCCACCCGCGGAGAACAAGGCTTAAAGAAATTTGATCCTGCAGATGCTTACTCCGGCAGGTCTGAGACGGTTGAATATCCTGTGGAGGCCGTCAGAGGAGCCCGCAGGAATATTTTGTCCTTGAAGCTTAATCTTTATGCTTTTATGGTGGTGTGCATTATTCTTGCCGCCGGATTTGTTTTCCTTGTTCTTTTTTCGGTTCAGTTTCTGTCTAATCTTTACAATTTTGCACTGGAAATGGTTTCTGATGCTGTTGCTTCGCTTAAGGATTTCTTTGCACTTGAAGATTACACCGCTGAGAGCGTCAAGAAGTTAGCTTCAAAATACGGTGACTATTTTCTGGAAATGAGGAATACAGGCAGACGGATTGTATTTGGCATAAGTCTTCTGCTGAGTATTCCAGCCGTGATTGTGGGAGGTTTTTCTCTCTCCTGTGCAATTGCAGCTAAAAAATGCTCAGATACATTTCTTTCTGCCGGATGTCTGGAACATTCATCGATGTCCATGAGGATCAGACTGGCAGCACTCGTTAATGCTCTGTCGTGCGCCTGTGTAACTCTGTCTCTGCTGTCTTCATGGAGTTCCCTGCTTTTCCTGTTTACTTTCAACGTATCTTCAGTAATTACTGCAGCCCTGATAATCAGATATTTTTCTGTATTTGCAGCAATGAGAGACATCGTTTCTTCGAGAAGAGTTGACGGTCCCTACTACCTGCTGATGGCGATTTTTCTGACAGTGATTATTCTTGGACTTATTTTGACGGATCTGACTTTAGTTCCGCTTTTGTTTGTTGTTCCGTTCTGATATGTGAATTTCTGCTTGTGATTTCAGATCAATTTTTTTCACACACCGGCATTTGAAGCAGGACCTTTAAAATTGATTGTCCCATAGTGTGATATTCAGGGCAGCGGCAGACTTGTCCGCCCGGTACTAGATAATCTGCACTTTGAATTTTGTGTCATGAAGATTGGCAGAAGGTCGCTGATCCTGATTTTACATCCCTGATGTTATGTTTAACCTTCCTCAAAAAGCATATTTTGACGTATGAGCTAAATCATCAATCCGGCAGCAAGCTGTATGCATAGTAAAATTCTAATTTGCACAAGGGGCAGAAACCTCATGCAGCATTAGGGGTGAAGCTTTAAAATTTTATCTGATCCTGCCGTAAAACCACGTGGATATAAGGTATAAAATTAGGTGCTGACAGAAATAGACTTATACTTTTTTAAATGACGGCAGATAGCCGCGGATCCTGTAGAGCAAACCGTATTGCCGTTCAGCAGCAGGGAGCAGCCGGAGTTGTAATCCGGTCGCTCCCTGCTGCTGAATAGTTCTGTTTAATTTAAATTATGCCGCCTGTCTGCTTAATTTCATCTGTTTTCTTGTTTTTACTACTGATATGAATGCCAGTACAATCAGAACAAGAGTAAGCAGCAGAAGAAGAGCACATATAAATACCAGAATACCGGATGTCTTCGGATTAAGCATCATGCTTCCAAGACCCCAGCAGCTCATCACTGTCATAAAAATCATCGGAATGAAAGCGATGTATGAATGACTCTTTTTCTTAAGCAGATAAAGAGATATGCCGAGAAGCGTAAGAGCGGCCAGAAGCTGGTTCGATGCACCGAATACCGGCCAAATTGCTCCCGCCTGTCCGGATGCACACAGGAACACAGCCAGGATCACGATGGTAACAGACGCAACGTAGGAATTGCCCAGGAATGCTCTTATTCCAGAAGGCTTTTTCCCGGTATTTGCACTGGTCTGTTCGGAATGACCGCTCAGAATTTCCTGCCATACAAACCTTCCAAGTCTTGTCGCTGTATCAAGGGTTGTCATCATGAATGCGGCAAGTACAAGAGAAATAAACGGCTCTATTGTGGCTGTTGAAAGTCCAAGTGATGATGAGAAATTTGCTATACCTTTTGCGAAAGCAAGCTGCGGCTTTGACACAGCGGTTGTAAAATCGGTGCCGCTCAGATATATCACAGTGATGAGAGAGATAACCCCAAGGACTCCTTCAAGAAGCATTCCTCCGTATCCGATAAGACGGATGTTGCCTTCATTGGCAACCTGCTTTGACGTGGTGCCGGAAGCTACAAGAGAATGGAATCCGGAGCAGGCGCCGCAGGCAATGACAATAAAGAGCGTCGGAATTACATTCTTCTCCATGCCGGATGGCAGATGCACTGTAAGTCCGTAATAACCGTCCTGTGCAATTTCAGGGTTGTAGAACAGTATTCCGAGAAATCCCAGAATCAGCATTGCATAGAGGAGAAATGAATTAAGAAAGTCACGCGGCTGAAGAAGCCACTGTACTGGAGTAACGGATGCTATAAACACGTATATGCCCAGAACCGTCAGCCATATTAATCTGCACTGCTCGTGATCAAGTGCAATTCCAAGATGTGATCCGATGACGCTTAAATCCGCCGGAAACATAATTCCAATGTATACGGTGAAGAAGGTCAGAGGAACAAAGATAAGAGATGCCGTGAGAACACTCAGAATGCCTCTGTTTACGAAAAAGCCGTAGATTGGCGCGAGGAGAATAAAAATGAGTGAAGCAGTGGCGGCGGAAGGCGTTGCTATGAAAATCTCGGCTATCATAAGACCGAACATGGCAACCACCAGCACCAGAGCCGACCAGCAGAATATGGAGAATATTATTCTTCCTGTATATCCTAAAAGTTTTTCGATTACGTATGAAATGGATTTTCCTTCATTGCGCACGGAAAGAAAGAGTGCTGCAAAATCATGAAGTCCACCTATGAAAATGCAGCCGACGAAAATCCACAGCAGTGCAGGGATCCATCCGAGTTCGGCGGCAAATATAGGACCTAAAATCGGACCGGCGCCGGCGATTGATGCGAAGTGGTGACCGAAAAGCACGGCCGGGCGGGTCGGAGCATAGTCGATACCGTCCTTCATGGTCTGTGCGGGGGTCGGTCTGGTCGTATCTATGCCGAATACCTTTGTCAGAAATTTTCCGTACAGAAAATAGAAACCCGTGAAATAAACAATCGTAATGAGAAGAAGAAGGCTGCCGCTCATATGTGCTGTCCGAATTATGAAAAAACAAAAAAGTGAAATAAATCACAAAACATATTTATTATAACGCTGTCAAATGGAAAACAGAAAATTTTTTATAATCCTGCCTGTGTTTTTTTGCCGTTTCTTTTTAAATTTGATGCTATCTCAAATTTTGAGTGTACCCGTGATCTTTTGTAAAAATTGACCATTTGATATAATACGGTCGCGGTGTGTATCGAAGTTTTACTGCACGATTAAAGCATTATTAAATGCCATATGCCGTAATTAATTTTTTTCCGGGGGGTAATATGTCAGGTAATGAAATAAGAAGTCAGACTCTTCCTTTTACCTGCCTTTTTTTAAAGGATTCCAGCCTAGGTGCTATTGAGCAGATACTGCTAGAAAAAACGACAGCCTACAAAAGTTATTTTTACAATTCGCCTCTGATAATTAATATAGAGAGTGTTGATGATATTCCAGAGATCTCGGAAATAAAAAAACTGACAGACAAATACAATTTTATCCTTGTCGGTTTTTCCGGAGTTTCAAGGAATGATATTAAGATAAGAATTTTCAATGCCGGTTTTCCTGTGTTTAACGCTCTGGGTGCCAGGGACATACCTCAGCCGCAGAATTCTCAGACTGCACCTGAATCGCAGACCAAGGTTGAAACAAAGATTGTGACCAAGATTGTTACAGAATCGACCCGCGGCGACACTAAGGTGATTGTCGGCAATGTGAGATCCGGCAGCGAAATAAAAGCTGACGGCGCGTCTCTTATTGTCAAAGGCGATGTCAGCAACGGTGCAAAGGTTTTTGCTGATTATGATGTTATAATTCTCGGGGCGCTCAGAGGCCGCGCGGTGGCCGGGGCACGCGGAAATGTGAATGCGAATATTATATGCAACAAGTATGATCCCGAATTAATATCCATTGCCGGAGTTTTCAAGACCGGTGATTCGATAGATGAGACTTATCATAATGCTCCGGTGCATATTTATCTTGAGAATGACGTTTTTAAATTTGATTTGCTTGGTAAAAAGGAATAGTAGTTTATGTCACGCGTAATTGTTGTTACTTCTGGTAAGGGCGGTGTTGGTAAGACAACTACAAGCGCTGCGATTTCAACCGGTCTTGCTCAGAAGGGGTACAAAACCGTGGTAATCGATTTTGATGTAGGTCTGCGCAATCTTGATCTGGTTCTCGGGTGCGAGCGAAGAGTTGTTTATGATTTTGTTCAGGTGATTCAGGGTGATGCCACGCTGAATCAGGCTCTTATTCAGGATAAGCATGTGTCAAACGGCAATTTGTACATTCTTGCAGCATCTCAGACCAAGGATAAGGATGCTCTGGTCAAGGAAGGGGTTCGCAGGGTTATAAACGAACTCAAGGAGATGGGCTTTGAATATATTATCTGTGATTCTCCGGCAGGTATTGAGCAGGGGGCTCTCATGGCACTGTATTTTGCTGATGAGGCCATAGTTGTTACCAATCCTGAAATTTCATCAATTCGGGATTCCGACAGAATTCTCGGAATCCTTTCCGCAAAATCTGAACGTGCGGAGAAGCATGAGGAACCGATCAAGGAGCATTTGCTTGTAACGAGATATGATCCGGACAGGGTTGAGTCGAAGCAGATGCTTTCATATCAGGATGTTTTTGAAGTTCTGAGAGTGCCGGTACTGGGTGTTATTCCAGAGTCAAAGGATGTTATTGAAGCATCTAACAACGGTGTGTCCGTGATCCTTTATCCGGAGAGCAGGGCCGGACTGGCATATGCCGATACGGTTGAACGTCTGATTGGAACAGATCTTCCTTTGAGGTTTACATCAGTTGAGAAAAAGCAGGGTATTTTCTCCCGCCTTTTCTCTAAGAATAAGGGATAGAAGTAATGTCGATTTTTGATTTTATGCGTCGTCGCAAGCCCGAGGTATCTTCCGCGGAGACAGCAAAGCAGCGTCTGCTTGAGGTTTGCATATCTCATACGGGAATGGATGGAAATGATCCTAATGAACTTATTCAGAAGATAAAGGTTGCTGTTCTCAAGATTCTCAATGAGCATTATCAGGCTAATATCGATATCGGCAACGTCTGTACAAATCTGAAGAAAGAGAATGATACCAGCTATATAGATCTGCAGGTTAATCTTCCTGATGAGGAAGAGATGGAAAAGGGTAAGAAGTAGACCTTTTTCAGTTTTCTTTGATTTGAGACAATAGCATCGCAGGTGTTCTATTGTCTTTTTTTTTGAAAAAATGATTAGATCCGGTTTCTATTAATTAAGGCTTTTTATGATATGCAGTGTGTACCGCAGTGTTTTAAGAGAAGGATTATATCTGTATGTCGCTTCAGATTTTTCCCTGGATCTTATTCCTGCAGAGCTTAGAAAAAGGCTCGGCAGCGTAAAGCTTGTTATGCATCTGGATTTGTCAGCTGTTAAAAATCTGGTTCAGACAGATCCTCGCGAACTGCAGAGTGCGCTTGAGAAAAACGGTTACCTTCTTTGCATAAGAGATCCGAAAGCTTTGGAGGAAACAATTGCTGAAGCGGTGAAAAATCTGCATTCTTAATCAGACAGATAGCGGAGTTTTCTGTTCTGCTTTACGCCGGAGTCTGCGGCTCTGATTTTGTTGAAGGTTAGATTTGAGGTTGCAATGGGTAAAACAGTCAAGGTCAATTTTCGTATTGATGAAGATTTGAAAAAGCAGGTAGACGAGCTGGGTAAAAAACTTCATATGAGTTTTTCAGCACTTATGAATGTGTATGCTGCACAGCTGGTGCGGGAGCAGAGGATCCCGTTTGAAATTTCAGCTGTTCCGCCTGAGACAGCCGAAAAGAATTCAAATGCGGCGGCGGAAACAGCCCCCTTCGATGACGAGATTATTGCTGACGGTGTGACAGCCGAACAGATGAAAAATTGGCTTAAAAAATAGTTAAACTGTGCTGTTAAGGGAACTTTTACTACTTTTTAAACTCACAGTTTTGTCGGAACCGGCAGTTGTTCGTTCCCTCAATTTGAAGAGAAATGCTGATGAAAAAACTAATAGTTTTAATACTGATTATAGCGGCAGGTGCGGGAATATATATTCATTTTCTCAAACCGGCTCCTGATTTGAGTCGAAGGTTCATGACCTATGAGGTCGTGCGCGGCGATATAGTATCCGGGGTTGAAGCCACCGGAACACTTGAAGGTTCGAAGCAGGTAAGCGTGGGTGCCCAGGTATCAGGCCAGCTTCAGAGACTGTATGTTGATACGGGAGACGAAGTGAAGGCCGGAATGCTTCTCGCCCAGATAGACTCCCGTACCCAGGAGAACAGTCTCAAGGATGCCCAGGCCGCACTTAATACATACCAGGCTCAGCTTGTTGCGGCCAGGGCTGAACTTAAGCGGGCGCAGCTTGATTTTAAGCGTCAGGAGAGACTGGTAAAGGGAGATGCTGGTGCAAGGGCTGATTATGAAACTGCAGAGGCAAAGCTGGAGTCGGCCAGGGCACAGGTTGCTGTTGTAGAGCAGCAGATCAAGCAGGCCGCAATCAAGGTCGATACAGCTAAAATCAATGTGGGATACACTCAGATTTCAGCTCCTATCGACGGCGTTGTGATAGCTGTGGTTACGGATGAAGGTCAGACTGTGGTATCCAATCAGACAGCTTCAACGATTTTAAAGCTTGCCACAATGGATACCATGACAGTAAAGGCGGAAATCAGCGAGGCTGATGTAGTCAAGGTAAAACCGGGTATGAAGGTCAACTTCACAATTCTCGGACAGCCTTACCGCACTTTTTCCAGCACGCTTAAAAAAGTAGATCCGGCGCCTTCTTCGGCGGCTTCGTCTACAACCGCATCGGGTTCCACCTCCAATTCTGCAATCTATTACAATGCCGAGTTTGATATAGAAAATCCTGACAGGGTGCTCAGGGTCTCCATGACTGCTGAATGCAAGATTATTCTTGAAGAGCGCAGAAATGTTCTGCTGATCCCGATAGCATCCTTGAGAGGCTCCGAGGGTGAAAACAAATACCGAATTTCCGTGCTGAAAAATAATCATCCGGAGACGGTGGTTGTAGAAACAGGAATGCGTGATCAGTCAAACATAGAGGTGATTGCAGGTCTTGCGGAGCATGACAGGGTTATCCTGGGTGATGATATAGAAACTGCAGAAAGCGCAGCCATGGCAAATGAGAAGAACAAACGCCGCAGAGGTCCGCCACGTCTATGACAAATCAAGAAGAAAAACCCCTCCTTTCTCTTAAGGGGGTGAAAAGGATCTACACTTCTGGTGATCAGAAGATAGAGGTGCTCCACGGTATTGATCTTGAGATCCATAAGGGTGAACTTGTAGCCATTATCGGTGCATCGGGATCGGGCAAGTCAACGCTGATGAATATAATAGGATGTCTTGACAAGCCATCTGAGGGAGAATATCTGATTGACGGTGTATCGATCAAAACCCTTCATTCAGATGATCTGGCTGCTCTTAGACGAAATTATTTCGGGTTTATCTTTCAGCGATATCATCTTCTGTCTCATCTGACTGCGTCGGGAAATGTCGAGATACCGGCAATTTACGCCGGTATGGGCAGCGGTGCCCGTGAAACCAGCGCCAAAGCTCTGCTTGAGCGCCTGGGACTTGGTGACAAGACAGATCACAAACCTAGTCAGCTTTCTGGCGGACAGCAGCAGAGAGTGTCTATTGCAAGAGCGCTGATTAATGGCGGTCAGGTCATCCTTGCCGATGAACCAACGGGTGCGCTTGATACCAAGAGCGGCCGAGAGGTTATCAGAATTTTAAAGGAGCTTAATGCTTCAGGGCATACTGTTATTATTGTTACCCATGATCCAGGCATAGCTTCACATGCGGGAAGAATTATTGAAATCAGAGACGGCAACATTATTGACGACAGGATCAATGACAATATGACTGATCCGCTGTCTGCCGAGGATGCTGATTCCTGCGAGAAGGACGAGAGTCCGGATTTGTCTCTTTCGGCATTCGCCGCCTTTACTGCTGCAATTTCGCGTTTCAGAGAGGCTTTCAAAATGGCCTGGATCGCCATGATTTCCCACCGGATGCGCACGCTGCTTACCATGCTGGGCATCATAATCGGTATCATGGCGGTCGTGTCGGTGGTGGCTCTTGGAAAGGGCGCGTCTAAAAAGGTTACTGACAACATCAGTGCTATGGGTACGAACACCATAAGTATATATCCTGGCAAGGACTGGGGCGATGTCAGGGCAAACCGTATACAGTCACTGTCGGTTTATGATCTTGAGGCGCTGCGTAATGAAATTTATGTCGACAGCGTTACACCTTCAGTGAATTCAAATGTTGTTATTTATTATAAATCCATGGAGGCCAGCGGTCAGATTAACGGTGTCAGTGATCAGTATCATCAGGTCAAGGGTATAAAGATGGCTGCCGGACATTTTATTAATCGTGATCATGTGAAGGAACTGGCTCAGGTCGCCGTAATTGATGACAATACAAGAAAGAAATTTTTCCCGCGGGAAAATCCTCTGGGAAAAATTATTATTCTTGGCAAACTGCCGTGTATTGTGATCGGAGTAACGGCAAAGGAGGATTCCCCCTTCGGCAATCCTGATGCTCTGAAGGTGTATATTCCGTATACTTCTGCCATTTACCGTGTAACCGGAAATAATCATTTGAGTTCCATAGTGGTCAGAGTCAAGGACGGCTGGTCAAATGCCGTGGCAGAGCAGCAGATTACAAATTTCCTTACCATCAGACATAACACCAAGGATATTTTTACAAGCAGTTCGGACACAATTCTTAAAACAATACAGGAGACTACCGGAACGATGACGCTCCTTGTGTCCTGTATTGCGGTTATATCTCTGGTTGTGGGCGGCATCGGTGTAATGAATATCATGCTTGTTTCAGTTACTGAAAGAACCAAGGAGATTGGAATCCGTATGGCTGTGGGGGCCAGAAAATCTGATATTCTCCAGCAGTTTCTTATCGAAGCCGTTCTGGTGTGTATTATCGGCGGAGTTCTCGGAATACTGTTCTCCTATATGATAAGCATGGTCTTTTCGTACTTTGTTCAGTCCATGTCTATGGTATTTTCAGTATTTTCCATTGTGGCTGCTGTTTTATGTTCGACTATGATTGGTGTAATTTTCGGTTATCTGCCGGCTAAGAATGCCGCAAAGCTGGATCCTATTGTAGCGCTGGCTCGAGAGTAGTATGACAAGAAAAATAAATATGAAAGTTTCGGCTTTTATTGCTGCCTGCATGGTTATCCTGTCGGGTTGTGACATTATGCGGAGTGAATACCACAGAACCGATGCTGTCAGTATCAGATCGTCATGGGGGGAGAATGCAACCTTCAGTTCGGTTATGCGCGATCCTCAGGGTGCCTGGTGGCGTGATTTTGATGATCCTGTTCTTTCATCGCTTATAGAAAAGGGGTTTGATACTGCCTCGGAGCTTAAGGTTGCCGCGGCAACACTCCAGATTATGGCTCTGCGTGCTGATGTGGCAGATCTTAATCTGCTTCCTACTCCTTCAGCACATCTTAATTCATCGCAGAAGTGGAATCATAACGGCAGCAAGTCCCGTTCATCCTCCGCTTCTTTCGGTATTTCCTATGAGATTGATCTCTTCGGCCGTCTGAAGGCGGAACGCGATGTAAGTCGTTTTGCATATGAGGCTTCACTTGAGGACTATTCCTCTGTAAAGCTTTCCCTCAGTTCACAGATAGCTTCGGCATACTGGAGGCTCGCATACTTCAATGATGCTTTAAGGAGTGAGGAGGAGAATGTACGGGAGTATGAAACTCTGATCAAACTTGCTGAGCTCAGGTTTAAAGAGGGGGCCATATCCTTGTATGATCTCAACCGTACCAAGGCTCAGTGTCTTTCTTCGAAAAACAGCGTTGCCACCTACCGCACGGAAATAGTTTCCGCAAAGGATACTCTCATGCTGCTTCTTTCTGTTGATGATGAGAAGGATCTCGGTTTTGATACTGCAGAGCTTACGCTTAAGGGCAAGATGATCCCTGAAATTGTACCGGGTATTCCCGCTGATATTCTTGAAAACCGTCCTGATTTGAAATCTGCGGAAAATGATCTCAAATCCAAGCTTGCCGACTATGATGTAAGCACTCTCAGTTTCTTCCCTGAACTGACTCTGACCGGAACTTTGGGGACAGGCTCCAACGCTCTGTTTAAGTTTTTTGAGGATCCCGCATTCACACTTGCCGGTGCTCTCACGGCTCCGTTTTTTAATTACGAGAGGCTCACTCTTAACCGTAATGTTTCGAAAGTTACCTATGAGAAGGCTGTATACCAGTTTGAAAATACTTTGCGCAAGGCCATCTTCGAGGTGGGAGAACTTCTTGTTCAGCTGGATGCCGGCAGACAGAGAATTAAAAACACCTCTGAAGCCCTGTCGCTGGCGGAGATTAACGATCGGCATTACCGCTTGAGGTATGATTCCGGAAAAATGTCCTATGGTGATTTTCTTGATAACCGGCGTGCCCTCAGGGCTGCAACTCTTGAAAATCTTAAGGAGATTAGAACCCAGCTTGAGATTACGGCGTCTCTCTACAAGGCGCTTGGAGGAGCTCAGAAATGATACTTGAGCGGATAGTGGTCAGGGGATATTTCGGTATACGTAATCTGGATATACGTCTCGACAGGATTAATGCCCTGATCGGTGAAAACGGATGGGGCAAGAGTTCGCTCTTCAATCTTCTCGGAAGAGTGTTCGGTGACGGCACCATACCGTGCCGCTTCCGTGCAGAGGATTTTTTCATTGATGAGGAGACGGGAGAGAGTCTGTCTCATATGGATGTGAAATTCATATTCAGAGAGCGGAAGGCCGGACAGGTTGATCACTCTTACGCTCTTAAATGTGTCAGCCGTTTTTTTCAGAATTCAGGTGATGAATTTAAACGCATCTACTATAACATAGTCGCCTTTCGTAAAGGAAACCGTGCATTTACCAGACATTATTTCTGCAATCAGCTCGGTCAGCCTATCCGGACCACGCGCCGAGATATTATACGGTTTGTAACAATGAATCCGGTTTTCCGTATCAGAGACAGCCGAATGGATCGCGGAACCGGACCTGTTATATACAGCAATCAGTGGGAAAAGAAGATTTCGGCTCTTGCTGAAAAACTGAAGAATCAGGATAAGGAACTTAACGGTGTGGACAGGGAGTCCGTTGATGAGGGACTGGAGGCGCTGAGTTTTATTATCGGATCCTATGTTCCCGATTTTCGCGAGACAAGATCCATGCGTTACCGTTCGGCTAGAGAAATCGCGTCCCGTCCGCTGTCACTTGCCGGCATGGGTACGCTGCAGAGCCTTTTTGAATCAACCACAAGAACTATGAAGCTGATTATGGTTGTTTTTCAGGATGCCCTGATGCGTGCGAGAGGAAGCAGGAAACTTCCGAAGGTTTGCTTTCCTATTCTCATAATGTCAGATCTTGAAAGTCGTCTTCATCCTTCTTATCTGATGATGTTCATGTCCATACTTGATCATATTGGTTTTCAGAAGCTGTTCTCAACCAATTCCGGTGATCTTCTTTCATGTCTTGGACTGTCAGATATACGGCGGATGGTAAGAAACAATCATGGTGATGTTACATGCTACAATCTTAATGAAAAGATGTTTTCAACTGATGACTTAAGACGCATTGCATCCCATGTGCGACTTACGCGTCCTATGTCCTTGTATGCCAGGGTCTGGCTGCTGGTTGAGGGTGAGACTGAAATCTGGCTTATGATCCAGCTTGCAGCAATTGCTGGGTACAATCTCCAGGCAGAAGGCATCCGAGTTATTGAATTTGCTCAGTGCGGAGCAAATCCGCTTATCAATTTTGCCAAGCAGTTCGGAATCAGCTGGCATCTTCTTTGCGACGGTGATGAAGCCGGTGTTAAGTACGCTTCAATTGCATCAGGACTGCTGAAAAAGGATCAGCAGTCTTCTCATCATATAACAAGACTTCCAGATTTGGATATTGAGCATTTTTTATTTCATAACGGTTTTGAATCCGTCTATCGTAAAGAGTCCGGCTATGGTGATATACAGAATGTTACGGTAAACAAGATTATCGAAAGGGCAATACATCGCAGAAGCAAGCCGGGACTTGCCATCAATATTGTGGAGCGTGCCGACAGACTTGGGGTTGAAGGTATTCCTGAACTTTTAAGAAATATGTTCAGAACTCTTTTTGAATTGTCCCTTGACAGCAGTATTTGAGCAATAGTTGCAAGAGTTTTTCTGGAATAGATGCTAGGAATATGTCCACAAATAAAAAAAAGAACGGACAGATCCAGTTTTGTATCCATCCGCTTCTTTTTTCATTGCACAGTATGTGTCTGCAGTTATCTGAGAATTGCACTCAAAGTGTCACCAGACTTGTTGATGGCGCTTGCCGCACCCTGTGTATAGGATGAAACCTTTGACATCATATCCTGGATTAACAGCATCTCCTGCTGAACATCTGATCCGATGGTTTCCTGCATATTCTGAAGAGAGGTTATGGTCAGATTCAGATCTGCAACCTTGA